>JAZBOT010000164.1:0-16747 GCA_036351295.1 Gammaproteobacteria bacterium | reverse complement strand
TTCCAGGCAGGCTTCGTACAGCTGCGAGGCGTGCACCGGCACGCCGTTGACAACCACGGCCCACGGCACGTCGGTGGGTTTGCCCCACAGCTCGCCGTTAATAAAGTTGCCGATGCGCCCGGCGCCGAGGCCCACGGTGACCACCGGCGCGATCATGTCGGTGACGGCAAAAAACGCCACTCCGGCCTTGCGGCTGAACAGCCACAGCGCCAGCGCCACGCCCAAAAAGCCGCCGTGAAACGACATGCCGCCTTTCCAGATCTGGAACAGCATCAGCGGGTTCTGCACAAAATCGCCGAAGTTGTAAAACAGCACTGAGCCGACGCGGCCGCCCAGGATGACGCCGAGCGCAATCCAGGTGACCAGGTCGTCCCCCTGCTCGACGGTCAGCGGCGACCACGGCCGCCGTGCCTGCACGCGGCCCAGCCACCAGCCGCCGAGGATGCCAATGACGTACATCAGCCCGTACCAGCGGATGGCCAGCGGGCCGATGGCGATGGCGATGGGATCTATTTCGGGGTAGACGAACACGCGGCAAGTTTAGCATCGCAGCCGGGGGTAATCCGCACTTGTCATCGGCAACCCCGGGCTGATCGCTTATCATTGGCGCTGGCCGCGCACCCTGACGAGAACGCCATCAACCGCCTGAGCTCAGAAACCAGCCCCTACCTGCTGCAGCATGCCGACAATCCGGTGGACTGGTACCCGTGGGGCCCGGCGGCGCTGGCGGCGGCGCGGGCCGAGAACAAACCGATCTTGCTGTCCATCGGCTACTCGGCCTGTCACTGGTGCCACGTGATGGCGCACGAGTCGTTTGCCGACCCGGCGACGGCGGCGGTCATGAACCGGCTGTTCATCAACGTCAAGGTCGACCGCGAGGAACGCCCGGATATCGACAAGATTTACCAGGCGGCACATCAGCTCATTACGCGGCGCAACGGCGGCTGGCCGTTAACGGTGTTTCTGCTGCCCGATAATCAGCAGCCGTTTTTTGCCGGCACTTATTTCCCCAAAGACGCGCTGCACGGCATGCCCGCATTTACCGATCTGCTGCTGCAGGTGGCGCAGTACTTCGCGGCGCACCAGGCGGAGCTGGCCGAGCAGGCGGCTGCCGTCGTGCGCGCCATGGCGGCCCTGGAGGGCCCGGAGGCGCCGGCCGGGGCGGCATTGACGCGGGCCCCGCTGGACGGCCTGCGCCGGCAGCTGGCGAGCAACTTTGATGCGGAGTGGGGCGGCTTTGGCAACGCGCCCAAGTTTCCGCACCCCAGCAGCCTCGAGTACTTGCTGCGCCACTGGCGGGCGAGTGCGCACAGCCCCGAGCCCGATGTGCAGGCGCTGTTTATGGTGGCGCTGACGCTCACCCGGATGGTCGAGGGCGGGGTGTTCGACCAGCTTGGCGGCGGGTTTTTTCGCTATGCGGTGGATCGCGAGTGGGGTCTGCCCCATTTCGAGAAGATGCTCTACGACAACGGCGCGCTGCTGGCGCTGCTGGCACAGCTGTGGCAAGCCAGCGGCGACGATACCTTCAGGGCTGCCGCCGCGGCCACGGCCGACTGGCTGCTGCGCGACATGCGCAGTCCGGCCGGCGGTTTCTACGCGGCGCTCGACGCGGACTCAGAAGGCGGCGAGGGCGCGTTTTATGCGTGGACGCCGGCCGCGGTGGCCGAGCTGCTGGAGCCCGCGGCCGCGGCGGTGGTTGCGCGCCGCTTCGGGCTCGACGGCCCGCCCAATTTCGCTGACCGCTGGCACCTGCGCGTGCGCGCCGACCTGGCCACCGCGGCGGCGGCGGCGGGCGTGCCCGAGTCGCGGGCGCGCGCCCTGCTCGAGGCCGGCTGCGAGGTGCTGCTGCGCGCGCGCAATGAGCGCGTCGGGCCGGCCCGCGACGCCAAGCAGCTCACGGCCTGGAATGCGCTCACGGTGCGCGGACTGGCGCTGGCCGGGCGCGCGCTCGACCGTGCCGACCTGCTGGATGCCGCCGCGGCCGCGGTGGCGTTCCTGCGCCGCGAGCTGTGGGTGGAGGGCCGGCTGCTGGCCTGCTACACCGCAGGTCAGGCGCGGTTGCCGGCCTATCTGGACGACTATGCGTTGTTGCTGGACGCGCTGCTCGAGCTGCTGCAGACCCGCTGGGATGATGACCACCTGCAGTTCGCCATCGCGCTGGCCGACACGCTGCTGGAGGAGTTTGCCGATACCGAGCGCGGCGGTTTTTATTTTACAGCGCGTGATCACGAGCAGCTGGCGCATCGCACCCGCAGTTTCAGCGACGACTCGCTGCCGTCCGGCAATGGCGTGGCGGCCCGGGCGCTGGGACGGCTCGGCCACCTGCTTGGCGC
This sequence comes from Gammaproteobacteria bacterium, assembly GCA_036351295.1. Classification (GTDB taxonomy): domain Bacteria; phylum Pseudomonadota; class Gammaproteobacteria; order Steroidobacterales. Next base: position 14,414 of record JAZBOT010000164.1, on the reverse strand, counting down.
GCCGCGCTACCTGGCCGCGGCCGAAGCCACGCTGCGCGCGGCGCAGGCGGCCATGGAAGAGTTCCCGCACGGGCATGCGGCACTCATCACTGCCCTGGAGGAGTACCTGCACCCCCCGGAGATTATCGTGATACGCGGTGTCCGCGCCGAGGCGGAGGCGTGGGCGCACACCGTTGCCGCGGTGTACGCACCGCGGCGCCTGATTTTTGCGATCCCCGCGGACGCCGACGGCTTGCCCGCGGGGCTGGCGCAGCGGGCTGCGGGCGACGCGTGTTGCGCGTACGTGTGCCAAGGGTCGCAGTGCGGCCTTCCGGCGCGCTCGCTGACCGAACTGCTGGCGGCCGTGCGCGAAAGCGACGGGCCGCCGCCCGATGAGCGCTAGAACTTGCGCGGCTGGCGGCTCTTGACCTGCACCGGTTGGCTGAACGCGTCCAGGCGTTCGGCCGTTAACCGACCGCCCCACACACAGCCGGTGTCGAGCCCCAGCACGTTATCGGCTTCGTGATAGCCCAGCGTTGACCAGTGGCCAAACACGATCCGCGTCTTGCGGATCTGCCGCTCGGGTAGGTCAAACCACGGGATCAGCTTGCGTGACTCCATGCCCGGCGCCAGTTTGGCCTTGAAATCCAGCTTGCCGGCTGCGGTGCAAAAGCGGATGCGGGTCAGTGCGTTGACAATAAAGCGCAGCCGGTCGTAACCCTCCAGTTCGTCCGACCAGATATTCGGCGTGGCGCCGTACATCCGTTTCAGCAGTTTCTGCGGTTTCTTGCCGCGCAGTATCGCTTCCACCGTGGCGGCGTGTTCCAGCGTCGCGTCCAATGTCCACTGCGGCGGCACGCCGGCATGCACCATCAGCGTTTTCAGTTTCTTGTCGTAGTGCGCCAGCGGCTGCGCGCGCAGCCAGTCGGCCAGCTCAAAGCGGTCGTCGGCGCGCTGCACGTCGGGCATCGCGTCATCGGCGAGGCGCGGCTCTTTGGTTAACAGCAGGGCCAGCAAATGTAGATCATGGTTGCCCAGCACACACACGGCGGCATCCCCCAGGTCCCTGACAAACCGCAGGGTTGCCAGCGACTTGGGCCCGCGGTTAACGAGGTCACCCACGAACCAGGCTTGGTCAGCAGCGGGGTCAAACTTGAGTTTGTCGAGCAACTCGCGCAGTTCGTCGTAGCAGCCCTGCACGTCGCCGATTGCGTAGACCGCCATGCCGCTAGTTCAGTACCCCCGGCACGGCGAGACTGAAAACGGGTATCGGGGTATCAAACTGGACGCCATCCGCCGACACCATGCCGTAGCGGCCCTCCATGGTGCCGACCGGGGTTTCGAGCACGGCGCCGCTGGAGTAGGTGTGCGTCTCGCCCGGCTTGATATGCGGCTGCTCGCCAATCACCCCGTCGCCATGCACTTCCTGCACCCGCCCGTCCGCGTCGGTAATCAGCCAGTGCCGGGTTAGCAGTTGCGCCGTGGCGTCGCCGGCGTTGTAGATATTGATCGTGTACGCAAACACAAAGCGCCGGTCGTCGGGCTGCGACTGTTCCGCCAGGTAGCAGGAGATGGCCTCGACGCGGATGCTCGCGCCGAGCTTGATCAGGTCATTGTTCATGCGCGGTATTCTAGCCCAATCGACTGCCATTGCTAACGACAGCGTTGGCGAGCGCGACAAATGCGTGGACGTCGAGTTGTTCGGGTCGGTTCGTGGGGTCGACCCCGCACTTTTCGATTTCCGCCGCAGACAGCAGCGTTTCGAGACTGTTGACCAGTTGCTTGCGACGCTGGCCAAAAGCCGCGCGCAGCAGGGCATCAAAAGCCGGTGCCGCGGTGGCGGCAATGAGCGGTGCGGGCAGGGGGGTAAGGCGCGCAAAGGCAGACTGCACCCGTGGCGCCGGGCGAAAGGCGCCGGGCTTAATCGTAAACAGCTCAGTGACCTCGCAGCGCGCTGCCAGCGCCACCGTTAACCGACCGTACACGCGACTGCCCGGTGCGGCCGCCATGCGTTCGACGACTTCCTTTTGCAGCATCACGTGCGCATCCCGCCACCAGCGCTGCTGGTCGAGCATGTGAAACAGCAGCGGGGTGGAGATGTTGTACGGCAGGTTGCCGGCCAGCCGCAGCGAGGCCGGACCGCTCGCCAGTGTCGCGAGGTCGACGGTGAGGGCATCGGCGGTGTGAATGTGGATCGCGCTCGCCCAGGGCGTGGCCGCCAGCGCGGCGGCCAGATCACGGTCGATCTCAATCACGTCCAGACGGCCGGCGCGCTGGCTCAGCGGCTGGGTAATCGCGCCCTGACCCGGACCGATCTCGACAAAATGGTCGTCCGGCGCCGGGTTCAGCGCATCGATAATGCGCCTGATGACGCCCGGACTGTGCAGAAAGTTCTGGCCGAATCTTTTCCTGGGTTGGTGACTCAAAAGCGGGTCCGGGTGGCGAATGACGTCAGCGCATTATGCAGCAGTGGCATCGGCACGCCATGTGAATCGGGCCGTCACGACGCCACCGCTAGTCGGCTTCCGGCGACTCCTCCAGCCACCGCTGCCGCATCTGCTGGCGCTGTTCCGGCGTCATGTCCTGCATTCGCTGGCGCATCTGTTGCCGCTGCTCGGGCGTCATGGATTGCCAGCGCTGGCGCATTTGCGTACGTTCCTGAGGCGAAAGTTTATTAAACCGCTGCCGCAGCGCTGCGCGTTGTTCCGGCGGCAGGTTGCGGAATCGCTGCCGGGCGGCGCGCAGCCGCGCCTGCTGCTCCGGACTCAGGTTCTGAAAGCGCTCGAAGCGCTCGCGCACCCGCGCCTGCTGCTCCGGCGGCAGATTCTTCCAGCGGTTCATACGGTCCCGCGCCGCGGTTTGCTGCTGCGGCGTCAGGTTGTCCCACCGCTCGCTGCCGGCCATCAGCCGCTGCTTGCGCCCCGCAGGCAGCTCATCCCAGCTGTCGGCGAGTGGGGCCAGTAGCTCCTGCTGCCGGGCCGTAAGGTCGCTCCAGTCTTGCGTCGCCGCGGCTAGCGGTAGCAGCAGAGCAGCGGCAGCCAGCAGCGCAGGGGTTAATAATTTCAGCATCGGCCTGTCTCCGTCAGGCGGGACCGGCAGCGTCCTGCGCCGCCAGCCACTCGTAAAACTCGAGGTTCTCGTAGAACTCCAGCATCTCGAGGTTCTCGTAGAGTTCAGTATCGGCATCTGCGGTGTCCTGCACCGCCGTTTCCGGATCGCTGGGTGCCGACTGCAGCACCACGCCGGCGATGACGGCCACCGCCACGGCACTGCAGGCCGTGGCCCACAGTGGCGTGAAGTTGCGGCCGGGCCCGGCAGCGGCGGACTGCAGCGCGGCGCGGCGCGCGGCACGCAGCCGCGCGGCTGTGCGCGAGTCCAGTTGCGCTTCACTGTCGCGCAGCCGCCGCCGCAGGTCATCTGCCAAGGGATCGTTCGGGTTCATGTCAGTTGCTCCCGTAAATTCTGCAGTGCCCGCGAATACAGGGTTTTAACCGTACCCGCGGTGCAGCCCATTGCCGCAGCCGTGGCCTTCACCGACAGGCCTTCCCAGCAGCGCAACATAAACGCCTGGCGCTGCCGTTCCGGTAACCGCCGCAGCCCGACCTCGAGGCGCTGCATCTGCTCGTCCATGCCCGCTTCCTGTTCCGGTTGTGTGATGGCAGGGGCCGGCAGCTCGGCGAGCGGGTCGGTGTCGGCGGCGCCGCCGAACCAGCGGTCGAAAACCTTCCAGCCCCGTTGCCGCTGCCGGTGCCAGTCGGTGATGGCATTGTTGAGAATGCGGTAGAACAGCGGGGGCCAGTCAGCAGCGGGTTTGTGCCGGTAACGGCTCACCAGTTTCAGCATGGCGTTCTGCACAATGTCGAGTGCGCCGTCGACATCGCCGGTGCTGACGTAGGCCATGCGATAGGCGCGACGTTCAACACCGGCGAGAAACTGATCGAGCGAGTCATGTTCTGCCACCGTGCGCAGACCTGTGTGGCGGGTGCCAAAAACCGCACTGCTGACAATACTACCTGCGTGTTCCGGCACGATCGAGACGCCGATCAATACGGTTGCCCTTGCGGTCCAGGCGTCCGTTGATGCGGTTACCTTTGCGGTCCAGACGATTGTCGATACGGTTGCCTTGCCGATCGAGCCGGCGATCAATGGCATTACCGCGCGGGTGGCCGCTGGCAGCTATCCGGTCGCCCTTGCGGTCCAGCCGGTTTTCGATGCGGTCGCCCTTGCGGTCCAGCCGGTGCTCCGCCCGGTCGCCTTGGCGATCAAGGCGGTTCTCGATGCGGTCGCCCTTGCGGTCGAGGTAGTCGGCGCGGCCGTCGGCCAGCGCCGCATGGCCCAGGAGGAGCCCGGTGGCTGTCACGGAAATCAGTAAACGTGTCTTCATGTTGCGTCTCCGGATGGTGGTGGTTCCAGTACTAACAACGCGGCTGCGGAGAAAAGGTTGACACGGCGCGGCCGCGCCGCCGGCGCTTTGACATAAGCGCCGTTTGCAGGCGTGGGGGTCGACCGTAGGGCTACCGGCCGGCGCGCTCCGCCAGCGCCTGCGCCATGGCCAGCGCCGCCTGCAGGCTGCTGCTGTCGGCGGCGCCGGTGCCGGCCAGGCTCAGCGCGGTGCCGTGGTCGACCGAGGTGCGCACGATAGGCAACCCCAGCGTAACGTTCACCGCGTTGCCAAAGCCCGCATGCTTGAGTACGGGCAGCCCCTGATCGTGGTACATGGCCAGCACTGCGTCATAGTTTTGCAGCGCTGCGGGTGTGAAGGCGCTGTCGGCCGGCAGTGGCCCGGTGATATTCAGGCCTTGTTTGCGCAGCACCCCCAGCGTGGGCGCAATCACCTCCAGTTCTTCACGGCCGAGCTGTCCGGCTTCGCCGGCATGGGGGTTTAAACCCAGCACCGCGATACGCGCATCGACGATACCAAACTTGAGGTCGAGCTCCTGGCTCAGGATGCGGCAGACGGTATGCAGGCGCTGGGCGGTAATCGCATCCGGCACGGCGCGCAGGGGCAGATGCGTGGTCAGCAACGCGACGCGCAGTGTCCCCGCGCACAGCAACATGACCGGCTGCTCAACCTTGCAGCGCGCGGCAAAAAATTCCGTGTGGCCCGAAAACGGCGTGCCCGACTCCACAATGGTGCTCTTCTGCACCGGGGCGGTGCATACCGCGTCAAACTCACCCGCGAGGCAGCCGGCCGCGCTTCGCTCCAGCGTCTGCAGCACGTAGCTGCCGTTGGCGGGGTCAAGCTGTCCGGCAACGGCCGGCACGCGCAGCGGGATATGCGCCACATGCAGTTCGCCGGCTGCCGCCGCACGCGGCGGGGCGCCGGGTTCATAAGGCTTGAGGGACAGCGTCAGGCCGAGCTGCCGCGCCCTCGCCGCCAGCAGCTCGCCGTCGCCGATGACTACACGTTGATAGGGTGCCGGATCGCCGGCAATGGCCGCCACCAGGTCGGGGCCGATACCGGCGGGTTCGCCCAGCGTTATGGCGATACGCAGCACGCGCGGGTTCATAACGGGGCCTGACAGTCAGCTAAACAGCGCGCGGCGCCTACAGCCGGTACTCGACAAAAGCCTCGTCGCGCATCTGGCGCAGCCACAGCTCGCTTTCTTCGGCCATCTTGCTCTCGCGGATGGCCATGATGGCGCGCTGCCGGGCCACGTCATCCGTCGCATCGTGCACCCGTCGATCGAGCACCTCGACGATGTGCCAGCCAAACGGCGACTTGAAAGGCTCGCTGATCTCGTTGGGTTCGAGCGCCGCCAGCGCCTCCTGGAATTCCGGCACGTAGATACCGGGATCCGTCCAGCCCAGTTCGCCGCCCTCGATGGCCGAGCCCGGATCATCCGATACGGCTTTGGCAATGGCGGCAAAATCATCGCCGTCCAGAATGCCCTGACGAATCTCGGTCAGCCGCTGTCTGACCACGGAGTCATCCATGATTTCGTTGGTTTCCATCAGGATGTGTCGTGCCAGCACCTGGTCCTGCAGCACCGGCTCGTTGCCCTCTATCCCATCCAGCCGCACGAGGTGGAAGCCGCTGGGGCTGCGGATGGGCCTGGACACCTGGCCGACTTCGAGTTCAGGGACCACGTTGGCAAACAGCGTCGGCAGTGAATCGCCCTGGCGCCAGCCCATGCTGCCGCCCTCAAGCGCGGTCTGCGCATCCGAATTGGCGATGGCCAGCGCGGCAAAGTCGGCGCCGTTTTGCAGCTCGGTGTACAGCGCTTCTACCTTGGCTTGCGCCGCGGCAATGTCCGCCTCATTGGTCACCGACGGCACGGATATCAGTATGTGTGAAATTTTGTAGCGGTTGTTTTCATCGGCGGCGTCACGGGCCCGGTCGAGGTAATCCTCCAGCTCCCGCGGCGTAACGCCGATACGCGAGACCACCTCGCGCTGGCGCAGTTGGTCCAGGATGAGCTGTTGACGCATTTCCTTGCGGTAGGCGTTGTAATCCACGCCGTCCTGCGCCAGCAGTTCCGGCAGCCTGCTTAACGTGGTGCCGTTGCGCCGGGCGATATCGGCGAGCGCCCGGTTCAGCATCGCATCCGGCACCACGATGCCACCCTGCGCGGCTCGCTGCAGCTGGATTTCATTCATCACCAGCCGCTCCAGGATTTGCGGGATCAGCACGTCACGCGGCGGCAGCTGGGTGTTCTCTTCGCGCAGTCGCTGCACGATCAGGGACGTCTGCTCGTCCAGTTCGCTGAGCAGAACCACGCCGTCATTGACGACCGCGGCGATGCCATCCACCAGCACGCCGCTGTCGCTGAGGTCCAGGTTCTGCGCCGCGGCCGGCCGCGGTGCCGCCACGGCCAGAGCCAATGCCAGCAGCAGGGCTGAGGAGCGGATATTGAGCATGTTCATGACAACAAGGTTAGCAAAATCAGTGGGTTTTAGCGCTGCCAAACCGGCGTACTACCGGTAGCGCATGCCGCCAAGAATATCACGCTTCAGTTCGCGTGAGGTTTTGCTGCCCAGATTGGAAAAACCCTTCAAAATGAACTGAAAGCCGATCGCCGAATCGGACTGCCCGGTGCTGCGCTGCACCGTGCGGCGTCCCAGCAGGCTGATTCCCCAGCAGCAGCCGTTGTACTCAAACCCCACAAACCGGTCGAGCGCTTTGTTATCGCGCAGCGAGTAGTTGTAACGGCCGATAAAGTCCCAGCTTTCGCCCAGCGGCCAGGCGAACGAAATGTCCGTTTGCTCAATCGAGTCCTGCACGAAGCGGTAGGCGATGTTAACGGCCTTGAATTCGTCCGGCCGCAGCCGCAGCCGCACCGAGGTGCGCGCCGTTTCCTTGGTGTCCGCGTCGTACTGGTAGCGGAAGTCCAGCCCCCAGGTGCGCCAGATGTCCACGGCCAGTTCGCCGATGTAGTCGGTCGAATCCGCGCTGGAGGGCGCTTCGTCCGGCAGCACCACGTTGCTGTCGTCCAGGAAAATGGTCTGGCCGATGGTGGCCGTCAGCAACTGCCGGCCGTCATTGGCATTCAGCACCCGGCTCGAGGCACCGAGGCTGATCTGATTGGTGTCGCTGAGGCGGTCGAAGCCGATGAACTGGTTGCGCCGGTATAGTTGTATCAGGTTGAAGTTAGGGCGAATCGTGTCGAAAACCGGGATATCGCTCTGGTCCCGGAACGGCACGTAGGCATACAGTGCACGAGGTTCCAGCGTGATGAGGTAGTTCTGGTTGCGTCCCGCCAGCCGGTCAAATACTGCCCCGGTATCGATGCTGACAATGGGCGCCGCCCGGCCCGGCGTGTCGTCCGCACCGGCTTCCTGATCCTGCAGCGCGTAGGTGGTGTAGTCCAGCGCTACCTGCGGGGTAAAAAACAAGCCCCCGCGGCGGAGGGGCAGCGAAATTTCGGGCTGCACGTGCACCCGCGCACCCGTCACGCTGTCGTCGCGATAAAAGTAGGTGGCTTCCGAGTCCAGCCGGTAATCCAGCCCGAACAGGCCATCGCGCAGCACGCCGGCGATGGCGACCTGCGGGAGCTGGAGGTAGGGCTCCTGCTCCGGGGTGATGATCGGGTCCAGGTTCTGGTAGCCCTGGGCCAACGCCGTGACCGACCAGATGTCGCCAAAGTATTCAAACGTCAGTTCCCGCACGAGGTTCGGGCGGCTTGTCAGCACCTGGCGCTGGCTGAGGTCTTCAAAATAGGTCTGGTCCGACACCCCCTGTGCGTTGATCTGCGCGCGCCAGCCTTTGGGCAGCATGGACGTCGTGGTCAGGTCGTAGCGCCAGCGCGCGGTGCCCGTCCCCTCGTCGCTGGGCAGGTAGTCGCCGTTCAGTTCAGCGCGGTTCGCGGGCAGCAGCAGGCGCGTCTCGGCGCCGAGCTGCAGGCCGCGGTTCGACATGTAGCGGGGCTGGAAGGTGGCGTCGTAATTGGGCGCAATATTCCAGTAAATGGGCTGCGTCAGTTCAAAGCCGCGCTGATCGCTGGTGGCAAAGGTCGGGAACAACAGGCCGGTTTTGCGCTGGTCCGTAATCGGGTAGGTAAAGTACGGCACGTAAAAAAACGGCACGCCCTTAAACCGCAAGCTGGCGCCCCGCGCGGTGCCGGTACCCTTTTCGGTGTCCAGCTCGATTTCACGGGCCCGCAGCAGCCAGTCGGTATTGCCGGGCGGACAGGACGTGTAGGTTACGCGGTCCAGCTCCAGCACGCCTTCCTTAAAAACATTGACTGACTCCGCGCTGCCGCGCGCCGGCGTCTGGTACACCTCGAATTCGGCGTCTGCAAAACTGAACTGCCCGCTGCGGGTGTCGTAGCGGGCCGCGGTGCCGCTGACCCGCGCCTGCTCGTCACGGAACTGGATGGTGCCCGTCGCGCTGAACACCCCGGCCTCGCTGCTGTAGCTGGCGCTGTCGGCCTGCAGCAGCTTGCCTTGTGTGCGAATCTCGATGGGGCCCGCAAAGTTCGCGTCGCCGCCGGGTTGTATATCGGCGCCGCCGGTGGTCAGCTCAATCAGATCGGGCGCCAGCGCCGGGCGGTCAGCCGGCAGGACTGGCGCCGGTGGCTGCCAGCAGGCGATGCCACGGCCCCGGGTCTCGGCGTCCATCAGCAGCTCGCCGCGCGCTCCGGTGCTCAGCAGTACAAGGCATATTGTGGCAGTCGCGACCCGCACTCTGGTAATTATCCTTGCTGCCCCCGCGGAAATACTGCCCGCGGGCGGCCGCGAAGCGGCCGGTGGCGGGAAGCGATCATGGCGTAAAGTATAGCCGCTATGCGCGTGCGACACAGTTTTCCTGCCACCGTGGCTGCGGATAATGCCCGCTGCGTTACTATCCGTGACTGACACCCGCGGGCGAGAGAGTTCATCGATGAAAGCCATCGTGCTGGCTGCAGGGCGCGGCGAACGCATGCGCCCGCTGACCGATCGGTTGCCCAAGCCGCTGCTGCGCGTCGGCGGTAGCGCGTTGCTGGACTATCATCTGCGGGCACTGGCGGCCGCCGGTGTGACCGAGGTGGTCATCAATGTCGCGTGGCAGAAGCACAAACTGATGCAGCATGCCGGCACCGGCGCTCAGTTCGGGCTGCGGATCCGCTACAGCGATGAGGGTGAGGTCGCGCTGGAAACCGGCGGCGGTATCTTCCGTATGCTCGACTGGCTGGGGCCCGAGCGGTTCTGGGTGATTAACGGCGATGTCTACGCCAGTGCGCCGCTGCAAGCGCCGGAGCCCGACCCTGAAATGCTCGCGCACCTGTGGCTGGTGCCCAACCCCGACCACAACCCGCAGGGCGATTTTGCGCTGTGCAACGGCCGCGTCGCCAATGATGGTGAGCCATTGCTGACCTACAGCGGCATCAGTGTTTTGCACCCCAAACTGTTCGCGGGGTGCCGCGACGGTGTGTTCCCGCTCGCGCCGCTGCTGCGCCGGGCCGCCGCAGCGGGGCAGGTGAGCGGCGCCACATTGCCGGGCGAATGGTGCGATGTGGGCACGCCCGCGCGGCTGCAGGCACTCGACGCGCGGTTGCGCGGCTAGGCTGTGGCCGGTGCCAGCCCCAGTTCGTCCAGCAGCCGTGGCAGCAAGGCTGCAGCCACGGTCGCCACTTCGGCCGGACCGCCGAGCCTGGCGACACTGGTGACCTCCAGGCCCGCGTAACCGCAGGGGTTAATGCGGGTAAACGGCGCGAGGTCCGGCGCTACATTCAGGGCGAGCCCGTGGTAGCAGCCGCCGCGGCTGACCCGCAGCCCGATGCTGGCGACCTTGGCGCCGGCCACGTACACACCCGGTGCCTCGCGACTGCCAGCGGCGGAGATGCCGTAATCCGCCAGGGTGGCGACGACGGACTGCTCCAGTTTGCACACCAGGCTGCGCACACCGATGCCGGCACGCACGATGTCCACCAGCGTATAGATGACCAGCTGACCGGGCCCGTGATAGGTGATCTGGCCGCCGCGGTCGACCTTGACGACCGGCACCGCGCCGGCGTCGAGCAGGTGGCGGCGATCGCCATTGGTCCCCAATGTATAGACGGGCGGGTGTTCAAGCAGCCAGATTTCATCGGACGTCGCGGCCGTGCGAGCGGCCGTAAACGCCTGCATACGCTGCAGCGTATCGGCATAGTCCACGCAACCCAGCTGCCGGATGACAGCGTGTGGCAGCGGTGCGGCAGTGGTCATCAGTCTAGAACACCATCATTACCAGCTCATGGTCATGCAGGGCCTGGTAGATGGCATCCAGCTGCGCCTTGCTGTGAGCGGTAAACGTGACCGTGATGGAAACAAAATTGCCGTTGCGGCTGAGCTGCTCGCGCACGTCAGTGACCGCTTCCACCTCGGCATGCCGGTGGACAGTTTGCAATACGACATCGCGAAATTCGTCGTGCTGGCGCCCCATGGCCTTGATGGGGAACGCCACGGGAAACTCGAGCAGCGTGTCGTCTACTGGAACCACAGCAACAGTTCGTCCCAGGTGCTGCTCAGCAACCCCGCCTCGGCCACGGCGGTCTGGCTGTAGACCGGGGCCGAAGCCACGGTGTTGATGCCGAGCACCGCCTGCACCTCACCGACCGGGGTCTCCGTGCTCAGCGGTGCCAGCACCGCGGCCGGCAACTCCAGCCGGGTTTCCAGTTGCTCCAGCTTGCCGCGCGGTATCGTGACGTGCACGGGCTGCTGCACGACCAGCTCGGTGCGCTCCACTTCGCCCTTCCAGACGCGGGTGTCACTCACTACCTGGCCGGCCTCCCAGAGCTGGTGGGTTTCGTAAAAGCGGAACCCGTAATTAAGCAGCGCCTGCGAATCATTAACCCGGGCCGCGTCGCTCTTGGTGCCGAGCACCACCGCAATCAGCCGCATGCCGTCGCGTTCGGCCGACGACACGAGGCAGTAGCCGGCCGAATCGGTATAACCCGTCTTCATGCCGTCAACGCTCGAGTCACGCAGCAGCAGGCCATTGCGGTTTGCCTGGGTGATCCCGTTGTAGGTGTACTCCCGCTGCGAGTACCACGCGTAATAATCGGGAAACTCGCGAATCAGTGCCTGCGCCAGCTTGGCGATGTCCTCGGGCGACGTCACGTGACCCTCGGCCGGCAGGCCGGTGCTGTTGCGGTAGCTCGATTTGGTCATGCCGAGCTCGCGCGCCAGCTGGTTCATGATCTGGCTGAAACTCTCTTCCGTGCCGGCAACGAACTCGGCCAGCGCGACACTGGCATCGTTGCCCGACTGCACGATCATGCCCTGCAGCAGCTCATCTACGCGGACCTTCTTGCCCACTTCGATAAACATGCGTGACCCGGTCGTGCGCCAGGCCTTCTCGCTCACGACGACCTCATCGTCCAGGCTCACCTGGCCGGAGCGAATCGCACGAAACACCACGTAGGCCGTCATCAGCTTGGTGATGCTGGCCGGCTCCATGCTCTCGTCGGCGTTCTTGCTGGCCAGCACGCGGCCGCTGTCAAAATCCACCAGCAGGTAGCCACGGGCATTAAGATCCGGTGGCGGTGGCGCGGCGAGCTGGGCACCGGCCCCTTGCGGCAGCGCGATTGCCAACGCGATGCCGATGATCCAGTGACGCCATAGCGGGTAAGTCATGTTGCCTGTCCTTGTGCGGTCGAGCTGCGCGCCGGGCGCGCCGTCCTAGTGGGTTGCTGCGGTCGTTTCGACGACCAGGTGCGTATCGGTTATCTGCAGCCGCGCGACCTGTGCCTGAATTCTGTCGTAGTCGCTGACGCTGGCAACCGGGCCAATGCGCACCCGGTAGATCTGCGGCAGGTCGGTCGACGCCGCCACCGAAACATCACGTATGCCGCTGTCCTTGAGCTGCGCCGCCAGATTGCGGGCATTGGCCGCCTCGCCAAACGCGCCCACCTGCATATACAGGCGGTCAGCAGGCGGCGTTGTGGCGGCCGCCGGAGCCCGCCCCGCGGCCGGCGCGGCAGCGCTGATGGTGCTGATCGGGCCGGTATAGCCGATGTCGATGGCTTCGACACGCACCATGGCGGTGCCGTCGCCGATCATGTCCAGCTGCTCGGCTGCGGCGTAGGATAAATCGATCAGCCGGTTCTTAACAAACGGGCCGCGGTCGTTGATCCGCACGATGACCGATTTGCCGTTGCTCAGGTTGGTAACCCGGGCATTGGTGGGCAGCGGCAGGTGTTTGTGGGCCGCCGTCATCTGGTACATGTCGTAGCGTTCGCCGCTGGATGTCGGGCGCCCGTGAAACTTTTTGCCGTACCAGGAGGCCACGCCGGTTTCGCTGTAGTTCGCGGCGCTCGCCATCACGTTGTAGCGCACGCCGTATACTTCGTAGAACGGCGGATTGCCGCGCGCGCTGCGCTCCATACTGCGGTCCAGCGGTTCCGCCGGGGTGCCAGGCGGCGGCGCTTCCCAGCGGCCCGCCGTGCACGCGCCGAGCAGCGGCAGCAGCATGCCCGGCAACCACAGGCGCGCTCTCACAGCGCGGCTTCCTGCAGCACCGCCTCACCCAGCTGCCACGCGGCCAGCGCATACATCACGCTGCGGTTGTAGCGGGTGATCACGTACAGGTTGTCGAAGCCGACCCAGTACTCGGTGCCGGCCTTGCCCTCCAGCTGCCACGCCCCCGCAGCGGCGTCCGTGCCGAGGTCGGTTGCGAACAGCAGGCCGGACCGGCTCAGCTGCCCCACGGTCGACTGCAGCTGGAGCTGATCCTGCAGCGGCACGGCTGTTGCTTTGGCGGACAGTTCGCCGCGCGCGGCCACCGGCTGTCCGGATTGCCACTTGTGCACCGCGAAATAGTTGGCGACGCTGGCCATGATGTCGGGCCAGCTGCCGATCAGGTCGCGCTGGCCGTCACCGTCACCGTCAACGGCATAGGCGCGATAGCTGCTGGGAATAAACTGCGGTGGCCCCATGGCGCCCGCGTAGGAGCCCATGAGCGTGCCGATGTCGAGTTGTTCTTCGGCCGCCAGCACAAAGGCTTCAGCGAGTTCGTTGCGAAAAAATTTCGCGCGGGGCGGGTAGTCGAAGCCGAGTGTAGCCAGCGCGTCGACCACGCGGTGTTTGCCGGTAATGCGCCCGTAATAACTCTCGACACCGATGATGCCCAGAATCATCCCGCGGGATACGCCCGTCTCGGCCTCGATGCGGGCCAGCGTGGGCGCGTGTTCCCGGTAAAACGCCACCCCTGCGGCGATGCGTTCGGGCTGAATAAAAATATCGCGGTACTCGCCCCACGTCAGTACCCGCTCCGCGGGCCTGCTGATGGCGTCGAGGATGCTTTGCTGGACGGCCGCATCGGCCAAAACCCCGCTCACCCACGCGGGATCGAGTTCGTGCTCGGTGGCCAGCTCGCGGATGAACTGCGCAACGTCGTCGCGCTGCACATCAATGGCCTGCGCCGTGGGCATCCACAGCGCTCCGAGCAGGAGACTGGTCAGAACGGGCAGCGTCAGGCGGACCAGCGGTCGGGTATTCATCGGGGCAGGAGTTTCCGGTGGGTGTGAATCGACATGAGGATACCGAAACCGGCCAGCAGGGTCACCATCGACGTGCCGCCGGCACTGACCAGCGGCAGGGGCACCCCGACCACCGGCAGCAGACCGGTCACCATCGCGGTATTGACGAACACGTAGAAAAAAAAGGTGAAGCTGATCGCCCCGGCAAACAGGCGTGCGAACGTGTCCTGCGCCATGGCGGCGATGTAGAACCCGCGCGCCATGATGAGCAGGTAGAGCGCCAGCAGCAGCGCCGCACCGATAAACCCAAACTCCTCGCCAATGACGGCAAAGATGAAATCGGTAGAGCGTTCCGGGAGGAACTCAAGCTGACCCTGGCTGCCGTTCAGCCAGCCCTTGCCAAACAACCCGCCGGAGCCGATCGCGATTTTCGACTGGATAATGTGGTAGCCGGCGCCCAGCGGGTCCTGCTCCGGGTCGAGCAGGGTGAGCACCCGCTGTTGCTGATACGGCCGCATGAAGAACCACAGCACCGGCAGCGCCGCGATGGTCAGA
>JAZBOT010000163.1:0-56686 GCA_036351295.1 Gammaproteobacteria bacterium | reverse complement strand
TTTCCCGCAGCTGGCTGCGGGCGAGTGTGATCAGCGCCTCGGCTTCCGCAGGCGTACAGAAATTCTCCACCAGTGTGAGTCCGGTGGCGCCGGCTGGTCGCACGGTAAAGCCGTCGGGCAGGTAGGCCAGCGGGAACACCGGCACCCGCAGTCCGAAGAGGCGGGCGCCCAAGTAGCCCTGCCGGTCCGTGATCCAGCGGTACAGGCGGCGCAGCTTGGCGATAACGCGGCGCATTCAGTCGCGTGCCCAGCACTGCATCTCGCGCCGGTACTCGGGCCACGGCGGCAGCCCGCGCATGCGCATCTGTTTCATCAGAATCTTGCCGCGGAAGCAGCCTGCCGGACACGGGTTGCCCATGCCATAGCCGCCGCGTATCCAGCCCGACACCGCGGTCCCGCAGGTCGGCGTACCGGCGAGCTCCGGGATAACCAGGGTGTCCGGCTGCTCGTCATAGGTGTAAACCGCGTTCATAAAAGCCAGCACGAAGCAGGCACCGGCGAGCAGCAGGGCGCCACCCGCCGCGATTCCTCGCCAGCGACCCGGCACACGGCCGCGCCAGACCAGCAACGCGGCCAGCACGAGGGCGACAGTGATTATCCCCGGCACGCTCAGCAAGCTGGCGCCGACAATCCTGAACAGAAAATACGAGTAGTCGGTATGCAGCATCCGCAGCGCCTCAGTGCAATTGCGCCGCCAGCTGCGAATTGTTGTCGGCAGCCTCGGCGTAAACGGAGGGTGGCGGCACCGGCACGCCCAGCCGGGCGGCGATCAGCGGCGCGACGGTGTCAGCAAATATTTCTGCCTTAAACCGGTTGCCCTTGATGCCCATGTGAATCGAATCGTCAAACATCGGCTCGCCGTAATCGCGACCGGCCTGCTCGAACGGCGCTTCCGCAAACGGCACCAGCGGCACGCCATGCTGTGCCGCCAGCTCACGGATGACGCTGTTATTCGCCGCGATGCCAAGCTCCCACATATACGGCGGAATGATCTCCTGCCAGTGCCAGATGTCCGGCGCCATCGCGAAACTTGCCAGCACCACTTCGATGTTCCGAGCGCGCAGCAGCGCGACAACACTGTCGAGGTTAAGCCGGAACGCATGATTGTCACTGTTCAGAAAATTTTGCGCGCGTTCCGTGTCCGTGCGCGGCAGGTTGGCCGTTTTCCACACCTGGTTCGACAGATCGTAGTTCTCATGAAAATAGCCGGGGCTGAGTGCCCGCAGCGCCAGCCGGTACAAATAGAACCGCGTCATTCCCGGCGGGTTATTCGGATCAGACCGCCGAAAGTGGTAATAGTCGTCTTCGTAGTTGTTAAACACCCGCGGCAGCAGGTCGTTGAATGCGTGGTAAACAATGACCATATCGGGCTCGACCGGCAAAATCTGGGTGGGCAGCCGATGGTAGGTTTCGGCAGCCGTCGAGCCGGTAAGCCCGGCGTTGACCACCTCAATGCGGTCTGTCCCGAAGCGCTCGCGCAATACGTCCTGCAGCTGCTGCGGGTACGAGTAGCGCCACGGCAGGTAAACGCCGAAGGTCGTCGAGCCGCCGACCGCGACAATGCGGTAGGTGTCGGCGGGTTTGATCGGGTTAACGTCCGCCCCGCGAAAGCCCAGCGCATTAATCCGCTCGAAGCCCTCGCGCTCGTAGCCGGGTTTCAGCGCGTAGGCTGAGTAGTGGTGCGCGTAGTACATGCCGTTCCCGCTCTTACTGTCCAGCGGCGGACGCGGTTGGCCGAAAACGGCCAGCGCCCGGGCAAACTGACCGGTTGCATCGAGCGCCCTGAGTGACAGTTCGATGACCCCCACCGTGAGCAGCAGGGACCCGCAGACTACCAGCAGCGCTCTCAGTAACCGACTGCCGGATGTGTCGCGCATGCTGGCCCCTGATGTTTTCGCATGGGCTGGGATTCTACCCGCGGCAGCTCGCGGACGCACTGCGCGGCCACTTAAATAACAGCTGTCGCGCTCGCCGCTTGCCGCACGGACTCTGCTAGTCTTGCCGGCGATGGTTCCCTCGCACAGCACTGCCCACTCCGCCGCGGCTGACCGGCGCTACGGTGCCCTCGCTCCGGCTGCGCTGACCGGGGGGCTGGCGGCTCTCGGCTACGCGCTGACGGCGCAGACAACCGTGGGCTATCACGATGCCGCTGAGCTGGCGTTGCGGGCTGCCCAGCTCGGTGCTACCCACGGGCCCGGCGCACCCCTTCATACCCTGGCGGGTTGGGTGGCGACGCTGGGCGTCGGGGACGCGGCTGCCGCCACGACCTGGATCAGCGTGGCTGCAGGCGCCGGGGCTGCCGCTGTGCTTACCGGCTTGCTGCGTCGCGCCGGGCTGGCGCCCGGACTGAGCGTTGCTACCGGACTGGCGTTTGCAGCGACGCACATGGTCTGGGGCAACGCGGTGGTTACCGAGCTGTACGCGCTCAGCACCCTGCTGGTGGCGGCCATGCTGACGCTGGCATGGGGCTGGCGCGCCACCGGGCAGGCGCAGCTGCCCCGGATTATTACGGTTTGCTACGGGCTGGCGCTCGCGGCCCACTTTGCCAACGTTGTATTGTTGCCCGCGTATGGCGTGCTGTTGCTCCTGGCACGGCGGCGGGGCGCGGGCCTCCGCCATCTGCTGGCGCACCTTGGCCTGCTGACGCTGGGGGTTGCCGGTATCGCGCTGGTCAATGTCGCCCTCGCGGCCCGCGTCCCGCCGTTCGGTCCGTACGTGCCTGACTCCGTTGGCGGCTTACTGCTGTATATGTCCGGTGCCGAGCACGCACCGCTGCAGCCGCGGGCTCTGGCCGACTATCTGGCGCGCTGTGTTGAGCACGCGGTGATCGTTACGCAGAACTACGCATTCGTGGGCGTGCCCTTCGCCCTCGCGGGCCTGTACCGAATGGTGCGTGCAGACGCCGCCTTCGCGTTGTTCCAGGTGCTTTGCTTTGGCGGCTTTATGGGCTATTTCAGCCTGTTTGGTCCCGGTGACTACTTTGCGATGGTGGTGCCAGCGTACCTGCTGGTTTCGATCTGGCTGGCGTACGGTGCCGATGCGGCGCGCCGGCGGTGGTTGCCCGGCTGGCCTGCCGAGGTTGCGGCACTGCTGCCGCTGTGCCTGCTTGCCCTGAGCCTGCAGGATCAGGCCGGGGAACGCCGCAGCGCTGCAGCCGCGGCCCCGGCACTCAGTTTCGCGGCGCGCGCGTTCGCTGAGCTGCCGCCCGACAGCCTCGTGATTGCGCGCTGGAACGAGTTCACGGTGCTGCGGTATCAGCAGGCCCTGAGCAGCGTGCGCACCGATCTTGATCTGGTCGTTCCGGCGCGCACGGTACGGCACTACGTGCACGGGGTCGTGCCCGACTACATGCAGCTCGTCGCCTCCAGCATCTGCACCCGTCCGGTGGTGACGAATCGTCCCACGCCTGAACTGGAGGCGGTGCACGACCTGCGGCCTCTGGCGGCGGGGTCGGAATGGCAGCGCGTCTATCTGCGGACAGCCGAGCTGTGCACGGCCGGGCAGGAAGGGTGACCTCCGTGCGCAGCACCGTCAGCAGGTTATGATGGTCAGACTGTCCACATCCACACCACCCGCGTTTGATTGATGAGGTAACCCGCTGAATGGAGCAAGTCGACAGAGATCTGCTGGACTGGATTGCCGCGGCCACCGACGACCCGGCGCTGGCCGCCCAGATTGCAGCCGCTGAGGTCAAGAAACGGGATTTTCTGCGCACCGGTTTCCTCGTGTACTTCGCCCGCAACGATGCCGCTCCGCCGGTGCCCGCGGGAGTGCGTCCGGTCTGCCCTCATCTCGCGTCGCCGGAGCTGATGGACGGTGCCGGCTGCGACCTGTTTTTGCGTGACGGGCGGCTGCATTATCTGGAAGTATATGCACGCGGTGGCTTTATGCCCGAAAAGCTCGAAAGCTATCGGCTGGTCGCCGAACCGCTACTCTAAGCATTCTGTTAAACCCACGTGCAGCGCGGTCTGCGCAGGGTTTGGCGCCATTGACATCGCCGGTGTCTCAACGCAGTATTCGCCCGCGCCCAAGCTTTTTATTCAACCACATAAGCTGAGTTGGCAGATTGAGTTCATCCTACATTCTGGGCATTTCAGCCTACTATCATGACAGCGCCGCGGCGCTGCTGCGCGACGGCGTAGCGATCGCGGCTGCCCAGCAGGAACGCTTCAGCCGCAAAAAGCATGACGAGCGTTTTCCCGCTGAAGCCATTCGCTATTGCCTGACCGAGGCCGGTATCGACCTGACGGAAGTCGGGCAAGTGGTGTTCTACGACAAACCGCTGGTCAAGTTCGAGCGCTTGCTGGAGACGTATCTTTCCTACGCGCCGCAAGGGTTTCGCTCGTTCGTCAAAGCGATGCCGATATGGCTGAAGGAAAAGCTCTACCTCAAGACCACGCTTAAACGCGAGCTCGCAGAACTCGCCGGGGTCAAGCAAAAACAGCTGCCGCCGCTGATGTTTGCCGGTCACCATCAGTCGCACGCGGCCTCCGCGTTTTTCTTCAGTCCGTACGACAGAGCCGCGGTGCTGTGTCTGGACGGTGTGGGCGAGTGGGCGACGACATCGGCGTGGCTGGGCGAAGGCAACTCGGTGAAGCCGCTCTGGGAAATTGACTTCCCCCACTCGCTGGGGTTGCTGTACTCGGCGTTCACCTACTTCAGCGGCTTTAAAGTCAATTCCGGGGAGTACAAGCTCATGGGCCTCGCGCCCTACGGAGAGCCGCGCTACGTCGACCTGATCCTCGAGCATCTTATCGACCTCAAGGACGACGGCACCTTCCGCCTCGACATGCAGTACTTCAACTACTGCACCGGGCTCACGATGACGAATGACCGTTTTGCCGCGCTGTTCGGCGGTCCGGCGCGCGCCGCGGAATCGGAGCTCACCCAGCGGGAAATGGACCTCGCCGCATCGATCCAGAAAGTTACGGAAGAAGTTGTGCTGCGCCTCGCGCGCACCCTGCACAAGGAAACCGGCGCCCGGCACCTGTGCATGGCCGGCGGTGTGGCCCTGAACTGTGTGGCCAACGGCATTCTGGAACGCGAAGGTCCGTTTGACAGCATCTGGATACAGCCGGCAGCGGGTGATGCCGGCGGGGCGCTGGGCGCTGCGGCGACGATCTGGCATGAGTATCTGGGTAACGAGCGCACCAGTGACGGTCATGACAAAATGTTCGGTTCCTACCTGGGGCCGCGTTATACGGCGGACACTGTGCGTGCGGAGCTCGATGCGCTGGGCGCTCAGTATCAGGAGTTACCCGATGCGGAGCTGTTCCCGCGCCTGGCCGAAATTCTGGATACCGAAAACGTCGTGGGCTGGATGCGGGGCCGCATGGAATTCGGCCCGCGTGCGCTCGGCGGGCGCTCGATTATCGGCGACCCGCGCAGTGCCAAAATGCAGTCGGTGATGAACCTCAAGATTAAATACCGTGAGTCGTTCCGGCCGTTTGCGCCCTCGGTGCTCGACTACCGGGTGAACGATTTTTTTGAGCAGGCAACCCCCAGCCCGTACATGCTCATTGTCGCACCGGTTAAGGAGTCGCTCCGGGTGCCAATGACCGAAGAGCAGCAGCAGTTGTTCGGCATCGAAAAGCTGAATCAGAAACGTTCCGAGCTGCCGGCGATTACGCATGTTGATTACTCAGCACGCATTCAGACAGTGCACCGGGAGACCAACCCCGGCTATTATGCATTGCTGGAGGCGTTCAACGAGCGCACCGACTGCGGAGTCGTCGTCAACACGTCCTTCAACGTTCGCGGCGAGCCGATCGTGTGCACGCCCACCGATGCCTACCGCTGTTTTATGCGCACCGAGATGGACTACCTGGTCGTGGAGAACTTTCTGCTGGACAAGCGGAACCAGCCGCATTGGGATGACCAGCAAAACTGGCAGGAAGAGTTTGAGCTGGATTAGATTCCGGCCAGCAAGGGCAACGCGATGTCTGCAGATTTTAAATCCATAGTTCCGCTTGACCGTGCGGGTTATCGCCAGTTTGGTCTGGTCACCGGTGGTATTGTGGCCGGACTGTTCGGCGTAGCCATACCGTTCATTGCGGGCTGGCCATTCCCGCTGTGGCCATGGGTTGTGTTCGGTGTGCTCGGCCTGATGGCGCTGGCCGTGCCGCAGTGGCTGGCACCGGTCTACAAGTACTGGATGCTGTTCGGTTTGCTAATGGGCACTTACGTGATGACGCCGCTGATTATGCTGGTGGTGTTTTTTGGGCTGTTTATGCCGTTCGGGCTGGTGATGCGGCTGTTTGGTAAAGATGGCATGGCGCGCAAGCTGGATCCGGCGGCACCGAGCTACCGCGTACCGAGCGTCGCTTCGCGCCGCGAAAACCTAGAGAAACCCTTCTGATGATCGACTTCCTGAAAGACCTGTGGGACTTTATGCGCGAGCGCAAAAAGTTTTGGCTGGCGCCCATCATTCTCGTCATGCTGCTGCTTGGCGTGCTGATCGTGGTGGCGCAGGGTTCCGCGGTAGCACCGTTTATTTACACCCTGTTCTAGGTGCACGACACCGGTGGTATCATCCTGCCACTGCCGGGTTAGTTAAGAGCGTCATGACAAAACAGGGTAAATACAACCTGCTGGGCATTTTCCTCCTGCCCCTCGCCGTGGTGGTGGCTGCCGCGATCGCCAGCCTTAACGGGGTGTGGAACGCCTACGCCGCCACCTACGGGTTTCTGTTTGGCATTAATCTCGCGGTCATGCTTATTTTCGGGCTGCTGAGCGGTTTGCTGTTGCTCTGGTCGGGCGGTGATCGCTCGCGCTGGCTGGCGGTTATGCCGACGCTGCTCACCGCTGGCTTTGGCGCCGTCTGGTACTTGTTCCGCGCGGTGTTCCCCGCAGAAGTGGCGGCGGGTGCAGAGTATATCGGTGCGCTCCAGTACCTGCCCATCGTCGGCTTGGGTGCGTTCATTGTCGTGCTGCTGCTGCGGGTAACCGGCATCGTCAAGCGTACGGCCTGAGCTGGCCCAAGCACGCTCGGGTTGTTGATGGCATGAGTGGTCCGCTGCCCCCACCGGCGAAGTACTACCCCTATGGGCAGCTTGAAGACCGACCCAACATTGTCGTCGACGGCCAGGCACAGCGGGCGACGGTGCTCACGCTGTCACACTGGCCGTGGAACTCGACCCCCGCTGAACTGCTGCGCGACACGTCGACCGATATCGCGTTCGCCTACCTGGACCGGCCCGCGCTGCATCAGGATGTGCCCTGGGTGTCGAACAGTCATTTCGATGAAGACGGCCTGCTCAGCATGTACACGGTGGCCGATCCCGAGAATGCCCTGCCATATCGTGACCTGATGATTGGCGCCTCCCGTGCCGGTGATTTCGCGATCTACTCTGACCCGCAGGCTGCCAAGCTGGCCTTTACGCTCGGTGCGTTTGCCGATGCTGAGACGTCCCCGTTACCGCCCCAGGCATTTAGCGGCAGCGCCGCCGGCAAGACAGCGGCGCTGTATGCGCTGATGCTGCGCGAACTGCCGGCGCTGCTGGCCGATGTCGAGGGGCAGCAGCGCTACTGGGAAGCCGAGTTTGCCCACCTGCAGGCCAGCGAAGCGGCGATCGCCGCGGGCGCCGTCGTGATCGACGAAGTGCCGGAGCTCGACCTGGCGATTGTGCGAATTCCGGATGATATGCCGGTGCGGACCGTTAAGCGCTACTTGCGGCAGTGGCAGCGCTCGGTGCACCCCTTCGCCGTGCATAACGTGACCCAGTGCTCCCGGCTGGTGTGGCAGAAGGGCGATTCGCTGGAGTTTCAGTATCGTTATGAGAGCTGGGTGCAGCTCGCCTCGCGCCGGCCGGCGCTGCGCATCGACCTGACCGGGCTGGCCGAGCAGCTCAATGCGCTGGAGACCGGCGGTGGTGAGTGGGTGTTCGAGGGCGTCAACGAGGTTGCCCCGCGGCTGCATGCGCGCGGCTCGTGCCGGTCATCGCTGAGCGCCGACGAATTTCTGTCCCGGCTGAGCGCCTGGCTGCGCAGCCAGCCGGTCGCCTGGGACCCTTACACCCGGACGGACTAAGCAGATGCTGAGACCGTTTCACGTCGCGGTACCGGTTCATGATCTGGCGGCGGCACGGACGTTTTACGGCGGTCTGCTCGGCTGTGCCGAGGGCCGCAGCGCTGCCGCCTGGGTCGACTTCAACTTGTACGGTCATCAGTTTGTCTGCCATCGTGTGCCCGCGACCGCCGCGGTTGCCGCGACCAATCCCGTCGACGGCGAGCAGGTGCCGGTGCCGCATTACGGTGTCGTTCTGGGATGGGACGAGTGGGAGGCGCTGGCCGCACGCTTGCAGTCCGCGGGCGTGAAGTTTGTCGTGCCGCCGACCGTGCGGTTTGCCGGCTTGCCGGGCGAGCAGGCGACGCTGTTTCTGTGTGATCCTTCCGGGAATGCGCTGGAATTCAAGGCGTTGCGCGACCCGGCTGCCTTGTTTGCCCGATGAGTGCCGTTACAGGGGCGCCGCAAACCCGGCTTGCGGGCCTCGTGCTGGCCGCCGGGGCTTCCCACCGGCTGGGCCACCCCAAACAGCTGGTGTACTGGGGCGGGCAGACATTGCTCGCGCGAGCAGTGGGCCATGCCCTGCACCTGTGCGACGCCGGTGTCGTGGTCGTCACAGGTGCTCATGCCGCCGAGGTCAAAGCCAGCCTCGCCGACATGCTGCACGCCGGAGCGGCGCTGCAGCTGGTGCACAACCCCGCGTGGGCGGACGGTCTGGGCAGCTCCATCGCCTGCGGCATGCGCGCGCTGCGCGCGTCCGGCGCGGACAGTCCGGCGGGCGTGCTGATGCTGTTGTGCGATCAGCCCGTCATCGGCAGGGCCGAACTCGTTTCGCTGGTGAATCTCTGGCAGACTGATACCCGGACTCCGGTCGCCGCGCGCTACAACGGTCAGCGGGGTGTCCCGGCGGTATTCCCGCGGACTTACTTTGCAGCGCTCGCGGGACTCACCGGCGAGCATGGCGCCCGGGGCTTACTCGCTGCGGCTGAAAAGGTGCCGGAGCTGTCTATTCCGGGGGCCGCTTTTGACGTGGACACGCCCGCCGCACTGCAAGCGCTGCAGCAAATGCCCGCCGACGATGACTAACGAAGCATGAAAACCATACAAATAGAATACTTTGCGGTGCTGCGTGAACACGCGCGTTGCGCGAGCGAAACGGTTGCGACGGCGGCGATGACGGCCGACGCGCTGTATGCGGAGCTGGCTGCCCGGCATGAATTTCCGCCGCTGCAAACCCTCAAGGTCGCCATCAACGATGACTTCGCGGACTGGCACACCCCGCTCAGCGACGGCGATACCGTGGTGTTTATTCCACCGGTGGCCGGCGGATGATTGAGTTCAGCATGAGCAGCGCGCCGTTGTCGCCGGAACTCTGGCGCGACCGCGTCCGTGATGACCGCTGCGGGGGTTATGCCACCTTCGAAGGCTGGGTGCGCAATACTAACGAAGGTCTGGACGTCAGACGCCTTGAGTACCAGGCTTACGAGCGGCTGGCCAACAAAGAGGGCCAGCGCATCATGGCCGAAGCGGCCGAGAAGTTTGCGCTGGTGCATGCTGTCTGCGTGCATCGTACCGGGGAGCTGGAGATTGGCGACACGGCGGTCTGGGTCGCCGTCAGTGCCGGTCACCGGGATGCGGCGTTTCGTGCCTGTCGCTACATCATCGATGAGGTGAAGCTGCGGGTGCCGATCTGGAAGAAAGAGTATTACGTTAACGGCGATTCCGGCTGGGTGAACTGCGAAGCCTGCGCCCACCCCCACACCGGCACTCACGACCACCGCTGACACCGGAGGACAGCGCCCCGGCGGAACGTTGTCGGCTGCTGAGCGGGGCCTTCCGCCCCGTCTTACAGGTCCCGGCGCTCGCGCTCGACCAGCTCGTTCGTCACGTCGAGCAGGTCACCGTAACTCTTGATGCCGTCGCCTTCGGTCACGTATTTGCCGTTCACCACGATGGTGGGCACCGAGCGAATGCCGTAGCGGCGCGTCAGGTTTTCTGCACGTTTGACCGCGCTGGTGACGCCAAAGGAGTTGTACGCTTCGCGAAAGGCGGCTTCGTCTACGCCCAGGCTCGCAAACAGCTTCACGATGTCCGCCTCTTTGGCCAGCGTGTTGCCCTGCTGGTGGAACGAAGCAAAGATAGCTTCATGGGCTTGATCGAGTACCCCCAGGGCTTCAGCGGTGTACATCAGCCGCGCATGTTCCTGATGGGTTGGGCTCCAGATGACCGGGATACGCACGAAGGCCACGTCGCTCGGCTGGGAGGCCTTCCAGTCCTCAATCATCGGGTCAAAGTTGTAACAGTGGTTGCAGCCGTACCAGAAGATCTCCGCGACCTCTATTTTGTCGGGATTGCTGCTGGTGCCCTGGCTGGCGGTCATACGCCTGAAGTGGCTGCCTTCACTGAATTGCCAGTCCACCGGGGCGGCAACCGCCGCGGCGGGTGCCGCTTTCAGCTCGATCTCGCCGGCGTCGGCAGCAGGGTCAGCATCCGCTGCTGACTCGGCCGCAGCCTCACCGGCGGTTTCTTCCACCGCTGCGACGGCCGCTCCCGCGGCGTCGGTAGCGGCTGCTGCTGTGTCCGCCGGCGCGGCGTCCGCATCAGCTGTCGCTGCAGTGGCCGCCGGCGCTGCCGCAGCTGGGGGGGCATCGGGCTGGTCGCAGGCTGCCAGCACAAACGCGCAGGCAATTACCGCACAGGTATTGATCATCAGCTGTAAGCGTTTCATAACCACCTCACCCGCCTGGGTTTCAAGCACCAAGTGTTTACCGCAAGCCCTGGATGTACGCGGCGACTGCCTTGATCTGGTCAGCCGTCAGCTGGGCCGTAATGTTGCGCATGATCTGGCGGTCGCCGTCGCTGGTGCGGGCCCCGGATTTATAGTCGTTGAGCTGCTTCGCGGTATAGGTCGCGTGCTGCCCGGTCAGTGCCGGGTAGCCGGCGGGCGCGTTGCCACGACCGGTGGGACCGTGACAAGCGATGCAGGCACTGACGTCCGAGTCTTTGTTGCCACCCCGATAGAGGCGCTCGCCTTTTGCCGCCAGCTGCGGATCGGCGCTGCGCTGGGCCGCCTTCTGGGACGCATAGTAGGCACCCAGGTTCTCGATCTCAGTATCGTTGAGCAGCATCGCCTGCGCCGTCATCAACGGATTACTGCGTTTGCCGGACTTGAAGGCGAGCAGCGTTTCGCGGAAATACCGCTCATTCTGACCGGCCAGGCTGGGCCATTCCGGATTGACGCTGTTACCGTCGGCGCCATGACAGGCCGCGCAGGTAATCGCCCGCTGTTTGCCTGCTTCCGGATCGCCGTCCGCCAGCGTGGGAGGGGTCAGCAGGACGCAGCCTGCCAGAAGCCCGAAGAGGGCGGTGCCTATGCGGGTCGCTGCTTTACAAGATTCCATCTCAAACATCTTTAATTTTGCCGTGTTGGTTGATGCCGTCAGTAAGCCAGGCCGACTACAGCGCCTGCTTCCGCCCAGTGCTACACTGCCGCGAAAGCGAAAATTTTACACGAAAAGACCCTGAGGGTCGCGCCGCCAAATTGCCCGCTCTGATGGCGGCCCGTCCTCCTAATGGCCAGCAAACCCGCATGTCCCATTATCCTGCAGCCAGCTATCTGACCGGAGCCTATGAGCCAAGGCAGTTCTGTGCCGATTCGGGCGCTGAGGTAGCCTTTGCCGGGCGCTCCAATGCCGGGAAATCGAGCGCTATTAACGCAATAGTAAATCGCCGCGGGTTCGCCCGGACCAGCAAAAGCCCGGGCCGCACCCAGCTGGTGAATTTCTTCAGCCTGCGACCTGAGCAGCGGCTGGTCGATCTTCCGGGTTACGGTTTTGCCCGCGTGACGCGGGCCATGCAGGACCACTGGCGCACCCTGCTGGGCAGCTATTTCGAGAACCGGGGTTCGCTGGCCGGGCTGTTTATCATCGTCGATATCCGCCGGGGGCTCGGCGACTACGATGCGCAAATGCTGGGCTGGGCGGACACGCTCGGCTGTCCGGCGCACGTTTTGCTGACCAAGGCCGACAAACTGAAACGCGGCGCCGCGGCGGCGACTCTGCTCGCCGTGCGCAAGGAACTGGGTGCAACCGCTACCGTCCAGCTGTTTTCCGCAACGAAGTTACTCGGTATCGAAGAGGCCCGCGACGCGCTGGAGGCGATGCTGATGCAGCACCGGAAGCCGGGGACCAGCGCCGGCCCGGCCGCTGGCTGATCCCCCTGCACAAACAAAAACGCCCCGGGCGCTGAGTACAGGGGAGCGCCCGGGGCTCTGGAACCGGTTTGGGGTAACCGGACCCACCCGTCAAGGGAGGATGACGGGGAAGGCAAGCCTTCCCGAACAGTATACCCGTAAAAACCGAAGTATCGAAAGGCAAAATGTCCGCTGCGCAGCCATGAGCGGCGCGCGCTCAGGAGCCTGCAGCACGGCCGGTCCGCTAGTGGGCCTCGTCCCAGTTGGGCCCGATTCCGGTGTCCACCTTGAGCGGCACATCCAGCTCCGCGGCGCCGGCCATGAGCCGGGCGACTTCCGTGGCGATGCTTGCAGCCGCGTCGGCCGGCACTTCCAGCACGAGCTCATCGTGTACCTGCATGATCATGCGGGCCCCGTGATCGCTGTCCTGCAACCATTTGTCGACCGCGAGCATCGCGCGTTTGATAATGTCCGCCGCCGTACCCTGCATCGGCGCGTTGATGGCGCTGCGCTCGGCGTACTGCCGCCGCTGCGCATTGCGCGCCTTGATATCCGGCAAGTAGAGTCGCCGGCCGAATACCGTCGTGACGAAGCCCTGTTCGCGCGCCGCCGCGCGCGTACGGTCCATGTAGGCCGCAACACCCGGGTAGCGTTCGAAATACAGGTCGACGTAGTCCTGCGCCTGATGACGCGGGATACCGAGCTGGCGTGCCAGCCCAAAAGCGGACATGCCATAGATCAGGCCGAAGTTAATGGCTTTTGCCGAGCGCCGCTGGTCGGTGGTCACCGCATCCAGCGCCACCCCGAAGACCTCAGCAGCCGTCGCCTGGTGGATATCCCGGTCCTGCGCGAAAGCGTCCACGAGGCCCTCATCACCCGAGAGATGCGCCATGATCCGCAGCTCAATCTGTGAGTAGTCAGCCGCCAGCAAACAGCAGCCTTCCGGCGCGATAAAAGCCTGGCGAATTCGTCGGCCTTCTTCGGTGCGTATCGGAATGTTCTGCAGGTTGGGTGCGGAGGAGGACAGGCGTCCCGTCGCCGCTACCGCCTGGTGGTAGGAGGTGTGAATGCGGCCCGTTCGCGCTGCTACCTGTTCGGGCAGCCGGTCGGTGTAAGTGGATTTGAGCTTGGCGAGTGAGCGGTGTTCCAGGATCAGCCGCGGCAACTCGTAGTCAATGGCCAGTTCCTGCAGCACATCCTCCGCCGTCGACGGCTGGCCTTTGGGGGTCTTGCGCACCACCGGCAGGTCCAGCTCGTTAAACAGTATGTGCTGGAGCTGTTTGGGTGACCCGAGGTTGAACTCATGCCCGGCGGCCGCATGTGCCTGCTCCTCAAGCCGCGCCAGCTTGGTCGTGATTTCTTTGCTCTGTTGCCGCAGGAGCTTGCAGTCGACCAGCACGCCGACCGCTTCCATGCCGGTGAGCACAGGCACCAGCGGCTGCTCAATCTCGGTGTAAAGCTGCGCCAGCGCCGGGTTGGCCTGCAGCTGTGGCCACAGCGTCTGGTGGAGCTGCAGGCAGATGTCGGCATCTTCCGCGGCATACGGCCCCGCCTGTTCCAGCGGCACCTCGTCGAATCGCAGTTGCTTGGCGCCCTTGCCGGCAACGTCTTCGTAATGAATTGTCTGCACCCCCAGATAGCGTTCGGCTACCGAGTCCAGATCGTGACGCGTTGCCGTACTGTCGAGCACATAGGACTCGAGCATGGTGTCGAAGCGCATCCCGCGCAGCCGGATGCCATGATTTGCGAGCACGTGCGCATCGTACTTGAGGTGATGGCCGACCTTGGCGCGGGTGTCATCCTCCAGCCATGGCTTCAGCTCGGTCAGCACGGTATCGCGGTCGAGCTGCTCGGGTGCGCCGGGGTAGCGATGCCCCAAGGGTATGTAGCAGGCGCTGCCCGGGGTGATCGCCAGCGACACACCGACCACCTCGGCCGCCATGTAATCGAGGCTGGTGGTCTCGGTATCGACCGCCACCAGCTCGGCTGTCATCAGTTGCTCCAGCCAGGGTTGTAACTCGGCGCGGGTCAGCACGGTCTGGTAATCGCCGGTGCGGGCGGTTCCTGACGGTGCTGCTGCGGCAGCGGCCGTCGGCGCGGGCTCATCCGCCTCCAGCTTCTTCAGCAGGCTTTTCAGCTCGAGACGGGTGTAGAGTTCGCGCAGCGCGGCCGTATCCGGTGCACGTAATTTAAGATCTGCGGCGGTCATCTCCAGCTCCAGATCGCAATCGATAGTCGCCAGCTTGTAGGACAGCGCCAGTGTTTCGCGATGCTCGGCAATGCGCTGCGCCACGCCCTTGGCGCCGCGGATTCCGAGCTCGGCAACCCCCTCGAGGTCGGCCTGAATGGCCGCGATACCCGGGTACTGCTCGAGCAGCGCCACCGCCGTCTTGGGGCCGATCTGGGGGACCCCCGGAATGTTGTCCGAGCTGTCACCCACCAGCGCCAGGTAGTCGATAATCTGTTCCGGTCGCACCGAGAATTTTGCGCGCACGCCGTCCGCATCGAGCGGCTTCGGCTCCTGCCCGCCCCGCGGCATCGTGTCGATCAGCGCTATGTCGTCATTGACCAGCTGCGCCATGTCTTTGTCGCCGGTCGATATCAGGGTCGCAATGCCGGCTGCCGCGGCCTGCCGAGCGAGCGTGCCGATCACATCGTCGGCTTCAACCCCGGGAATCCGCAGCAACGGTATACCCATGGCCTCGATGGCGGTCAGCAGCGGCTCAATTTGCTCGCGCAGCTCATCCGGCATCGAGGGCCGATGGGCTTTGTACTCGGCAAACAGCTCGTCACGAAAAGTCTTGCCCGGGGCATCCATGACCACGGCCATCAGCTCGGGCTGCTGCTCGCGCAAACAGCGGTACAGCATATTGAGTACGCCGAGTATTGCACCGGTGTGG
This sequence comes from Gammaproteobacteria bacterium, assembly GCA_036351295.1. Lineage (GTDB taxonomy): Bacteria > Pseudomonadota > Gammaproteobacteria > Steroidobacterales. Next base: position 41,589 of record JAZBOT010000163.1, on the reverse strand, counting down.
CTGCCGTCGCTGGCCGTCAGCGGTGGCAGCGCGTGAAAAGCGCGGTAAAGATACGACGAGCCGTCGACCAGCAGCAGCCGCTTAGGGTGGGCCGCCGCCGTCATGGCGCCGCAACGCCAGCATCTGCCTCGTCTGCCTCGTCTGCCTCATCTCCCGCAGGCGCAGACTGCGCTGCCGCGTCCGCCGGCGGCGGCTCTTCGAGGTAGAGGTCGCCTTTCAGCCCGCAGCTTGCGACCAGCGCGGCGACGGCCGCGAGGCTGACGCATTGCCATGCGCCGGCCTTCATTCGTCTGCGCCCCCGAGCTCCGCCGCGATACGCTGGTAGGCTTCCCGGAAACTAATGCCCTCCGCCACCACCAGCCGGTTGGCTTTTTCGGCGGCATGGATGCCGTCATCGAGCGCGATATTGGCCGGCACGAAGGCGACACCGTCGAGCAATACCGCCATGATTTCCGCCGATGCCTGCGCCGTGTCGATGGCCCGAAACAGCGGTGGCTTGATCCGCTGCAGATCGCGCTGGTAGCCCGAACCCAGCTTGCTGGTGATGCCGAGGATTTCGATCAGTGCGGCCTGCGCGGTCGCGGTGGCGCCACGCACCAGCTCGAGCACGTCGGGGTTGCGCTTCTGCGGCATGATGGAGGAGCCGGTGGTCATCGTGTCCGGCAGCGTGATGAACGCAAATTCCTGCGTGTAGTAGAGCAGCAGGTCGGCCGCCAGCTTGCCGAGATCCTGCATCAGCATCACCAGCTCAAACGTCAGGCCCGCCTCAGCTTTGCCGCGGGCCAGCTGTACGGCCGTGACCGGTTCGTGCACCGTGTCAAAGTCCAGCAGCTCCGCTGTTTTCTGCCGGTCGATGTCCAGGCCCGGCGTGCCATAGCCGGCGGCACTCCCGAGCGGGCTTTTGTTCACCCGCCGTTTGGCGGCCCGCAGGCCCGCAGCATCGTCGTCGAGCTCCGCTGCAAAACCTTCTGCCCACAGCGCCACACTGCTGGGCATGCCGTGTTGCATGTGCGTGTAACCGGGCAACGCGACCTCACCCTGGCGCGCGCTGAGGCGGCGCAGCGCGGCGGCCGTGCCCGTGGCGGAGGCCGCCAGTTCGTCGCAGGCATCCCGCATATACAGCCGCATGGCCGCCAGTACCTGATCATTCCGCGACCGTCCCAGGTGCACGCGCTTACCGGCGTCGCCTATGGCTGCCGTCAGTCGTGCCTCAAGCGCGGTGTGCACGTCCTCATCTTCCAGCGTGATGTGCCACTCGCCGTTCGCATGCGCGGTGGCGAGTTGCTGCAGCCCGTCGCGAATCGCACTGAAGTCGGCCGGCTCCAGCAGCTGCTGTGCGCACAGCATTTCCGCATGGGCGATCGAGGCACGCACGTCATAGCTTACGAGCCGTGCGTCGAGCACGTGGTCCTCGCCGGCTGTATAGCGCAGCACCCGCTGATCGAGTGGTTCGCCCTTGTCCCATAACCGCGTCATATTGCGATGCTCCGTTTGGCTGCCATGCCGCCAGCGCGCTACGGCGCTGCGTTCTGCTCTTCCGGCGTCAGCGCTGCAATACTGCGCACCACGAGCGTGCCGGTGCCCTCGTTGGTAAATATTTCCAGCAACAGGCTGTCCGGCAGCGCAAACGAAATGACGTGCACGCGTTTGACGCCGCCCTCGATGGCGCGCTCGATCGCTTTCGCTTTCGGCAGCATGCCATCGGCGAGCGCGCCCGCCGCCCGCAGCTGATTCAGACCGGCCAGATCAATATATGACACCAGCGAATGCGGGTCGTTAATATCTTCGAGTATGCCGGGCGCTCCCGTTGCGAGGATGAGCTTCTCGGCCTGCAGCGCAGCAGCCAGTGATGCGGCGATGGTATCCGCATTAATGTTGAGCAGCGTGCCGTCAGGCGCGGCGCCGAGTGGCCCGATAACCGGGATCTTGCCGGCGCGCAGCGCGGCAGCAACCTGTTCCGTGTCGATCCCGGTGATGTCGCCGACGAAACCGTAGTCCACCAGCCCCTGGCCTGCCACCTCGACCGGCGCGCGCTGTTTAGCCTGCACGGGCCCTGCGGCCCCCAGCATCGGCTCCGTCTCCAGCCCGTAGTTCGCGCAGGTGGCGGCGATCTCGGCGCCAATCTCACGGTTTACGGCTTCGCTCACCGCCAGCGTCGCGGCGTCAGTTACCCGCCGGCCCTCGATCATCGTCGTTGTCAGCCCCTGGCTGGCAGCACGCTGCGTGGACTGCGGGCCTGCGCCGTGCACCAGCAGCAGCTGCACGCCGACCTGGTGCAGGATGGCCATTTGCTCGAGCAACGCCGCCGTCTTCCGGGCATCCAGAAACAGCTCGCCGCCCGCCTTGATCACGAACAGCTTGTGCTTGTACAGGCGGATATAGGGTGCCGCATGGCGCAGTGCTGCAACGACAATGTCACGCTCACGGTTTGGCTGTGGGGTTCTGTTCATCCTGTCCTGTACTCCCGCTACGTCTGGCTAAGCATTTGATGCAGTACCGCCATCTGGGCGTACATCCGGTTCTGGGCTTCCTGAACCACCACGCTGCGCGGGCCGTCGAGCACCCGGTCGGCGACCACGACACCCCGCCGCACCGGCAGGCAGTGCATGAATCGCGCATCGTCTGCGGCCGTGTCGAACCACGGCTCGTCGACACACCAGTCCATGTGCTGCCGCCGCAATTCCTCGTCGGCCGGCAAATTTCCATAATGCAACGTGGAACTCCACGACTTGGCATAAATGATATGCGCGCCCTCAAGGGCCTCAGCGCGGTCAGGCGTCTCGCGCACTGATCCGCCCGAGACCGCGGCCGCCTGGCGCGCTTTCTCCATGATGGTATCGGGCAGGGCAAAGCCTTCCGGCCGCAATACCGTCACGTCCATGCCCCGCATGGCAGCCATGTGCACCGTTGCGGACGGTACCGCCAGCGGCAGCGCGCGCGGATGATAGGCCCAGCTCAGCACAAACTTGCCGCCGTTGCGCGGCACGCCGACCTCATCCATGGTCTTCCAGTCAGCCAGGCTCTGGCAGGGATGGTTGATGGCCGATTCCATGTTGATGCGCGGGATTGCGCACAACTCGCGCAACGAATTGAACTCGGCGTCGGCCAGGTCGGCAGCCAGGCTTTCGCGCTGGGCAAACGCCCTAATGCCGATTGCATCGCCGTAGGAAGCGATGACCGGCACGGCCTCGCGGATATGTTCCGCCGCCATGCCGTCCATCACAATGCCCGGCCGCGTTTCGAGCCCGTGGATCGACATGTTCGGCGAGATCACGAAAGAGCCACCGCCGAGCCGCGTCATCGCCGCCTGAAACGACGCCAGTGTCCGCAGCGACGGGCTGAGGAACAACAGCGCCAGGACCTTGCCGGCCAGCGCCTGCGGCTCCGGCTTGTTCTGCAGCCGTTTCGCGAGCTGCAGCAGGGCATCCACTTCTTCGCCCGCGAAGTCCGCCAGATCGTTGAACTCTTTCATATGAGTATCCTTCGTATCGTTGTCGTTCGGGCCCGGCAGGGCCCGCTAAAATTCTAGACTGCCAGGTGCTGCAAAGCGTGTTTCAGCTGATCCACATGGGCATCGCCCAGCGTCAGCGGCGGCAGCAGCCGGATGACATCCGGGTCACTGCTGCTGCCGGTCAGAATACCCTGCTGCAGCAGTTGTGCCCGCACGGGCGCAGCGCCGCCGGCGCAGCGCAGCCCGAGCAGGAAGCCGCGCCCGCACACCTCCGTGACCGGACCGAGCACGCACTCGGCGCGAATCCGCGCCGAAATCCGCTGCACGTTAGCAATGAGCTGATCGCGGGCGATCACATCCAGCACCGTGTTAATCATGGCGCAGGCCAGCGGGCCGCCGCCGAAGGTCGTGCCCAGATCGCCGCTGCCCAGACCGCCGGCTATGGCCGGCGTGAGCATGACCGCGGCGCACGGAAAGCCGGCCCCCAGCGCCTTGGCGGTGGTAAGAATGTCCGGCCGCACGTCATACAGCTCGATCGCGAACGGCGCACCGCACCGCCCCATCCCGCTCTGCACTTCGTCCGCAATCAGCAGCGCGCCATGCACGCCGCAGGCCTGCGCAATCGTTGCAACAAAACCGGGGTCCAGCGCATACGCACCCGCAATACCCTGCACGGGTTCCAGGATCACCGCCGCTGTATCAGCGTCGATCAGCTGCGCCGCGGCGGCGGCGTCATCGCGCGGGATAAAGCCCACGTCGAACGGCTTCTGCGGAAAGCCGTACCATTTCTCGGCTCCCCAGGTCACTGCGCCCGCGGCCGCGGTCCGGCCGTGAAACCCGTGTTCAATCGCCAGCACCTTGCGGCGTCCGGTGTGGCGCAGCGCAATGCGCAGCGCATTCTCGTTGGCCTCGGCACCGCTGTTGCAAAAGAAAACGCGTTGCAGGTTGGGTGGCCCGAAAGCCACGAGCTTGTTCGCGGCTGTTGCACGCACTTCGAGCGCCACCGCGTTGCTCTGGAACAGCAGCGCCTGCGCCTGGTCGGCCAATGTCTGCAGCAGGTCCGGATGGCCGTAACCCAGGGCGGCGACGGCATGACCGCCGTAGAGGTCGAGCAGGGTCGAGCCGTCGCGGCAGGTCAGGGTTACACCTGCGGCGCTGACCGGTTCGAACTCGTATTGTGCGTAGACCTGCAGCAGATGCTGCTGTTCTGCCTGTTTCGCGTTGTACATGAGGGTGTCCATGAGAGTGCCGGCGCTAAACCCAGCCGGGGCCGGCGGCCAGCAGGCCCGCCGTCGGGCGCAGGCCTTGTTTGATATTCATCCACTGCACGCAGCCGCCCGCAGCGCCTTTCAGCAAATTGTCGATGGCGATAAACACGGCGACGGCTGAATCGTTCGCCGCGACGCTGATGTGCGCGTAGTTGCTGCCCACCACATCTTTGATGCGCGGCGAGCCGTCGACGACCTGCACAAACTCGGCGTCCGCATAGAAATGTTGCAATTTCTCCTGCAGCTCCGCGGCGCGCAGCGGCGCTGCCAGATCGGCTTCCAGCGTCATGTGAATGCCCCGCGCAAACGGCCCCGAGTGCGGGATGAACCGCAGCTCCGGCGCGATCCCGGTAACGGCATCGCAGATGCCGACCACTTCGGGCGAGTGACGGTGCGCGAGCGCTTTATACGCGTAGAGGTTGGAGTGCCGCAGCGGGTGGTGGGTCGTGGCGATCGGCGCGCGGCCGGAGCCGGTGCTGCCGGTGATGCCAAAGGCGGCAATGGGGCCGGAAACCAGCCCCAGTTTGAGCAACGGCACAACCCCCAGCAGCATCGCCGTCGCGAAGCAGCCGGGATGCCCGATATGCGGCCGGGTTACGGTGGTGGCGTGCTCCGGCAGGACACAGGCAAACTGCTCCAGCAGTTCCGGTGCACCGTGGGGATGGTCGTACACGGCCTGATAGGCGGCCGCGGTTGGAAAGCGAAAATCGGCAGAGGCATCCACCACCGTTGCCGCGCAGCCTGCTGCCGCCGCCAGCTGCAGCACCTCGGCGAGCATCGCTGCGCTGGCGCCGTGGGGGGCGGCGGAAAAAATGCCGAGCGGCTGGCCGCGCACGGCGGTCAGCGCCGCCGCCAGTTCGGGCCGCGTAATATAGGTCTGCGCACCGAAGGCCGAGTGCAGGTGCGGGAACACCGAGCGGATGGTGGCACCCGCCTGGCTCTCCGAGACGGCCGCGACCAGCTCGTAATTCGGGTGCACGGCTATCAGCCGCAACAGTTCACCGGCCACGTAGCCGGTGCCGCCCAATACCACCACCGGGATTGTCGGTGCCGTATTCATGAGGCTTTCTTCTGCAGCACCGCGGCCACCGCATCGCCCAGATCGGCACCGTCGGTGATCGCGTTAATCGCGGGCAGGCCGAGCCGTTCGTTGACGACATCGCGACCCACCTTGTTGTCGGTGGCGGGCCCGGTGATCAGATCGCACTTCAGGTTAAATTCCTTCGCCAGCAAATCCACGCCGCCGGTGGCGCCGACCGGGTCATTCGCGCACAGCAGCAGGCAGCTGATCGCAGCCGAGATTTCCGGGTCCTGCAGAATCGCGTCCACGCCGTAGGTGCCGAGAATGCCATCGCCGAGCTCGAAAACAACGACATCGGGCTGACCCGCGCACAGCTTGTTGAGCATCGTCCGCGTCACCGCGGCGGCATTGGCGCGGGTGGTGGTCACAACGCCAAAATCGGTGAAGATCGACGTGTGCCGCGCGCCGGCATCTTCCATGGCCAGAATATCCCGCCGCAGCGCGACGCCGGTGGCCTTGAAGCCATCCACCACGTAGCCCAGATGCCGCAACCGCGCGACAATCGCGCTGGCCGCGGCCGTCTTGCCCGCATCCATACTGGTGCCGGCGATGGCGACGATCGGCACGCCGTGTGTCTCCAGCGGCGCGTCGCCCTGGAGCTTCTCCTTGCCCACCCGCGCGGGTACGCCGATGCGCTCCCCCAGGTACGGGAACTCCAGCACGGCGCCCAGTACCCGCGCATCGAAGGGCGGGCCGAACGTGGCGTTGATGGCATCGCAGATGCCCAGCACGCCGCCGATGTTGAGTACCTGCACGATATCGCCCGGCTGCAGGCTGGTCGGCAAGTGACCCGAGTAGCCGAACAAGGCTTTCCGGTGCCCCAGTGCGCCGACGATAATATCGCCGCGCTTGAGGTACGCCATGCGGCCGCTGACGAGTTCCAGTGTGTTGTAGGTCGACTTGTTGTTGAGAATTTCAACGGCGACCATCACGCCTTCCTCGCAGGGAATATCGGCGCTGACCCGCAGTTCGCGCGTCAGGCCGTGATGGAGCGCAACCGAGGCGATTTTGTCCGCGATGACCGTTTTCATGCGGCGTCCTCGCCCGCGGCCCGTGCCCGCGCCTGCAGCATGCCCGGCAGCGCCAGGATGCGTGAGTAGCCTAAGGCGTCCGCGGCTGTCCATTCGCCGGCGGCTTCGCCGTACACGCCCCGCGTGGCGGCCATCAGCGAGAACGGCGAGCTCACCCCGGCGACAAAAACGCTGCCCGGCCGCAACAGCAACTTGACGCTGCCGGTGACGGTGGCTTGTGAGGAGCTCAACAGGGCCTCGATGTCCCGGCACACCGGATCGAGCTGTTTGCCCTCGTGGACGAAGTCACCGTAGCTGAGGGCCAGCGAGTCCTTGATGCGCATCTGCAGCGCGCTCAGGCACAGTTTTTCCAGCTCCCGATGGGCGCGCAGCAGGATCTCAGCCGCCGGGGCCTCGAACGCTACGCGTCCCTTGGTGCCGAGCACGGTATCGCCCAGATGAATGCCGCGACCGATCGCGTACGCGCCGCCGATGCCCTCCAGCGCTTCGATCAGCGCAACGGGCGTCAGCGGTTTGCCGTCCAGCGCGACCGGCACCCCCTGGGCAAAGCCAATGAGCAGCTCCCGCTCAGGCTGCGGTTTCGCAAACGCCTCCGCGGACAGCACCCACGCGCGCTCGGGGATGCTGTTCTCCGAGGTCAGCGTTTCCCGCCCGCCAATCGATACGCCCCACAGGCCGCGGTTGATGGAGTATTCGCCGCCCGAGGCGGGCAGCGGAAAGTCATGCTCCTGCAGGTAGGCTATTTGCTGCTCGCGCACGAACGCCTGATCCCGCACCGGGGCCAGCACCTCCAGCTGCGGGTTCACGGCCCGCAGCGCGACCTCGAAGCGCACCTGGTCGTTGCCGGCCGCGGTGCAGCCGTGCGCCACGGTCGTGGACCCGCGCTCTTTGGCCAGCTCGGCCAGCAACGTCGCCTGAATGCCGCGCTCGGCACCCACACAGAGGGGGTACAGGTTGCCGCGCCGGACGTTGCCTGCAATCAGGAATCGCAGCACCCGCTCGAAGAATATTTCGCGCGCTTCGATCAGCACATGCTCCTGGGCGCCGAGCGCATAAGCGCGATCTTCCAGCGCCTGGGCGGCAGCGTCATCCAGCCCGCCGGTGTTGATGCACACAGTGACAACGGGCCGTGCGTAATTTTCCTGCAGCCACGGGACGCAGAACGAGGTATCGAGCCCGCCGGAGTAGGCGAGAATGATCGGTGACTTGTCGGCACTTGCTTGCATGGTAGTTGAGCCCGCTTAAAGAAAGAGTGTGGTGTGGAATGCCCGGCGCCTGCGGCGCACGAGCCCGTGTCAGTCGTGCTGCTCCGAGGCCCGCAAACGAGCCAGCAGCCGGCGTTGCTCGGTGCCGTTGCGGGTGGCAACAAAAATAGTGTCATCGCCCGACACGGTGCCGACGATCTCGGGCCAGTCGCTGCGATCGAGGAACAGCGCGACCCGGGCTGCCGCACCGGTCGCTGTCTTGATCACCGTCAGGTGCTCACCGGCCGGCTCGAAGCCGCGCATCAGGTCGGACGGCAGTGCCTCAAGCCCCGCTGCGGTGCCGGCGGCGAGGCGCCCGTAGCCTGACTCCAGCTTGGCCACCCCGAGTTCCCGCAAATCCCGGCTGATGCTCGATTGAGTGGCGGCAACCCCGCGAGCCCGCAGCAGCGCGACCAGCTCAGACTGTCGAGCCACGGGCTGGGCCGCGATGATGTCGAGAATCGCTTGCTGGCGCTCGGCGCGAATGGCGGGTGCGGTAGGCATCGATCTATGCGCATATTAATAAAAGTTTGCGAATAATACGCGCATTACAGCAAATTGCAAATCATTTATCTGCATATTTGCAAAAGCGTCAATGCGGCGACCGGGCCCTGCGGGGGCGCGCCTCAGCTGCTCGGGGTCGAGCTCCGCGAAAAATCGCCGCTCAGGCTCAGGCTGGCGAGGTCCGGTCCCTCCCACTGGTCGAACCACGCAGCAATGAGCTGGAAAGCAATGGACGCCTCCGGCGGCAGCACGACCTCACCCGCCGCGATCTGCTCGCGGGTAAACCAGCCGGCGTCTGCCAGCTCCGCGTCGTTCAGCCGAATGTCGGTGCTCAGCGCCTCGGCATGGAAGCCGATCATCATGGCGGAGGGGAATGGCCACGGCTGTGAGCCGAGGTACCGGCATGCGCCGACCCGGATATTGGTCTCCTCGTGCACCTCGCGCGCCACGGCGTCTTCCAGTGACTCGCCGGGTTCCGCAAAGCCCGCAACCGTCGAATAGCGGCCATCCGGCCAGCCCGCCTGATGCCCCAGCAGGCAGCGGTCGCGGTGCACCACCAGCACGATGATCGCCGGGTCGACACGCGGGAAGCACCGCTGGCCGCATGCTTCGCGCGAACAGGTCATGACGAACCCGCCTTCCGTTGCCGTGTTGGGCGCGCCGCACACTCCGCAGTACTGATGGCGGCGATGCCATTCCAGCATGCCCTTGGCGTAAGCCAGTACCGCCGCATCCGCCGCGCTCACGCCGCCCAGCAGGCGCCGGAAGTTGGCAAAGCGTTCTTCTACCGGCCCGTTGTCGGGCAGCTGGCGCGGCAGTTCGATGGCGAACAGGTGCTCAGCGCCGCGGAGGCCGAGGTAGATCAGCTGGTCGTCCGCCCAACCGCTGCCGAGCTCCTCCCGGCGCAGGTAGACGGCACGGCCCTTGTCAATCAGGCACTGCGATTGCCACAGTGCGACAAACCGCGACTCCGGCGCGCGCGCGGCTTTGCTCAGTTCCGCAGGGTGCTTGCGTAGCAGGCTGCTGCGGTCGATGGGGCCACCGGAAAAAAATGTCTGCAGAGTTTTCATACGCCGGGTGACTGTAGCGCACCCATCCTAACCCGCGCACTGTTGCATGCCGTTAACAGCCGGACGCGGCCGCCTGTTTGTGTTCACAAAAAGGGCAGCGCCGGTAGTCCAGTGCATAGCGGTCCTGCACGTAGGGGCTGGAGCAGTGGGCGCACTGCGCAAAATACAGTTCCTGGTCGACTGCCAGCGCCGTGTACAAGGCCCAGGCTTTCTCGATACACAGCGCCGCACGGGGATGCACCGACTGGTAGGTCTCAAACGCCTCGCACAGCCGTTCCCCGAGACGCAGCGCCTCGAGGTTGACGGGCCGGGCTACCCCGTCTGCGGGATGCATGCGCAGCAGCCCGCTGTGCAGGAACAGGCAGGCCAGCACCGTGGCTTCGGACTGCGCCACGCTGGAGCCCACAAAGCAGGCGATCTGCCGCGGCGTCTTGCCGCGCCGGCGCCGCACCGGGCTGGCGCCCTGGTTCTTGAAATAGGTTGCGTAAATTTTGCGGATGCGGTCTTCCGAGAAACCGGTGCAGTGGCGAATGGTGCCCGTTCGGGCTTCGTGCGCAATCATCCGGACGGCGAGCTGGAATTTAGCCATCTCGGCTGCGTAGCGGTTGTCGGTAAGCCTCATGGCGTTTCTCCTGTCTTGGCGGCTAAACACGTTTGCAGAGCGATTCTGGTTAAAAATTACCTTTTATGGTCGAAAATGACCATATATAGTAATATCGACCGCCAGCAGAGGTAGCCGACAAATGTCCGTATTGCATCGCGAAACGCCCGAGCCGCGCACCTTGCGCACCGAAATCAGCGCCATTAACCGCGAGTTTCTGCGCCTGCTTACCCACCCGGCCCTGAGCAATGACCGGCCCGTCCTGGGCCTGGAGCCCGCCGTACTGAACAGCCTGCGGCGGCTTAGCCAAAACCAGCTGCAGCAGCTCGCCGCGACCCCACTGCTGCTCGTCGAGTTCCAGTCGCTGCGCGATGTCGGCACAGCCGAAGCGCCGGTGCCGTATGTACTCGATGCCACTGACCGCGCCTGGCGTGCCGAGCTGCGGCGGTTTGCCGATCACGTCCTCACCTGCCTGTGGCAGTTTGCGCGCCACAATCCCTCATTCGTGGCGCTCACGCTGGGCCTCGACCGCGAGGCCTCGCAGCGGCTCGCCGCTGTCGGCTTCACCGGGCTGACGCGGCTGGCCGAACCCGCGTACGCGGGCCTCCGTGCGCGTCTCAGTCAACATCAGTGCTGCTGGCCGGATCTCGTCCGCGCGGCCCGCAGCGGTGCGCAGCCGACGCTCGATTACGCGCGCCTCAGTTTGATCCCCATGTCGCTGGGCCACCCGTCGCCACAGCCTCGCTGACCGGCCTCCGGTGTGCGCTCGCGCGCCGGTTGGCGCAGCGCAGTCAGGCATGCACAATGCCCGCCCATGCAGGCTCTCGAAATTAACAACCTGACCAAGACCTACCGCAACGGTTTTACGGCGCTGCGCGGCATCGACCTCAACGTCGCCGAAGGCGACTTCTTTGCGCTGCTGGGGCCTAACGGCGCGGGCAAAACCACGGCGATCGGCATTATTACGTCGCTGGTCAACAAGACCAGCGGTACCGTGAAAGTCTTTGGTCACGATATTGATACCGAGCTGGAGGCTGCCAAATCGTGCATCGGCGTAGTGCCGCAGGAGATCAATCTCAACCAGTACGATACGGCTTATAACTGCGTGTACAACCAGGCGGGTTTTTATGGTCTCGGCGCGGCGCGGGCCCGCGAGCGCACCGAGGCTGTCTTGCGCGAGCTGCAGCTGTATGACCGCCGCAGCGACATCGCGAGAAATTTTTCCGGTGGCATGAAACGCCGGCTGATGATTGCCCGCGCCCTCGTGCACGAGCCGCGCCTGCTGATGCTGGACGAGCCCACGGCCGGCGTCGACATTGAGATCCGCCGTTCCATGTGGGAGTTTCTCAGACGCATCAATGAGCAGGGCACCACCATTATCCTGACCACTCACTACCTGGAGGAGGCGGAGAACCTGTGCCGGCATGTCGGCATCATTGATGCGGGGCGCATTGTGGAGAACGACCGAATGTCGAACGTACTGCGCAAACTGCATCAGGAGGTTTTTGTACTCAGCCTGAGCGAGCCCGTGCCGACCGGCTTCACGCTGCCGGATTTCAACCTGCTGGCTGTAAACGAGCATGAGGTTGAGGTGGAGGTGCACAAGGGCCAGGACCTTAACGACCTGTTCGCGGCGCTCGGCGCGCGCGGCATCCGCGTTGCCAGCATGCGCAACAAGTCCAACCGGCTGGAAGAGCTGTTTATGCGCCTGGTGGAGCGCCGCGACCGCGAACGGGCGGAGGCAACGGCTGAAGCGGAGGTTCGGGTTTGAACCTGCGTGGCCAACTGACGGCACTGGGCACCATCGCCCGCAAAGAAACCCTGCGTATCGTGCGCATCTGGGTGCAGACCATCGTGCCGCCCGTGATTACCATGACCCTGTATTTCGTCATTTTCGGCAACCTGATAGGCCGGCGTATCGGCGACATGGGCGGTTTCGAATACATGCAGTACATGGCGCCGGGGCTGATCATGATGTCGGTCATCTCCAACTCCTACGGCAATGTGGTGTCATCGTTTTTCGCCGCGAAATTTCAGGGCCATCTGCAGGAGATGATCGTGGCGCCCATGCAGAGCTGGGTCATTATCCTGGGTCACGTGGCGGGTGGCGTCGTGCGCGGGCTTGCCGTCGGCACGGTGGTGACCATCGTGGCCCTGTTTTTTACCAAAGTTGAGGTGCAACACCCGCTGATCGCGATCAGCATGCTGGTGCTGACCGCAGTGGTGTTTTCGCTGGGCGGCATGATCAATGCCATCTTCGCCCGCAAGTTTGACGACGTGTCGATAATCCCGACTTTTGTGCTGGGCCCGCTCACTTACCTGGGCGGCGTGTTCTACACGACGGCGTTGTTGCCCGAGTTCTGGGCCGACGTGTCCCGGTTCAACCCCATCCTGTATATGGTGAACGGTTTCCGCTACGGCATGCTAGGGGTCTCCGACATTGATGTCGGGGTGGCCTACGCGATCATCCTCAGCTTCCTGGTTATTGCGTTTGCCGCGTGCTACTACATGATTTCGCGGGGCATCGGCATCCGGGATTAGCGGTTATGTGCGGGCGGTTCGCATTTTTCTCACCGGCTGAGGCCATCCGGGAGGCTTTTGGTCAGGCTGCGCCGGACGCCCTGAAACCGCGCTATAACATTGCCCCGACGCAGTCGGTGCAGGCGCTGGTGGCCAATTCCAGCGGCACACCGGAGTGGCGTCAGTTCCGCTGGGGCCTGGTACCGTTCTGGGCCAAAGACCGCAGTATCGGTAACCGGCTGATCAACGCGCGCGCCGAAACGCTCGGCGCCAAGCCGGCCTTCCGCGGCGCTTTCCGGCGCCAGCGGTGTTTAGTGGCCGCCAGCGGTTTCTACGAGTGGCACAGCGAAGGCGGGCACAAAACACCGTGGTATATCAGTCGTGCCGACGAGCGACCGTTTGTGATGGCCGGCATCTGGGATACCTGGCAGGACGACGGAACCCCGCTGCACACCTGCAGCATCATCACTGCGCCTGCCAACGAATTTATGCGCAGCCTGCACCACCGCATGCCGGTTTTGCTCGACACTGTGGTCTGGCCGACCTGGTTCGCGGCGGATGCCCGGCGGGATGCACTGGAGAGCCTGCTGCTGGCGACGCAACAGGTCGAGCTGCAGGCCTGGGCGGTCAGCCGGCGGGTAAACAGCCCGGCAAACGATGCTCCCGACCTGGTGACAGCGGTCGGCTATCCGGCGGGCGGCGTCTGACTGGCGGTAGCGTCCGGTGCGCACTCGCATAGCGCCACCACCAGCGCCGCCATGCCGGCGTGTACGCCGAGCGCCGCACCAATCTCGGTCTGCCAGGCACATTCCGACTCCGGCAACAGCTGCTGCAGGCGCGCGCCGAGCAGGGCAGCGTCGGCTTCCTCGTGGTAACCGTGGGCGATGGCAAAGCGCCAGCGCCGACCGCGTTGCTGCCGGCGAGCCACATGCCGGGCGAAACGCGTGGTCAGGTTGCGGCGCCCGAGAATGAAGCCGCTGATACCGACCTTCCCGGCGGGGGTGCTGGTAAGCACCGGCGTCAGTCGCAGCCAGTCAGCGATGTGTTTGACCAAGGGCTTGACCCGGCCGCTGCGCACGGCGTTGGTCAGGTCGGCAACCAGCGCATAGTTCTTGATCCGGCCCATTTCCAGCTCTATGGCAGCTTCAAGCTCTGCGCCGCGCAAGCCTTGTGCGGCGAGTTCGGCCGCACGCACCACGGCGAGCCCCTGGCCGACCGACACGTGTTTGCTGTCGATCACGCGAATGCGCTCGCTCGCGCTGGTGCGCTCGGCGGCCGCGCGGGCACTTTGCCAGGTGCCGCTCAAGGCGGCGCTGAGGTTGACCGAGATCACCGCCTTGAAGTGGGTGCCCAAAAACTCGTACATCCGCCGCAGGTCGCCCGGCGTCGGCTGCGAGGTGCCCGGCCGCGCCGGGTTGCGCAACAGCTCGGTGCGGAACTCGGCCGGACTCATGCCCAGTTTGTCCAGATGGCTGTCTTCACCAAACTGAACCCGCAGCGGCACCATCTGAATATCGAAGTCCGCCATGATTGCTTCCGGGATGTCGGCGCCCGAGTCGGTGACGATAGCCACATCACGGTTGACCCGGCTCAGCGTGCGCGCCTGCCCGAGCATGTCATCGGCCTTGGTCCGCGACACCGTGCCGAAAGCGGCCGCCAGGTCGAAGATGGTTTCCGGTTCATTGGTATGGATGTGGATACGCAGGCGGGTTTTTGAGCCGGCAATAACCATGCTGTTGCCGAGTGCCGCCAGCTCCTGCCGCAGGCGCGCGGGGTCAAGGTCGGCGCCTTCCAGCATGCATTCGGTGCAGTAGCGAAATTCGAGGTCGACGTCATGCTCATGATGCGCATGTTCCGTAAAGTCGGCGACCGAATCGTTGCTGAACGGCTGCAGGTCGCGCAGGGAACCGTTCGTCAGAAATTCGACGCAGCCTTCCAGAATACTGACGAAGCCGCGCGCACCCGCGTCGACGACGCCGGCTTTGCTCAGTTCTTCGAGCTGCCCGGTGGTGGCGGCCAGCGCCTGCTCCCCGGCCGCCAGCATGGCCGGCAGCAGGCGGGCGAAGTCGCCGGATTTGCGGTGCTTGGCGGCTGCCCTGGCAACCGCATCGATGACGCTGATGATGGTGCCCTCGCGGGGCGTGGTCAGGGCGCTGCGCGTGGCGACCGCGGCTTCCTCCAGCGCGGCTGCCAGTGACGGCGCATCAATCCGGTCATGGCTGGCCAGCGGCGTTGCCAGGCCCTGAAAAAACTGGGCCAGAATGGCGCCGGAGTTGCCTTGTGCGCCGTCGAGCGCGCCGTCGGCCAGCCGCACCAGCAGCTCGCCGGCCGGGGCATCGCCGTCGGCAATGGCGATCCGCGCTGCCAGAGCCGTCCGGTACATGTTGTTGCCGGTATCGCCGTCGGCAACCGGAAACACATTGATCTTGTTCAGGAATTCGCGTTCCCCGATCAGTCGCTCCAGGCCGGCGGCAAAGCAGCGCTGCAGCCGCGGGCCATCGATATAGCTAATTCCGTCCGCCATCAGTCGCGCGTCAGCAGAAACTCTCTGCCCTGGTAGCTGAGGATCACGCCAATATCGGTGATTTGTTCCACGGCGGGGCCGGCCGCGAGCCGCTCGCCCTCGCGGTACCGAGCGTTGTTGATAAACACGAAGCGCTGCGCCGGGTTCGCGCTGTAGACATGCAGATCCATGTGCAGCGGCTCCAGGTTGATGCTGCCGTCCAGCAGCAGTTCGGTCAGGGTTGGCGGGTAATCAATGTCCGCCTCGGGTGCCGGCACGGCACGTGACATGGTCACCGGGCTGACCACGACCTGCGGCTGGGCCGGTGTCGCGCGCGGTGGCGCGCGCCGGGGCGCTGCTGTCTCCAGTTCGCTGCTCAGACTGCGCGCCGCGTCGGCGCGCAACCCGGACGGCCGGACCGGCTGTGACGGCGCAGGTGGCGTTGCCGCCGGCTCGGGCGGGGGCGCAGGCGGCGGCACCGGGTCGGCGGCGTTCATTAACCACAGGACAGCGAGCAGGCTGATATTCAGGCCCACGAGCAGGCCGACGACGGGCAGCCACACGCTGCGCGAGCGCTGCCGCGGCGCCATGCCCGTCTGCGCGATATCCGGCACCCGACCGCGTTGCCGGTCTTGCTCCGATTTGCGCAGCGCGTCGAGTATGAATGACATCTCAGTCAGCCCTCGCCAGCCGCGGTGCGCCGATATCCAGATCGCTGTTCATCAAGATCTGCGTCTGCTGTCCCGCCATCCCATCCACGTCGATACGCCGTTCAATCTGATAATCACGCACCCGTGCTTCAAGCTCCTCGTCATAGACGTTGGAGTTCATCGGATCGATCGGGCGTCCCTGGATCAGCGCGAGGCTCTGCCGCAACCACCCGACATCGGGGTCTTCCATACCGGGCACGAAGGCCTTGACCGCGCCCAGCTGCGGACGCCACAGGAGCAGGTATTCGCCCAGCCAAAGCCGGCTCAGTTCGGCGACGCTCACCTGGTAGAGCGTGCCCCCCAGTGAAATATCCGCCACTGTATCGTCGAGCGCGCGCAGCACGATCTGGTGGGGCGTGCCGGCGATATCGTTCAACGTCAGAATAGCGGGCCGGTCCAGCCGGCGCACCTGGGCGATCGAGCCGCGGTTGAAAAAGCAGGCCAGCTGATATTCCCGGGCCTGATCGCAGGCCGGGGTGGCGGTGTCACGGAATTCGACCCCCCAGATGCCAAACAGCGTTGCGAACGCCGAGCGGGTATCGGTGAACGCGGCATTGGTCAGCAGCAGTCCCTCGAGGTCATCGACACCGGCCGCCGGCATGATCGCCGTGGCCGCATCCAGGCTGTCGTCAGGCTGCGCGGCCGCCTGCGGAGCGGTCGGCGCGCTAAAGCGCAGTGCGGTGGCGATTGCCGCGCCGATCAGCAGCGCGGCCAGGCCCGCGACGGCCGCCACGCGCAGCCCGACGCTCCAGCGGCTGGCGCTGTCCGTGTCCTCACCATACACCTCGCTGGCCGCTTTTCTGACCAGCGCGGGCGTTACTTCGGCCGCTTCATGGGTAAAGGCGCCGAGCAACGCCCGGTCGGCCAGTACGTTGATAATGCGCGGAATGCCGCCTGACAGGCGATACAGCTCGCGGCAGGCCGCGCTCGTGAACACGTTGCGGGTGGCGCCCGCGACGCGCAGTCGGTGGCCCACGTACTCCTCCGTGTCGGCCTGACTGAGCGGCTCAAGGTGATAGCGCGCGGTGATCCGCTGGGCGAGTTGCCGCAAATCGTTGCGGGCCAGCATGGTACGCAGCTCGGGCTGGCCGATCAGGGTAATCTGCAGCAGTTTATGTTTCGCGGTTTCCAGGTTGGTGAGCAGGCGAATCTGTTCCAGCACATCGACCGCAAAGTTCTGCGCTTCGTCGACGATGAGTATCGTGCGCCGCCCCTTGCTGTAATTCTCCAGCAGGTAGTGGTTCAGAGCAGCCGTCAGCGCTTTGCGACTGTCACTTTCTGCGGGTATTTCGACCCCCAGTTCCTCGAGTATGGCGCCGAGAAACTCGGTTGCCGACAGTTGTGGGTTGAGAATCAGCGCAATATCCGCGTTGTCCGGCAGGCGCTGGAGCAGGCCGCGGATTAACGTCGTCTTGCCGGTGCCCACCTCGCCCGTCAGCTGAATAAACCCGCCGCTGTCCTTGATGCCATAGATGAGGTGCGCAAGCGCTTCGGTATGCCGCTCGCTCATATAGAGGTAGCGCGGGTTGGGTGTAATCGAGAACGGTTTCTCGTTGAGGCCGAAAAAGCTGGTATACATGGCTGAGGCGCTGCGCTGACTGGGGCTCATTCTAGCCCAAATCAAGCGTTGCACAGGGCAGGCGGCGGCGCGCCTACATCTGCCGCTCCACGATGTAGCGTGCGATGCCCCGCAGCGGATCGGCCTGCGCGCCCAGGTGCGCGATTTCGGCCAGCGCCTCGTCAAGCAGCTCGGCGGTGCGCTGCTTGGCGCCGTCCAGGCCGAAAATAGCCGGCCATGTGGCCTTATTCCGCGCAATATCGGCGCCCTGCTGTTTGCCGATGGTTGCGGTTTCGCCCTCGATGTCCAGTACGTCATCGCGAATCTGGAAAGCCAGCCCGAGGTTGCTGACGAAGCGCTCGAGGAGTCGCAAGTCCGCCGGCGACGTGTCGCCGGCATGGGCGGCGCACAGCACGCTGGCTTCGAGCAGGCAGCCGGTTTTCAGCCGGTACATGTTCTCGAGTTCGGCCGCGCTCAGCTGACGCCCCTCCGAACCCAGGTCGATGGACTGGCCGCCGGTCATGCCCAGCGAGCCACAGGCACTGGCCAGTGCATTGATCATGCTGAGGCGCGACTCGGGACTGCAGTGCAGGTCGGGGTCGACCGCCAGCAGCTGAAAGGCCAGCGGCTGCAGCGCATCGGCCGCGAGGATCGCGGTGGCCTCGTCAAAAGCCTTGTGCGTCGTCGCCCGGCCGCGGCGCAGGTCGTCATCGTCCATCGCCGGCAAATCGTCATGCACCAGCGAGAAGGCATGCATCAGCTCAATCGCGGCGGCGGGAACATCCAGGCCCACCGGGTCGATGTCCAGCGCTGCGCCGGTGGCATAGACCAGCAGGGGGCGCACCCGCTTGCCGCCGCCGAGGACTGAATAGCGCATCGCTTCATGCAGACGTGCCGGTGCAGCGTCAGCCGGCGGCAACACCCGGTCGAGCTTGTGTTCCACGCGCGCGAGCCAGATGTTGGACAGTTCGGGTAGATTGGTCATGGTTCAGATTTAACAAATTCCGGGCGGGTGGAGCCAGTGTCGCGCGCAATCCCGACCAATTGTCGGGGCCGTCGTTCTATAATTTCAGTCTTTGCGGGTGCATCCCGCCAGACCGGGTGAACATCATATGCAGGCCAGCGCCGTTGCGCATCCCAATGTTGCGCTGATCAAGTATTGGGGCAAGCGTGACACGGCGCTCAATATTCCGGCTACCGGTTCATTGTCGCTGACACTGGGCGGCCTGGAAACCCGCACGACCGTCCGCTTTGCGCCTGAATTGCAGGCTGACACCCTGCTGCTTAACGGCAGGGCGGAGGCCAAAGCCCAGCGGGGAGCCGTGCGCTGCCTGAACGCGCTGCGCGCGATCGCCAACGTGGGCCAGTATGCCGCCGTTGAAACCACCAACAACTTTCCGACCGGCGCGGGTCTGGCTTCGTCAGCGTCCGGCTATGCTGCGCTGGTCACGGCGGCGGCCGCCGCGCTGGGCTTGCCCGCCGGTGCCGCTGACCAGGTGAACATCGCCCGCCAGGGTTCCGGTTCCGCACCGCGCTCGCTGTTTCCCGGTATTGTTGTGCTCGAAGCGACGGCGCACGAGGTCCGCTGCCGCTCGCTGGCGGCCCCGGACGACTGGCCGCTGCACGTGGTTGTCGCCGTGACCTCGCGCGCCGAGAAGGCGGTCGGGTCGACGGCCGGTATGGAGCTCAGTCGCAACACTTCCCCTTATTACCAGGCCTGGCTGGACAGTCACCCCGCCGATATGGCGGCAGCAATCCAGTGCGTGCGGCAGCGCGATTTTGCGCAGCTGGCGGAACTGGCCGAGCACAGTTGCCTGAAGATGCATGCGCTGGCCATGAGTACGCGCCCGCCGCTGGTCTACTGGAATAGCGTGACGCTCGCCGCGCTGGAGCGGGTGCGCGAACTGCGCGCCGCCGGGGTGCCGGTGTTTTTTACCATCGATGCCGGCCCCCAGCTGAAAGCGGTCTGCCTGCCTGAGGCCGCTGCCACGGTGCGCGCCGCACTCGCCGACTGCCCGGGTGTGCTGGAGGTGCTCGACAGCCCCCTCGGCGCCGGGGCGCGGGTGCTGTAGTGGCCGGTGTAACGGCCTCTGCGCCCGCCAAGCTCGTGTTGTCGGGCGAGTACGCGGTCCTGCACGGTGGTCCGGCCATCAGCGCCGCCGTCGGCGTCCGCGCCTGTGCGACCGTCGCCCCGACAGCCGACAGCTGGTCGCTGCGGATCACCAATTCGGGTCAATCCTTCGACTTTTCCCCGGCCGCTGCAGGCGGCATCGAGTGGCGTACCGACCCGGGCGAGATGGGCCAGCTGCTTGCTGCGGCGTGGGGTGTGCTCAACCAGGCGCAGGCACTGAGCGCATGCGGTCCGCACGTCGTCGAACTGGACAGTCGGGCGTTTTTTACTGCCGCCGGCGCGAAGCGCGGACTGGGCTCAAGCGCGGCCGTGGCCGTGGCGTTAACCGCTGCCCTGCAGACCGCGCTCGGCGTTGCGCCGACCGCGGCGGCATGCCTGGCCGTGCACGCGGCGTTCCAGCAGCAGCGCGGCAGCGGCATCGACGTGTGCACCAGCTTTCATGGTGGTGTCATCACCAAAACTGCCGCCGCCGTCGAGCCCCTGGGCTGGCCGGAGGAACTCTGTGCGGCGGCGGTCTGGACCGGCATGCCGGCCTCAACGACGGCGCTGCTCAGCCGTATGGAGGCGTTTGCAGCCAGTCATCCGGCAGCATTTGAGCGTGCCCGCGAGCCGCTGCATGTCGCCGCGGCTGCGACGCTCAGCGACTGGCGCGCAGCGCCGGCCGCGCAGGTCCTCGAGTCGCTCTACGAGTTTGCGCGGCAGCTGCACCGCTTCGATGACGACTGCGCGATCGGTATCTGGTCGGCCGAGCACGTCCGGCTGGAGCGTCTGGCGGATGATTTCGGGCTGGTTTACAAACCGTCCGGTGCGGGCGGCGGCGACTATGGTTTGGCCTTTGGTCTGAATCCCGAGCGACTCGAAGACTTTGTGCTGGCCGCGGGGGCGCTGGGCTTTACGGCGCCGGATTTTGACCTGAGTGTGCCGGGGCTGCGCGTGCAGCCGCTCACCGGGCCGGCGGCCTGAATGCCGGCTAATCGATGTAGCGGTAGTACTCGATCCCTTTGTCCTGAAAGTCAGCGCCCACGTCGGTCCCCACGCGCTCGACAACAAACTCTTCACGCGGCTGGTACTTGAGCTCAGCGCACTGACCCTGCCGCAACGCCCGGTATTGCGCCTCGCTCAGATCGACGGCGCCCGCCATGGTTGCAGCCATGTCGATCTTGCGCGCGGCCGATTCCCAGCCGGCCACGATGGTGATCGGAATGGCTTCGGCTGCATCGCCACTGCCATAACCAAACAGCAACAATTCTTTGCCGGCCAGCTCGACGCCGGTGTGCGCGGCTTCATCCAGCCCGGAGGCGAGCCAGGCGGGCAGGGCACCGGTATACAGGTTGCCCAGTTCGGCCATGCTGTCCGTGCCGAGCGCCATCTTGTCGAGGACCACCTGCTGATACGCCGCGGTCCGGCGAAAACTGCGCACCAGCTGCGTGGTCAGCGGAAAGGCATCATCCCCGATGCGCTCGGGTACGCCAAAGTCACTGATACGCCGGCCACTGGCCATTTCGGCCAGCAGTGCGGCGAAGTCCACCCCGGCCGCGTCCGCCAGCTCGCGCAAGCTCTGCTGCGAGTCGGCGTCCCCGCGCGCCAGGCTGAACAGGTAGGCAACCGCCCAGCCGTTCTCCGGCATCCGCCGGAACGGCCGGTGCATAAATACAGCGGCGACGTTTTCAATGTAGTGCCGCGGGTCTATCTGGCGGCGCCCGTACATGTTTTCGAGTGCTGTCAGCAGCTCATCCACATAACAAGCCGCTGAGTAACGGCCGTTGAACACCGGAATATTGCTGCACGGGTGCGCCTGGCCGTCGCCGTTGACGTACTGGATGGGCTTGCGGAAATCGACACCGCGGTAATCTGACGCGTTACCCGCCTGCGCAAGGTCGATGCTCGCGATGGTCGGGTGTTCTTCGAGCAGCAGCGCGACGGCGCCCGAACCCTGGGTGGGCTCGCCGCTGCTGCCGTGCTCATACAGCGCGATATCCGCACACACCACGATCGCTTTTGCCCCCCGGCCGTCCGTCTGCAGATAGCGCAGCGCGCCTTTGAGTGCGTACACGCCACCGAGGCAGGCATGCTTGAATTCCGGAACCTCGCAGTTACGCGACAAGGGCTGCTTGCCCAGCTGCAGCAGCGCCTTGTCAATCATGCCGCGGGTAATGATCGCGCCTGCCGAGTTGTCCGTGCTCGACTCGGTGCCGAGCGCCAGGTAGCGAACTTCCTGCGGATCGATGGCGTAGTTTTCAATCAACCGCAGCACCGCATTGGCGGCCATGGTGTAAACGCTCTGCTGCGGCCCGGGCAGGCGAAAGCCGGTACCGACCACATCGTGAATTTTCTTGGGGTTCTGCCCCGCCCACTGGCTCCACTCGCACAGATCGACGCGAAACGGCGGTACGTCAACCGCGATACCGCTGATGCCTGTAGGGGTCATGCTCATCGACGCCGACTATTCGGTGACGGTAATCGTAATTACGGGTGAGTACAGCGGCGGCTCGTGGGGCACGTGATTGCCGTCCCCGAGCAGCAGTTGCAGCGTGTGTTCGCCCGGTTCCAGCTCAAGCGTGGTTTCGGTCTGGCCCTTGCCGAAATGGATGTGGTTCGCGTCGGCCGGCACCGGCATGTCGAGATCCGGCAGGGGCGCGTCGATAATCAGGTGATGGTGACCGGTTGCCGCGTCATAGGTGCCGGCAGGAGCCACGCTGAAGCCCTCTATACCGAAACTCACGGTCACCGGGGAGGTTACTGCAGCGCCGTCCGCGGGGCTGACGATAAAGACCTGGCCCGCCGCTGCGGCCGGTGCCTCCGCTTCCGCCTGTGCGGCCGGAGGAGCGGCCGGGGTGGGGGCTTCATCAGTATTGCTGCACGCGCTGAGTGCGGCCGCCAGCAGCAGACCGGTGTACTTCGGAGCGTTCATGGTAGTGTCCCGCATAGTTTGATGACAGGGATGTTACCGCTATTGCGGTCGGCTGTCATGACAAGCCAGCGGGTCTAGTCAGCCGCCGCGGGCTTCTTTTTGGCGACGCGTTTACGCTTGCGTTTGGCCGCAGGGCGAACCGCTCGCGGCACGAGTTCGTCCGGCGCAAAATCGTCGACCCGCACGATCGCCATCACGGCGGCATCCAGTTTACGCAGCTGCTCCGCCTCGGCCGGCTTCAGCACGCCGGCCGCCAGCGCGTCCTCAATGGCCTGCAGCTCATCGCGTGGCGTGATGAGGTCGCGGCGGATGGCGTCCTTGACCTTGCGCGACAGTGGCGCAGCCGCCTCGGCCAGTTCCAGCGCCTGCTGCAGCTTGGCCAGCTGGTTCAGCGGGTCATCGCCTTTGTAGATCCCGGCGCTGAGACGCTCGCGGGTTTCTGTGGGCCGCGTCAGCAGCGCCACGATCTGCTGGCCCAGTTTGTCACTGGGCGCAAAGTAGGTGCGCCCGCGGGGGAATATCAGCAGGCGCAGCACACTGGCGGCGAGCCGGTTGGGAAAATTCCGCAGCAGTCCGTGCAGTTGTTCCTGAGCCTGGTACAGCAGCGTGCGGCACGACCATTCGACCAGCGGCAGGTCATCTTCCGGCGAGCCCTGATTCTCATGGTGCTTCAGCACCATGCTGGCAAGATAAATGTAGCTGAACACATCACCCAGTCTCGCGCTGAGCGTCTCGCGCCGCTTCAGGTCGCCGCCGACGATGAGCATGGCGCTGTCAGCGGCCAGCGCAAACGCGGCACTGTAGCGATTGATGTGCTGGAAGTACCGTTTGGTGGCGCCGGTGCGCGGGACGTCCGTGTAGCGTGCATGGGTCAACGCCATGACAAATGAACGTGCAGCGTTGCTGAGCGCCGCGCCGATGTGCTGAAACAGCAGCCCGTCGAATTCGCGCAGGCCCGTTTCGTAGTCGGGGTTCTGCGCGGCCTGCATTTCCCGCAGCACGAAGGGGTGGCAGCGGATCGCGCCCTGCCCGAAGATAATCAGCGAGCGGGTCAGTATGTTGGCACCCTCTACGGTAATGCTGATCGGAATGGAGTCGTAAGCGCGCCCAAGGTAGTTGAGCGGGCCGGAAATAATCGCTTTGCCCCCCTGAACGTCCATAGCGTCATTGCCCACTTTGCGACCGAGCTCGGTGCAGTGGTATTTCATAATCGCGGACGGCACCGCCGGAATTTCGCCCGCCTTGATCGCGGCCATCGTGCAGCCGATGCCCGCGTTGATAATGTAGGTGTGGCCCGCCATGCGGGCGAGGACTTCCTCGATACCTTCAAAGCGCGCGATCGGTACGCCAAACTGCTGGCGAATGCGGGCATACGCCGCGGAGGCATAGATAGCCGCCTGCGAACTGCCCTGGGCCTCGGATGGCAGCGAAATTGAGCGGCCGGCCGCGAGCTGTTCCATCAGCATGCGCCAGCCCTGGCCGGCCCGTTCAATGCCGCCGATAATAAAATCGAGCGGCACGAAGACGTCTTTACCCTGCGTCGGCCCGTTCTGGAACGGCGTATTGAGCGGCAGATGCCGCCGGCCGATCTCCACGCCGGGCGTGTTCGCCGGAATCAGCGCCGCGGTAATGCCGAGGTCTTCCTGCTCGCCGACCAGGTGCTCCGGGTCATACAGTTTGAACGCCAGACCCACGACCGTCGCAACGGGCGCCAGCGTGATGTAGCGCTTGTCCCAGTTGAGCCGGATGCCGATGATTTCCTCACCTTCCCATTCGCCCTTGCAAATGATCCCGGTGTCCGGAATAGCGCCGGCGTCAGAACCTGCCCGTGGCCCGGTGAGCGCAAAGCAGGGGATCTCTTCACCCCGGGCCAGCGCCGGCAGCCAGCGCTGTTTCTGCTCCTCGGTGCCGTAGTGAATCAGCAGCTCGCCCGGGCCGAGCGAGTTGGGTACCGCCACCGTGGTCGCGGCCACCACCGAACGGCTGCACAGTTTGGCGAGCACCGCCGAATTGGCCACGGCCGAAAACTGCAGGCCGCCATACGCTTTCGGGATGATCATCGAGAAGAAGCGTTCCTGGCGCAGGTAATCCCAGATTTCCGGCGGCAGGTCGCGAAGTTCGTGGGTAATCTTCCAGTCGTCCAGCATGGTGCAGAGGGTTTCGACCGGTCCGTCGAGAAAGGCCTGTTCTTCGGCGGTGAGGCTGGGCGCCTGCACGCTCATCAGCGTGGCCCAGTTCGGCAGGCCGGTAAATATTTCCGCATCCCAGGACACTGAGCCGGTTTCCAGCGCATCGCGCTCGGTCTGGGAGATCGACGGCACCATGGTTTTGTACAGCCCGAACAGCCGCGCCGTCAGCACACTCCGCCGCAGCCCCTGGAAATTAAGCAGCACCATGCCCGCCAGCAGAACCCAGAGCAACAGAAACCAGAGCCACGGACCATAGCCGAACAACGAGTAGACCAGCAGGGCGCCGCCGATAGCCAGCGTTGCAGTGCCCAGGTCGGTGCGCCGATAGGCCATCGTGATCGGCACCGCGGCAAACAGGGCGAGCAGAATCAGGCCGATTAGCAGGTCAATCACAGTCGTCGTTCCTCAGCATGGCGGCACATCATCATACCGTAACCGCTCCGCGCCTGACGGGCGACATACGTAGTTTCCACGCGCAGTTAGGCAAATCGACGTATAGCCCCGGGCTGCAGCGCACCCAAGAATACGCCTGACGCGACACGAATTTGCACGCTGTGGTCGCGTGGTGACGGACGCACGAGTACATAAAAATGGAGATACTCATGAAACACAAGAATTTGCTCTCGCTGGCGGCTGCTGTCTGCCTGACCACGGCGGTGGCGCTGCCCGCATCCGCATACGACGCGGGCGACTGGACCTTTAAGGCCGGCCTGACGAACGTTGATCCTGAACAAACCAACGGTGATACGGCGGTGGGCGAACTCGTCATCGATGACGACTCGTCGCTGTCGCTGCTTGGCAGCTACTTTGTGGCTGACAATGTAGCGATCGAACTGCTGGCTTCGCTGCCGTTCGAGCACGACTGGACTGTCGGGGGCCTTGTTGGCGGGTCTGTGCAGCACTTGCCGCCCACGCTGTCGCTGCAGTACTACTTCAATAACAACAGCCCGTTCGTGCCCTATGTCGGGCTGGGTCTGAACTACACCATCTTTTTCTCTGAAGAGGCGTTTGGTGATCTGGCCGGGGCCAACGTCGATATCGAAGACTCGTTTGGTATTGCCGCTCAGGTGGGTGCCGACTACAACTTTACGGACCAGTTGTTCATGAATCTCGATGTCCGGTACATTCAGATCGAATCCGATGTGAAGGTGAACGGTACTGTGATTGGCGAAGCTGAAATCAATCCGCTCGTCGTCGGTATCAACGTCGGCTACCGCTTCTGAGTACGCCCTGAAACAGCAACGGCCCGGCACCGCGCCTCTGCGGTGCCGGGCCGTTCGCATTTTTGCCGCGCCGCGCGCCCGTGTTGTTGGGCCGGCGCGGACTTTAGCCCTGCAGCAGGCTTTCGATCGCGGCGCGCTCCTCGCGCAGCTCCTGCTCGGTGGCGTCCATCAGCTTGCGGCTGAAATTACTGATCTCGAGGCCCTGCACAATACTGTAGCTGCCGTCTTTGCAGGTCACCGGGAAGGAATAAATGATGCCGGGCTCGATGCCATAGCTGCCGTCCGCCGGGATCGCCATGCTGGTCCAAGCGCCGGCCGGTGTGCCGAGCGCCCAGTCGTGCATGTGATCAATTGCCGCTGAGGCGGCTGAAGCCGCGCTGGACAGCCCGCGCGCCTTGATAATCGCGGCGCCGCGCTGCTGCACCACGCTAATGAACTCGCCGCGCGCCCAGTCGGCGTCGGTGGCGTCGATGGCACTCTGCCCGGCAATCTGGCAATGCGACACATCCGGGTACTGGGTAGCCGAGTGGTTGCCCCAGATGATCACGCCGCTGACATCCGTGACGTGCTTGCCGCTTTTCGCCGCCAGCTGCGCCATAGCGCGATTGTGGTCGAGCCGCGTCATCGCCGTGAAGTTTGCCGGGTTCAGGTCCGGCGCATTGCTTTGGGCAATCAACGCGTTGGTGTTGGCGGGGTTGCCGACGACCAGCACCTTGATGTCGCGGCTGGCGTGGTCGTTCATCGCTTTGCCCTGCACCGAGAAAATAGCGGCGTTGGCTTCCAGCAGATCTTTACGCTCCATGCCCGGCCCGCGCGGTCGCGCGCCCACCAGCAGGGCATAGTCGGCGTCCTTGAACGCGACGTTCGGATCGTCGGTGGCGACAATGCCGGCGAGCGTCGGGAACGCGCAGTCGTCCAGCTCCATCGCCACGCCCTTGAGCGCATCCAGCGCCGGCGGGATCTCGAGCAGCTGCAAAATGACCGGCTGGTCGGGCCCCAGCATCTGGCCGGAAGCGATTCTGAAAGAAAGCTGATAGCCGATCTGGCCAGCGGCACCGGTAATGACGACCCGGACGGGGGTGCGAGACATGCGAAAATCCTCTGCGTTATCTGAACAAGGCGGTCGAGCCGGGATGCCGGTTCGCCGCAGACGGGCGGGCATTCTAGCACCGCTGCTGCGCGCGGGCACAGGCGGGGCGACGGGGCGGCGACGCACTGCGTAGAATACGGGCCGATGAGCACCTCACCCCGTCAAACCGCTGATTTTGAGTACGCGAATTTCCTGCCGCCGGCCTGGCTGCGCGGCCCCCATGCCCAGTCGGTGCTGTCGAGCGCGGCGCCCCGCCAGTGGCTGGTGCAGCGGCGCGCGGAGGGTTATCTGGCGGCGGCCGAACCGCTGCTGATCGACTGCGGTGACGGGGTGCGCCTCAGTGGGTTCTTTAACGCCGGTGCCGACCCGGCGAACGAACGGCTGGTCATCATGCTGCACGGCTGGGAGGGCAGCAGTCAGTCCGTTTACAACCTGGCGCTGGGGCCGCAGCTGCAGCAGGCCGGTTACGACACGCTGCGGCTGAATTTGCGCGATCACGGCGATTCGCATCACCTGAACGAGGAAATGTTCCACTCGTGCCGGTTGCCCGAGGTTGTCGGGGCGGTGGCAGCGATTACCCGCCGGTTTCCGGAGCGCCGGGTCTCCATGGTCGGCTACTCGCTGGGGGGCAACTTCGCGCTGCGGGTCGCCCGCGAGGCGGGCCGGGCGGGCTTCGAACTGGAGCAGGTGGTGGCGATCTGTCCGGTCCTCGATCCGCGCCAGACCATGCAGGCGCTGGTCACCGGGCCCGGCATCTACCAGCAGTACTTCATCCGGAAATGGCGGCGGTCGCTGGAAAAAAAACGCGCTGCCTTTCCGCACCTCTACCAGTTCGACAACCTGACGCATTTCGACGACATTGGTGCCATGACGGACTATTTCGTGACCCGCTACACGGAGTACGCCGATCTGCAGACCTATTTGCAGGGCTACGCCATTACCGAGGGCCGCCTCCACGGTCTGACGGTGCCGGCGACCGCTATTCTCGCGGATGACGACCCGGTGATTCCGGTAGCCGGGCTGCGCAGCCTCGACAGGCCCGCGGCGCTGCGCGTCGTGCGCACGCGTTACGGCGGGCACTGCGGCTTTCTGAACGGCTGGCTGGAGCGCAGCTGGAGTGACGCTTTTGTGCTCGGGGAGCTTGGGCGCCCACGGTGAAACGGCGACAAACTGTTTGACAGGGCGGGGGCGGGCCGGTTCAATCGCGACTCGGCACCACGCGGTGGTAGCCTCAATCTTGTGGAGATCAGCGGCAGCAAGGCTGCAGCGAAACGTCCTTGACCTCAGTTTTTGAAAAGCGTCTGACGGCACTCGCGGAGAGTGGCGGCGCCGAGCTGATCGGCGGCGGGCAGCGCGGTATCGAGAAAGAGAGCCTGCGCATCACGCCCGCCGGGCTGATCTCGCGGCGGCCGCACCCGCCGGCGCTGGGTTCGGCCCTGACCAACCGGTTTATCACGACGGATTACTCCGAGGCCCTGCTCGAATTCGTGACCTCGCCGGTGAACAGCAGCTGGGCGGCGGCGCAGTTCATGTGCGATATCCACCAGTTCACCTTTGCCCGGCTTGATGATGAGATGCTGTGGCCGCTCAGCATGCCCTGCCGCCTGCGGTCAGAGGCGGATATCCCCATTGCCGACTACGGCACCTCCAATGTCGGGCGCATGAAGACTATTTACCGCCGCGGGCTGGGGGAACGTTACGGTCGCTATATGCAGGCGATCGCGGGTATTCACTTTAACTACTCTGTGCCGGATGCGTTCTGGCCGGCCTGGCGCGAGATTGTCGGCACGGCGGCCGGCGCGGCAACGCAGTCCGATTTTTACCTGGGCCTGGTGCGCAACGTGCGGCGCCTCGACTGGCTGGTGCTTTACCTGTTTGGCGCGTCGCCGGCGGTGTGCAAGAGCTTTCTTAAAGGTGTGCCGGCCGAGCTCGACGAGCTGGATCGCGGCACGAGCTACGGGCGCTACGCCACTTCACTGCGTATGAGCGATCTTGGCTACCACAACAGCAACCAGTCGGCGCTGGTGGTGTCAGCGAATTCGCTGGACGAATACATCCGTGATCTGACCGCGGCGATAGCGCGACGCAACCCGGAGTATGCTGCGATCGGCCTGCAGCGCGACGGCCAGCACATCCAGCTGAATGCCAACCAGCTGCAAATTGAGAACGAGTACTACAGCACGATCCGGCCCAAGCGGGTGGCCAACTCCGGCGAACGGCCCACGGCGGCGCTGCAGCGTGGCGGCATTGAGTATGTCGAGCTGCGGGCGCTCGACCTCAGCCCGTTTGACCCGGTGGGTATCAGCCAGGATCAGCAGAAGCTGCTCGAGCTGTTCCTGCTGTATTGCCTGCTGGAAACCAGCCCGCCGATTGGCGCGGATGAGCTGGACGCGATCCAGCACAACAATCTCCTGGTAGCCCGGCGGGGCCGCGAGCCCGGGCTGCGCCTGCGCCGCGACGGCGGCACGGTGGAGCGCAGCGAGTGGGCCGTCACGGTGCTGGAGCGCATGCAACCGCTGGCCGCCATGCTCGATACGGCAGAGCCGGGTGGATACGGACTCGCCCTGCAAGCCGCGGTGGCCGCCGCGCGGGATCCGCAGCTGACCTACTCGGCGCGCTTGCTGGCAGAGCAGCGGTCGACGGGCCTCAGCTTTGCCGACTACGGACTCAGTCTGGCCGAGGAATACCGGCAGTACTTTCTTGGTCTCGGTGATGACTTTAATCGGCACCTGCCCATGCTGCGCACCGAGGTGGCCGAGTCCCTGCAGCGGCAGGCAGAGATTGAGGCCAACGATACACTCAGCCTCGACGAGTACCTCGCGAGCTACTACGCCTGATGCGCGCCGGCTAGCCTAGCCGGCCGCCGCCAGCGCCGCGGTGGCCAGTGTTTTAAAATCCTGATCCGGATCGGCGAGCGCCACGCTGTCGAGCTCGGCGCCGGCAGCAATCAACTTCTTGCCCAGCATGAACTCGCGCGGGCTGTTCACCGCGTCCACCGCCAGCAGCCGCTTCTGCAGCAGGTAAAACGCCGCGAACGAGTGATCGGCCGGCTCGCCGCGCACTACGACCTCGTCATAGCCCTCGCTCAAGCCGCTGATCTGCAGCTTGATGTCGTACTGGTCCGACCAGAACCACGGCACCTGCGCATAGGCGGAGGGCTGGCCGCACAGTGTGGCGGCTGCCGTTTTGCCCTGCTCGATCGCATTGTGCACCGATTCCAGCCGCACATGGCGCCCCAGCAGCGAGTTGGGGTGGCGCGTGCAGTCGCCGACGGCCAGCACATCGGCATCGGCGGTCTGGCAAAACTCATCAACGCCAATCCCGTTGGCGCACGGCAAGCCGGCTGCCTCTGCGAGCTCAACATTGGGCACGATGCCAATACCGATGATGCACAGGTCGGTGGGCACGCTAAAGCCGTCCGCACAGGCCACCGCGTTAATGCGGGTGGTCCCCTCCAGCGCCCGGACGCGGCGGCCGAGCTCAAGCCTGACCCCGGCGGCGCGATGCAGGGCCTGGAAAAACTCCGACACCTCCGGTGCGACCACCCGGTTCATCACCCGGCTCTCGGTTTCGACGACCGTGACCTCAAGGCCCTGCTTGACGGCCACCGCCGCCACTTCGAGGCCGATATAGCCACCGCCGACAATGGTGAGGCGCTGGCCGGCCCGAAACCCCGGCTGAATACCCTGCACGTCGGCGATGGTGCGCAGGTAGTGCACCCCCTCCAGTTCGTGGCCCGGTATGGGCAGCTCGCGCACGCGACTGCCGGTCGCCAGCACCAGCTTGGCGTAGCTCAGTGTGGTGCCGTCATGCAGGGTCACGGTGCGCGCCGCCCGGTCAATGGCGGTCACGCGCACGCCGAGGCGCGTCTCAATGCCGTGCTCGGCCCAGAAGTGCTGCGGCTTGATATGCAGCCGTTCGGCCTCAATGCTGCCGGCAAGAAAGGCTTTCGACAAAGGCGGGCGCTGGTAGGGCAAGTACTCCTCATCGCCGATGAGCATGACGGGGCCCGCGTAACCTTTCTGGCGCAGTGAGATCGCCGTCTGGCCAGCGGCCTGCCCGGCTCCTACGATGATTACCGTCCCCGTGTCAGTTGTCGCCATCAATATTCCTTAGTCAGTCTGCTGCTGCAGAGCACAGCGCACCGCGATTATACTGACCCGCGCAGCGGAAGGCCGCCTGCCTTGCGATGACCCCCGGAGAGTGCACAACGAATGTCTAAAGCGATTGTGATCAACGAGTTTGGTGGCCCCGAAGTCCTGCAGTGGCAGCATATCGAGCTGCCCGCGCCGGGACCGCACGAGGTGCGCATCGCGCATCATGCAGTCGGACTGAATTTTATCGACACGTATCAGCGTTCCGGTTTGTATCCGCTCGAGTTACCGAGTGGCCTCGGTCTGGAGGCCGCCGGCCGCGTGACCGCGGTGGGGGCCGCGGTGGACGATTTTGCGGTGGGCGACGCGGTGGCCTACACCAGCATGCCGCCCGGCGCCTACGCGGAAGAGCGCAACTACCCGGCGGCAAAGCTGGTCAAGCTGCCGGCTGAGATTGACATGGAGACCGCGGCGGCCGCGATGCTTAAGGGCCTGACCGCCTGGTACCTGCTGCACCGCAGTTATCCGGTGCAGGCCGGCGACACGGTGCTGCTGTATGCGGCGGCCGGCGGCGTGGGCGTACTGGCAGCCCAGTGGGCGCAGCATCTCGGTGCGCGCGTGATCGGCGTGGTGAGCACTGAGGCCAAAGCCGAGCTGGCGTTGCGGCGCGGCTGCAGCGAGGTTGTGATGGCCGACGCTGCCGATTTTGTCGGTCGCGTCCGCGCGCTGACCGACGGCGCCGGCGTTGCGGCGGTCTACGATTCGGTGGGGCGTGACACGTTTATGCAGTCACTCGATTGCCTGCGTCCGCACGGCACGATGGTGAGCTTCGGCAACGCATCGGGGCCGGTCGCGCCCGTGGCGCCGCTGGAGCTGTCGAAGCGCGGCTCGCTGTTTCTCACCCGGCCGGTGCTGTTCGATTTCATCGCGACGCCGGAGACGCTGCGGGCCGCGGCCGCGGAGCTGTTTGCGGTGATCAGCAGCGGCGCGGTGGATATCGAAATTGGCCAGAGCTGGCCGCTGGCAGACGTGGCGGCGGCGCACCGGGCACTGGAGTCGCGCCGCACGCAGGGCTCAACCCTGTTGCTCCCCTGAGCCGCGGGTCGCTGACTCGACCGGCGCGCCAAAGCCACCGCCGCCCGGCGTTTCGATAACCAGTACGTCGCCCGGCTCCAGCATGGTAGTCAGCGCGCCGCCATAGTCTTCGCAGGTGCCGTCGGCGCGCTCGATGCGGTTGCGACCCGGCTGTCCCGGCAGGCCGCCGGCCAGGCCAAACGGGGCGCACACCCGGTTATTGGAGAGCACCGCCGCATGCAGCTGTTGCAGAAACTCGATCCGCCGCACGACCCCGTGGCCACCGCGGTGGGCGCCGCGTCCGCCTGAACCCCGGCGCACAGCGAATTCGCGCACGCGCACGGGGTAGTGCGCCTCGAGAATTTCCACGTCGGTGATAGGCGTGTTGGTCATGTGTGTCTGCACCGCGTCCGCGCCGGCCGCGCGGCGGCTCGCACCGGCACCACCGGCGATGGTTTCGTAGTACTGGTGGGTCGCATTGCCAAAGCTGAGGTTGTTCATCGTGCCCTGCGATCCGGCGAGCAGGCCCAGCGCACCGTACAGCGCATCGGTCACGCACTGCGAGGTTTCGACGTTACCGCCGACCACTGCAGCGGGGTAGTCAGGGTTCAGCATGCAGCCAGGCGGAATGATCACCCGCAGCGGCTTGCGGCAACCCGCGTTGAGCGGAATCGGGTGCTCCACCAGCGTGCGAAACACATACATCACCGCGGCCTGACACACGGCGACCGGCGCGTTCAGGTTGTTGTCGCGGGCAGCGGACGTACCGGTGAAGTCGATCTCCGCATCGCGGCGCGCCGCGTCGAGGCGAATCTCGACGACGATCTCCTGGCCGTTATCCAGCGGATAGCGAAACCGCCCCGGCTGCAGCTTGCTGATAGCGGAGCGGACGCAGGCCTCGGCGTTGTCCTGTACATACCGCGCATAGTCGGCAACGCGCTGCGCACCGAATTCGTCACGCATAGCCAGCAGCAGCCGCCGGCCGACGGTGTTGGCGGCAATCTGCGCCTGAAAGTCCGCCACGTTCTGTGCAGGGTTGCGGGCGGGCCACTCAGTTGCGGCCAGCTGCGCCCGCAGCTCGCGTTCACGAAACCGGCCGTCGGCCACCACCGTAAACGCATCAAACAAAACCCCCTCTTCATCAATGTGCCGGCTGAAGGGCGGCATGGAGCCCGGCGTCAGCCCGCCGATGTCGGCGTGGTGCGCCCGCGATGCGACCACAAACTCCAGCGCGCCGGTGTCCGGCGCGACCACGCCGGAGATCACCGTCACGTCAGGCAGGTGAGTGCCGCCGTTGTAGGGCGCATTAGTCAGCAACACGTCGCCCCGCTGCAGGGCCGCGCGTGCGCAGCGCAGTGCACTGCGCACGCTGTCATCCATTGAGCCCAGGTGCACCGGCACGTGCGGCGCGTTGGCAATCAGCTCGCCGTCCGCGGTAAACAGCGCGCAGGAAAAGTCCCGACGTTCGCGAATGTTGACCGAGCGTGCGGTTTGCGCGAGCGTCATACCCATCTGTCCCGCCACGTAAACGAAGCGGTTGTTGACGATCTCCAACAGCACCGGATCCGGGCCTGTCGCCAGCTCCGCGGCGGCGCGCGCGGCAGTCCGCTCCAGCTGCAGCTGCAGGCTGGCGTTGACGCGCAGTGACCAGCCCTGCTCCAGCACCAGGGTGCTGTGTGTCTCGCCTATAAGCGCGGGGCCGGCCAGCGTGTGCTCCGGCTGCAGCGTGCTGCGTTCGTAAACCGGCAGCGTGGTCCACTCGTCATCCAGGTAGACGGCGGCAGCACCCGCCGCGACCGGCGCCGCGGTGGCCGCCGCGACCGTTGCCGGCGCCGGCCGGGGCGCCGCCGGCCGGGTCACCGTGACTCGCAGCGCCGCCAGGTGCAGCCGGGCGGCGGTGGCGTCTCCCGGCGGTGCAAAACCAAACCAGGCCGTATGGGCGCGGGCAAACTCGGCTTGCAGGTCGAGGTCGTCCAGCAGCTCGATGGGCAGCGTGGTCGCCGTGCCCGCAGCCTGCACATCCAGCACGATACGTTCACGCGCCGCGGGGTCCGGTTTGCCGGGCAGCGCGAGTTCGTCCCGACACTCGGCCAGCAGCGCTGCCGCGAGCTCGCGCGCGGCGGCCAGCGTCGTATTGTCCAGCGGCCGGTCTACGGACCGCTGGCGATAGGCGGTGCGTTCAGCCTCGGCCATGCCGCGGGCTGACAGCACTGCCGCATCCGGATCCAGCAGAATACGCCGGATACCGAGTTGATCGGCAACCTGGCAGACCAGCTGACCCCCGGCGCCGCCGAAACAGCACAGGTCGAATTCTCGCGGGTCGAGGCCGCGCCCGACGGTGACCTGGCGTATCGCGTTTGCCATGTTGTCCACCGCCACGCGCAGGAAACCGGCGGCGGTGCGCTCCGGCGTCAGCGCGGACCCGCCGGCTCCGCTGGCTTCCGCCGCGAGCGTCGCAAACGCCGCCTGCACGCCGGCGCTGTCCAGCGGTTGCCGCCCGTCAGCGCCGCAGATTCGCGGAAAGCGCGCCGCCTGCAGACGGCCCAGCAGGAGGTTCGCGTCGGTAATGGTCAGCGGCCCGCCGCGCCCGTAGCTCAGCGGGCCGGGGACCGCACCGGCTGAAGCCGGCCCGACCTGGAAGCGGCCGTCCGCGAAGCGCAACAGCGAACCGCCGCCGGCGGCGATGGTGTGGATTTTCAGCATCGGGCTGCGCAGCCAGATGCCATCAATCAGGCTGCGGGTGGTGATATCGGGTTCGCCTGCACAGACCGAGACATCCGTCGAAGTGCCGCCCATATCGAAGCCGATCAGCCGGCTCGTGCCGGCGCGCTGGCCGGCGGCGCGCATGCCGACGACGCCGCCGGCCGGTCCCGACAGCAGCGCGTCCTTGCCGCGAAAGTGTTCGGGCGCGACCAGCCCCCCGTGACTTTGCATGAACACGATGGTGTCCGCGGCAATATGGAGTTCCCGCAGCGCGGCCCGCAAGCTGTCGACGTAGCGTCCCAGCACCGGCGACAGGTAGGCATCGACGAGCGTCGTGCCGGCGCGGCTCAGCAACTCCAGCGTCGGGCTCACCGCATGCGCCGCACACACATGCGCGAAACCCGCCGCGCGCGCGCGCTCAGCCACCTCTTGCTCATGTGCCGGCCATTGCCAGCCGTGCAGCAGGCAAATGGCAACCGACTCGATACCCGCCGCGCGCCACGCCTGCAACACGCTGTCCAGCGCGGCTGTGTTCAGCGGTTGCAGCACCTCGCCCGCGGTGCTGATCCGTTCATCGACCTCGGCCACGCGCTCATACAGCGGAGCGGGCTTGTGGATGTCCAGCGCGAACAGCTCCGGCCGCGTCTGATCGCCGATGGCGAGCGTGTCGCCAAAACCGCGCGTCAGCAACAGCCCGGTGCGCGCGCCGCGCCGTTCCAGCAGCGCGTTGGTGGCAACGGTTGTGCCCATGCGGATCTCGGTCACCCGCGCGCGGTCGGGTCCCCCCTCGCGTTCAAGGATGCGGGCGATACCGGCGGCTGCCGCATCCGCGTATTCCTGCGGATTGTCCGAGAGCAGCTTCAGGCTGTGGGTCACGCCATCGGGCGCGCACCCGATAACGTCTGTAAAGGTGCCGCCGCGATCAATCCAGAATTGCCAGCCGGTGTTGCTCATGTGCAGCTGCATTGTCACGTTTCGCGCGTCGCTCGGCTACACTGCGCTCATGGCAGGTAACGACAGCTATCGAAAGATCTGGGAGCAGGCGGCCCTGATCCCGGAGGGCAGCGTCGCCAGTTACGGCCAGATCGCCCGGCTCGCCGGCTTGCCGCGGCGTGCAGCCCGCATGGTAGGCCGCGCGCTTGGTGCAGCGCCGGCTGAACTGGAGCTGCCGTGGCACCGGGTGGTGAATGCAGCGGGCCGCATCGCGCTGCCGCCTGACAGCCCCGGTTTCAAACGCCAGCAAGCGCTGCTGGAAGCCGAAGGCATCAAGGTTCGCGACGGCCAGCTCGATATGGATGCGTATCGCTGGAACCCGAGCCTTGACGAGCTGTTGTGGGGCCCGGGGCAGCTGGCCCCGGCGCGCGCACCTGAGCCGCGCGGAGACGACTGAGGTCAGCGGGTGCGCTAACCGGGCAAAAAAAAGACCGCCCCGAAGGGCGGCCGGATGGGCGCGGAATGTTGTTACGTGCAGACCAGCTTTTATTGTTATCCGGGCCGTTGCGGTCCCTTAGTAGCTCAATCTCACGTCTGGTTTTTATTATTATTTTTTAGTTGGGTTTTTTGGGCATCGTCGGATGTTGTGCATCTGACTTGCTTGGGTAATTGCAGCTATCGTGCCAGCCATGCCACCGTGGCGGCCCGACGCGACATAAGGCTGCCAATAGCAAAAATTGTGTGACAGTGGTCACGAAAAAACCCCGTTTAGCAGCCGGGCCGCCCGCGGGTGCGGTGGCCCGCGGCGGCAACCGGGCGAGCGCCGGGCCGGCAACTGTCAGATTTGACGACACCACGTCGCCCGCCACGTGTGACGGCCGTCACATCTGACGAAGTAATGTCAACTAAAACAGTGGCTTAGAGATAATCGGGCGGTGTAAAACCAGCCGACACAACGGCAAAATAGCGTGTGCTGTCAGGCGTTTAGGTTGGGAATGAGCGCGCTTTCGAGTTTGACGATCAGGTCTTTGAGCCGCAGCTTACGCTTCTTCAGGCGCGTGATGAGCAGTTGATCGACGGTCGGCTGGCGGACCAGTTCCGCGATCTCCGTGTCGAGCTGGCGATGCGCGACCCGCAGCTCTTTGAGTTCCGTGCGGCTGGCAAACAGGTCGGTCTCGATGCGTGCTGACATAGGTTTCGCAGTTTGAATCGGGTTGGGCTCAGTCGCTCAGGTAGCGGGTCCAGTCGCGACTGCTGTCACCGTAGACAATGAAGTGCGGGTTCAGAATATCGTCCTTGCTGTTATACCGCAGCGGTGAACCGTCTGTCTGCACCACTTTACCGCCGGCGCATTCGACCACGGCCTGTGCGGCCGCTGTGTCCCACTCCGAGGTGAGCCCGAGCCGCGGGTAGACGTCGGCGGCACCGGTCGCGACCAGGCAGAGCTTGAGCGAGCTGCCCATTGGCACCATTTCGTGCGCGCCCAGACGCTCGAGGTAGCCGTCGAGCAGTTCGCCGCGATGCGAGCGGCTGCCGACGACGCGCACCGGGTTCTGCGCCGGGCTGCAGACTTTGACAGGCCGGGTGGTGCCGTCCGCGTCGCGCTCCCAGGCGCCGCCCTCGCGGTAGCCGTAAAAGCAGCGGTTTTGCACCGGCACATGCACCACCCCGAGCACGGCGCTGTGCACCTGAATCAGGGCGATGTTGACCGTAAACTCACCGTTGCGCTTGATGAACTCCTTGGTACCGTCCAGCGGGTCAATCAGCCAGTAGGTGTCCCAGGTCGACCGCTCGGCCCACGATACCGCCCGCGATTCCTCCGAGAGCACCGGAATGGCGGGGGTCAGCTCGGTCAGTGCCGCCACGATCAGTTCGTGCGATGCTTTATCGGCCGCTGTCAGCGGCGACGCATCGGCCTTGGTCTCAACCTGCAGCTCGGTGTCGTTGTAGATGGCCAGAATGGCATCGCTGGCGCGTGCCGCGATCGCGATAGTCGGCTCGATCAGTTGGGCGAGGTCGGCGGTCATGGAACAGCTTTCCTAAACTTGGGAGGTCGGGTCAGTGTCTGCGTCAATACCCCAGTGGGGGCGGAAGTATATGTCATGACTGCTGAAATCGCAGGGCTGGGTGAGGTGCACGAGCTGGGGCGCTATGACACGCTGCTGCTCGACATGGACGGTACCCTGCTCGACCTCGCCTTCGACAACTATTTCTGGCGCGAGCTGGTGCCGCGGGTCTACGCGCGCCGTCGCAATATCACCCACGCCGCCGCGATGCAGGTTATCTATGACCTGTACGCCGGGCGTGAAGGCACGCTCGACTGGTACTGTCTCGATTACTGGACAGCGCAGCTCGAGCTGGATCTAGGTGCCCTGAAAACCGCCGCCAGCCAGCGCATTCGGTTTCTGCCGGGCGCGCGCGAGTTTCTGTTGCTGGCGCAGCGCAGTGGCAAGCGGGTCGTGCTGGTGACCAATGCGCACCCGCAGACGCTGGCCATCAAGAAAGAGGTCACCGGGCTGCACTTCTGGATTGATGAGTTTGTCAGCTCGCACGATGTGGGCATGCCGAAGGAGCAGCAGGCATTCTGGCATGCCCTCGAACGGCAGCTGGGCTTTAACCCGGCGCGCACGCTGTTCATCGACGACAGTCTGCCGGTCGTGCAGGCCGCGGTGGACTACGGCCTCGCCGGCGTGATCGCTGTACGCCGCCCGGATACCCGGCAGGCGCCGCGTGAAGTTAACCTGCACGCCGCCGTTGACGGCGTGCACCACTGGGTGACCGAGTAGCCCCGCCGCTCGCCGGGGCCTGCCTAGCGGCGTCGCTGCCCGCCGCCGCCGCGCCGGCCGCGGCCGCCCGGCCCGCCGTGTTCCTTGCGTGGCGGTGCCGGCGGAATCTTGATGCGCACCAGCAGGTCATCGCTCATAGGCTGCACCGGCAGCGAGTGGCCGATATAGCTCTCGATGTCGGGCAGCGACATGGCAAAGTTCTCGCACGCAAAACTGATCGAGTCGCCGGTGGCGCCGGCCCGCGCCGTACGGCCGATGCGGTGCACGTAGTCCTCGGCATCGGTCGGCAGGTCGTAGTTGACGACGTGGCTGACGTCCGACACATGCAGCCCGCGCGAGGCCACGTCGGTGGCTACCAGTACCGGCAGCTCGCCGTCCTGAAACTCTTTCAGCATGCGCATGCGCTTGTTCTGCGGCACATCGCCGGAAATGGCCCGGGCCTTGATGTCATTGAACAGCAGGAAGCGCTCGAGTTTCTCGGCTTCGCGCTTGGTGTTCACGAACACCATGGTGCGGGTAGCGTCCATCTTGCGCAGCAGCCCAATCAGCAGCGGAATTTTCTCGCGGTTGCTCGGGAAATACACCGCTTCGGTCACGAGGTCCGCGGTCAGCTTTTCGGGCTCAATGAGTACCGTTTCGGGCTCGTTCATGTGCTCGTAGGCGAGTTCCAGGACTTTCTGGCTGAGGGTGGCCGAGAACAGCAGGTTAAGACGTTTGTCGGCGTCCGGCAGCCGCCGCAGGATGTAGCGGATATCTTTGATAAACCCGAGGTCAAACATGCGGTCGGCTTCATCCAGCACGACGCACTCGACGCTTTTCAGATCGAATACGCCCTGCTTGTAGTAGTCGATAAAGCGCCCCGGCGTGCCAATCAGCACGTCCACGCCGGCTTCCAGTTTGCTGCGCTGCTTGTCATAGTCCGCGCCGCCGAACACCACCTGGAAGCGCAGCTGCGTGCCGCCGCCCAGTACCTTGGCATCTTCATTAATCTGGATAGCCAGTTCACGGGTGGGCGCCAAAATGATGGCCCGCGGGTTCTTGCCGTCGGGAGCACCCTGACCGCTGGTCAGCAGCCGGTTGATGGCTGCCAGCAAAAAGGCCGCGGTTTTGCCGGTGCCCGTCTGGGCCTGCCCGGCCACGTCGTGGCCGGCGAGGGCGCGCGGCAGGGTCTGCGCCTGGATCGGCGTGCAGTACTCAAAGCCGGCCGCCTTGATGCCCGCGCGCAGTTCGGCAGGCAAATCCAGTTCATCGAAGCGTACCTGGGGACTATCGGTCATGATCGGGGCCTGGCAGAAAACAGCGATTGGGTACTTGCATTATTGCTCCGGAGCGGTTCAAATTGAGACTATTCCTGTGACCCAAGTCGGGTTCACCGAACCTTCTTCCAGCTCACCTGCGACTTATCAATCTGTGACGAATCAGAGGAAGCTAGCCTAGCGCCTGGAACCGCGCGGTGGGTTGCCCGATTTGGATAAGATTTAAATGACTGGGGTCGTGCTACCCGGGGTCGCAGCTGCGCGAACCTGATCAGGTGGTGACCTTTTTACTGATAAACCAACCTTTAATCAATACGCGAAGATTTAAACTATGAGTCTAGTACATATCACTGATGCCGAATTTGAAACCAAAGTCCTGCAGTCGGGCCTGCCCGTGCTGGTCGATTTCTGGGCCGAATGGTGCGGGCCGTGCAAGGCGATAGCGCCGCTGCTCGATGAGCTGGCCGGTGATTACGAAGGCAAGCTGCAGATCGCCAAGCTCGACGTGGATGCCAATCCGCAGGTGGCGCAGCGCTTCAACGTACGCAGTATTCCGACGCTGATCCTGTTCAAGGATGGCGAAGTGGGAGCTCAGCATGTGGGCGCAACGTCCAAGCAGCAGCTCAAAACATTTTTGGACAGTCACTTGTGAGAGGGTTCTTGGGAAATTCAGCACGCACGCGATCAAAACCAGGCAATCGCGGAAAATCGGGGGACGGCCAGCAACCGTCCGGGAAGAAGAAGTCCCGGCGCCGCGGGGGTGGTGGTGGCCGGCCAGGTAACGAAGAAAAAGGCAACTTTACAGCCGAAGACATCGTCAGCAAGGCCGAGCTTGAGGCCAACGGCGAGCTGCTGCATCTCAACGAGCTGAAGAACATGCAGCCCACCGAGCTGGTGGCGATGGCCGAAGCAGCGGGGCTCGAAAACCTTGCCCGCTCGCGCAAACAAGACATCATCTTCGAGGTGCTCAAGGCGCACGGTGCCAAGGGCGAAGCCATTTACGGCGACGGCACCCTCGAAATTCTGCAGGACGGCTTTGGTTTTCTGCGCTCGGCCGACAGCTCGTTTCTGGCCGGGCCCGATGACATCTACGTGTCGCCCAGCCAGATTCGCCGCTTTAACCTGCGCACCGGCGACAGCGTTGGCGGCCTGATTCGGCCGCCCAGCGACGGCGAGCGGTATTTTGCGCTGCTGAAGGTCGCCGAGATCAACCTCGATGAGCCCGAGAATGCGCGCCGCAAGGTGCTGTTCGAAAACCTCACGCCGCTGTTTCCGCAGGAAGCTTTCAAGCTGGAGCAGGGCACCGGCAGCAGCGAGGACCTCACGGCCCGCGTTGTGGAGATGATTGCGCCCATCGGTAAGGGTCAGCGCGGCCTGATCGTCTCGCCGCCGAAAGCCGGTAAAACGATGCTGCTGCAGCATCTGGCGACCGCTATCACGGCCAACAATCCGGATGCGGTGCTGATGGTGCTGCTGATCGATGAGCGCCCTGAGGAAGTCACCGACATGCAGCGCACGGTGCGCGGCGAAGTGGTCTCCAGCACCTTCGACGAGCCGGCCAGCCGGCACGTGCAGGTGGCCGAGATGGTCATCGAGAAGGCCAAGCGGCTGGTCGAGCACAAGAAAGACGTGGTGATTTTGCTCGATTCCATCACCCG
>JAZBOT010000162.1:0-3643 GCA_036351295.1 Gammaproteobacteria bacterium | reverse complement strand
GTGCCCGCCGCGATTCCTTCATGCGCATACCAGGTTGGCGTCTCATCCAGGGCCGCCACGTTAACACCTCTATACGTCGCTTTGCGCGCGCCACACGTCTCGCCATAGGCGACTGTCCCGCGGCAGCCACTCAATAAACGGGACCAGGCATCCGCACCACCGCCGAGCCGCATGCAGCAATGGCCTGGGCCCGGCGCCTGAAATGTCAAGTATCCACCTCAGCCCTGTCCCCGGCGTTTCATTTCTTCGCTTTGATCGCGGCATCAAGCAACGGGATGGAAAGCCCCGTCGCTTCAATCCCGGGCGCCTGGGGTGGCGACAGTGCCGACGGCGGCCCGATGCCTAAAGCGTTACGGGCCGTGACGGTGCACCGGTAAGACCGACCGTTTTCAAGACCGCTGACAGTGATTGGCGAACGCGGCCCGGATACCGAGACAGATCGCGAGCCGTCCGAGCAGCTCGCGGTGTAGGCCGACACCGGTGCTCCACCGTCGTCGTCGAGGGTGAAGTTGATGGTGATTTCACCGTCCCAGGTTTCGAGCGACACGAGAACCGGAGCACCGGGGGGAGTGCGGTTGATGGCCGTCACCGAAATCGTGAAGGTCTGGAAACCGCTGGCCCCCAGCGCGTCCAGCGCGCGCAGCACCACCGTGTGCTCACCCACTTCGGCGCTGGAAGGCGTACCGCTGAGCGTGGCCGTGGTGTCGCCGTTGTCGATGAAGCTCAGCCAGTTCGGTTTCTGCTGCGCGATGATGGGCCGAATGCCCAGTGTCTCGTCCTCCGTGGTGGCCGTGTAGCTGTAGGGCGCATCCTGCGCCACGCTCGTCGACGGAGTGCTGGTGAAGGACGGAGCCGTATTGGCGCGTTCATAGGCGCCCATGTCCACGACCGCTACCGTCCCTTTTACAGCAGCAATACGCGGAAGACCGTCCAGATCGCTGGTCACCGTCACCGGCACCGCATCGTTGTCGCCCGCGTCGATGGCGGACGACGCTACCTGCAGGCGCAGATCGCCGTAATCGTCGTTGGCACTCTCATCCAAGTCGGCTGTCTCGGGGTCGTCGGTGCACCCGTCATCGCCGCAGTCGACCGCGCGCAGGAAGAGCGGGTCGAGGCTGCCGTCCAGGTTGCCGTCCGTCGAGGTCGTCTTCGCCTGCACCAGGCTGAAGCGAATCGTGACGCTGCTGCCTGGGTCTTGGTAAATGCCGGCGTCGGACGCTGCGCTGTTGTCCCACAGAATCGTGTTGTAAATCAGCGGATTGCTTTGGTTTATCCAGATCCCGCCGCCACTGAGCCCGGTGTTGCCACTGAAGGTGACATTGGTCAGCGTCGCGTTGCTTTCGTCCGTGTTGTACATGCCGCCGCCGAAGCCAGCGGCCCAATTGCCGCTGAAGACGACGTTGGTCAGCGCCGGGCTACTGCGGGTAGTGTTGCTCATCCCGCCGCCGTGGCTGAAGATCGCGCGGTTGCCGCTGAAGGTGACGACGTTCAGCGTGGGGCTACTGTCACCGTTGTTGAGCATGCCGCCGCCCTCGCCGCTGGCCTGGTTGCCGCTGAAGGTGACGCGGGTCAGCGCCGGGCTGCTGCCAAGGTTGTACACGCCGCCGCCGCTGCCGGCCGCATTGCCGCTGAAGGTGACGTCGGT
Source organism: Gammaproteobacteria bacterium (assembly GCA_036351295.1). Lineage (GTDB taxonomy): Bacteria > Pseudomonadota > Gammaproteobacteria > Steroidobacterales. The sequence goes on along the minus strand of JAZBOT010000162.1, from coordinate 1,998 downwards.
CAGCGTCGCGTCGCTTTCGTCCGCGTTGTACATGCCGCCGCCGCTGCCGGCCCTATTGCCGCTGAAGGTGACGTCGACGAGCGTCGGGCGGCTCCTCTGCGCGTTGTACATACCGGCACCGTGCCTGGCTGCCGAGTTGCCGCTAAAGGTGACGTTGGTCAGCGTGCCGGAGGATTGGGAATTGTACATGCCGCCGCCGGAGGGGAGCCAGGCGGGGTTGCTGTTGCCCGGATCGCGAGCCGAGTTGCCGCTGAAGGTGACGTTGGTCAACGTCGGGTTGCTTCTGTAGTTGTACATGCCGCCGCCGTATCTAAGGGCGGCGTTGCCGCTGAAAGTGACGTTCGATACGGTCAGCATGCTCTCCTCGCTGTACAGACCGCCACCGCAGTCCGCGAGGCACGGAGGAACGAAGGCACGACTTATCGCGTTGCCGGCAGTGATGAAGAATCCGTCGAGCACCGCCATCTCCGTGACCCCCAGCGCCCGGACGACCTGGTAGGTATTCAGGCCGACGATACCTGCCGCGTCGGTCACCACGCCGGTGCTGTCCTTGGAGGTGTCATCGTCGTCGATATCGCCGCTGAGCACCGTGGGATTGGCCTCCCAATCGCGCGCGCCGCGGCTGGTCTCGTTACCCACGAAGCCGCCGTAAAGTCCGACACCCGATCGAAGTTCAAAGGTGCTTTGTACTCCCCGCCCCCCGGGCACGTAGACACCGCTGGCGACCCAGATTTCGTCGCCGGGCGTCGCGTCGTCCAGCGCGCTCTGCAGGTCCGTGTATGCGTCGGTCCAGGAGTCGCCCGTGTTGGCGCCGCTCGCGTCGCGGTCGACGAAGAGTATGCTCTGCGCCGCAACCGACTGCGGCATCAGCAGCAGGCAGAGCAGGGCAATGCCCGGCACGGGCAGGACGGTAGATCGGAGAGTGATGAACAGCGGTGAAACATACGTGTCATCGCTGTCTCCGTGATGGAGAGGCGATGCAGTGACGCCGTCGCGAGTGCACGGCCCTGGGCAGGCGGCGCCGCGGTGCGGGATCGCCGGGATCATCTGGTCCATCCGGGTCACCGCTGCCGCCAGCCAGGAGATTTGGAGTACCGAGTATAAGCGACGTATCCCGCATCCGCATGACCGCTCAACCCGTCTGATCGTGGCTGCCGTCCCGGAAAAGCGCCTCTCGCCGTGTCGCGGGCGCGGTTCGCAAAACGCAGGTTGCAGATATTGACCTGATGGATACGCCCGAGTTTGCCGGATCTCGTCAATCGTGAGCAGTGAGGCTACGCGGCAAGCTCGAGGTTGTCGCTTTATCTGGCGACCAACGGTCGAACGAGAAATTCCGGGGTAACGGCGCCAGGATGCGCTACATTCAGGTAGCGTATCGATGCACTTTATGTGCGAATGAAAAGTGACTTTGTTCAGCGCTAAAGGCTCGACGGCGTAGCCGGTCGCGACGAGCGCCAATACGCGGCGGATGACGCGGACATCGCTTGCCACCCGGCTGCGCTCTGGAGCAGAATCATCGCAAAAATAATAAACGGTGTAGGGGGGATACAGCCATGCCGCACCAGCTTCGCAAGTCGCTCACCGTTGCAGTCACCGCAACGATCGCCGCCGCGGTCGCACCATCGCTGGCCCAGACCGGGCAACTCGAGGAAGTCCTCGTCACCGCGCAGAAGCGCACCGAGAGTCTCACGGAGGTGCCGATCTCCATCGGCGTCATGACCGCCGAGGCGCTGCAGAAAACCGGCGTGCGCCAGCTGCGTGAGGTGGCCGAGTTCGTGCCGAACCTCACGGTGTCCAATGGCAACGACAGCTCCACCGCCGTGCGGATTCGCGGCGTGGGCACGAACACGCGCAACATCGGTTTCGATACGCGCGTCGGCGTGTACGTGGACGGTGTCTACATGGGCCAGTCCCTGGCGCAGAACCTCGACATTCTCGACCTCGAACGCGTCGAAATCGTGCGCGGTCCCCAGGGAACGCAATTCGGCCGAAACACCG
>JAZBOT010000161.1:0-14012 GCA_036351295.1 Gammaproteobacteria bacterium | reverse complement strand
CGGCCAGCGCATTGAGGGGCAGGCGGACAAACGGGGTGCTGACAACGACATCAACTCGTCCGTGCTTCTGCTGAGCCTTGGCGATGCCGCCTTCGAGATCATCACCGACGGCATGCACATCCAGCGCAAGCGCCTCGGCACCGCTGATGCGATGACGAATGGCGTTGCCGGCTTCGGCGGTACGGGACAGCAGCGTGAGGCTGGCAACACCAAAACGGCAAAAGCCGTCGGCGATGGCGGCGATTTCATCGCGCATCGCATCGCCGATCAGCACCACGTGTTTGCCGCCCAGCGCCGCCAGCTCTTCCGCGCCCGGCGACAGCATCATCTCCCCTTCGGTAACCGAGCGATCAAACTTCAAGCCGCCGGAGGGGTGGAAGGTCTCGCCGCTGACGCTGTCATCGGCCAGGCTGAATACCGTCGAGAGGCCCACCTGCTCGTCGGTCGGCATTTTGTGCAGATGCAGCCGCGCGAGGATACCGGTTTCGATTTTCTTGGCTGCACGTTTGATGTCAGCCGCATCGAAAAACGGTTCGGGCGCTGCCACAAAGCGTGTCAGGAAATCCTCGGCGTGTGCCGCCGTCAGCTGCCCGCCGGTCACCAGCCGATCCATCAGCTTGGGCGCAAGACTCGCGTTGAGCAGATAGGCGGACGCATGCGTGGTTTTGGCACCTTCTGACACCTGGGCGAACAACTTGCGCAGCGGGTCGGGCGCATCCTGCCATTCGGCCAGCTTTTCGATCGAGTTTTCTGCCATACGCAACACATCGTCCACGCTGCCACCCTGGTTCAGCAGCGCCAGCACCGCGGTATGCACCCGATTAAGGCGCACGTTCTCCATAATCAGGCGGCCGCGACGGTCGAACAGGCCCGGCGCCTCGCCGAGCCCGCGCAACCGGGCACCGTCCACCGGCCCCGGGGCCATCGCGTTGATCTGAATCTCCGGCCCGAGGTGGCGGGAGAGAATCTCGGCCAGTGCACGCTGCCCGGCTTTGGACACCGCGTAGTCCGCCCGGTTGGGGTACGCCACCGCCACGTACTTCTCGCCACCGAAATAGCTGGACACGTTGAGGATGGTGCCCGAGCCGCGCGCCTTCATCCGCGGGGCAAACTTTCTGATCAGTGAATAGTTGGAGATGAGGTTGGCCTGCATGGTGGTGTTCCAGGCGTCCAGGCTCATGTCGACCACCATTTCCTCAGCGCCCGCGATCCCGGCGTTGTTGATCAGGAAGTCGAGGTCACCGAACTGCCGGACCGTCTCTTCATACAGCTTCTGCAACGACGCCTCATCACCGACGTCAATTCCCGGCATGATAAGCACGCGTCTCTCGGGGTCCGCATACCCGATGCGCTCGAGTTCGGCAACGATCTCGTCACGCGCAGCCTCCAGCTTGGCCGGGCTGCGGGCCGCGAGCAGGACGCGGGCGCCGGCCATGGCCAGGTAGCGGCCGAGCTGCATGCCGATACCGAGGCTACCGCCGGTGATCATCGCGGTCTTGCCGTGGTGCAGGCCCGGCAGCACGCGCTGGATCGACACGGGCATTGAGCTCTTGCCCGTCGCGCGCTGAATATTGCGCGGCACCCAGAGGTTGATCGGGTCCATTTTGCGCACGCCGTTATTGAGCGTAGCGGTCCAGTCTGCCGAAAACGCCAGGTTGTCGGGCTCGTCGTTATCAAAGCGCACGAGTTGGTTAGGGACGTTGATCCAGCCCCACGCCCCCTTTTCAACCTCGCTGCGGTCCTCGAAACGCCAGACCCGGATCAGCTCCTCCACCGCGGCCCGCTTGATATCGTTGAGCCGGTTGCCGTGGCCGTCATCCGGATTGGTAACAAAAGTAACCGGCGGCGCGGTCTGGTCGAGGTTCCACGACGCCAGCGTGCGCGCCAGGGCCGATGCAAACGCCACCGGCGCGACCACCTCCGACTCCACGAAATCGGCAACATCGTGGTCACCCGCCGTCAGCAACGAGTAGCCGTGCTCCCCGTTGGGTTTCGCCGGCAGCACGATGACCCCGTCCAGCCGGCCAAAATGATCGGCAATAAACTGGAAGGCGCGCTCGACCGATTCGGGCCGCAGCGGATCCAGATGCTGGATCTGAATTTTGGTCTGCTCGCTGGCCTGGACGCGGGCGCGTGCATAACCGACGGACGCGAGCGTACGAAACGCCAGCACGACCTCAGCGCCCCGGTCAACGTTGCGCTCGGCAAACACCATCGCTTCATCAATATCGGTACCGCCGAGGATAAGCACGACATTGCCGCCGAGGTCGACCAGCCGGTCATCGGGCCAGGACACCAGCTTGGAGCGGCTCTGCGCCGGCACCTGCATGCCGTTGGTGACCTCAAACGAGTGGCCGCAAAATGCCGCGGACTCATCCGACGCCAGCCACAAAACAGTATTCGCCACATCGGCCGGTTTCGGGTAGCGCCGATCAAGCTCACCGGTCTCGTCCGCGCGACGCCCGATCATCAGCTGACGGAATTCATCCGATGTGGTGCCCGCCGGCATGTTCTGAAGTTCGTCCATCGCCGCAAACACGGCGTCAATGCGCTGCGACTCGATGGGCCCCGGAAACAGGGTGTTCACCCGTATACCTTTATCCGGGCCAAGCTCACGCGCCAGCCCCAGCGACAGTGCATTCAGGCCAGACTTTGGCACCACGTAAGGAATACGGCCGTAGTAGCGGGTGCGTGAAAAAATCGATGACACGTTAATAATGGAACCGCCCGGCCCCATATGCGGGACGGCGGCCCGCACCATGTTCCAGGGTGCGCCCAGCAAGTTCATCGCGGCCTCGAACATGGTCTCGTCATCGCCGCTGGCTTTCTTGTCGGCCGCGGTGAACGGGATTTCACGCAGGGTGCGCTTCGGGCCGGCACCGCCGGCATTATTCACGAGCACGTCGACGCGCTCGAAATGTTCGACCGCGGTGGCAACGATGCGGCGGCAGACCTCGGGGTCAGCCAGGTCACCGATCGCCGGGATCATCGCTGCCGGCGGATAACCTTCGGCGACCAGCTCCGCAATAAGCGCATCCAGTTTTTCGGCATTGCGGCCGGTCATAACCAGCCGCGCGCCCTCGTCGAGCAGCCTTCTGGAGATATAAGTACCGATGTTGCCGGCCGCGCCCGTGAGGATCACACTGAGTCCGGCCAAACGTCCGCTGTTAGTTTTTTTGTTCATCGCAAGGTTCCTGCCGAACCAGTATCTACGCCAACAATCTGCTCACCCCGGGCTTCCGCGTCGCGGATGGCCCAGGCCCTGTAGAGCTCGTCTTTCGTCTTCAGGCCGAGGCGCGGCAGCGCGTGCACCGCAACGTAGGTGGCCCCGGCATGCCGGTTTTCCCACATCGCCTGATGCGCCTCAGGCAACTCAGTCAATGCCACCGGCACCGGCTCGACCACATCAATCATGCCGGCCGCGATGCGCTCCTGAACCTCCGCGAATTCGCGCGCCGTATTCAGATGCGTACCGCGAATTTCAGCATTGGGCATCAGAATCCGCCGCTGCCGCATCCAGACCTGCGGCGCATAAAAACTAAACCGGCGTCCGCCCAGATCCTCGGCATACACCACCGTGCCAACGTTGGGTTTTACCAGTGAGGTCGCCAGCGGCAGGCCGTCACGATCCCTGCGCTCGAACACCACATCCGGCAGGCCGCGCTTGTCCAGGCTGCTGCGCAGTAACGGCGCTATGGCAGAACCAATCGGTTTAAGCGTGCGATCCGAGAAACCTCGCACCGACTCCTTAAACGCGGCCGATTCCGTAAACGGGTCGGGCATCGGTGCCAGCGGCCCGGGCGGATCGAAGTCATCACCGAGGCGCCGGCGTATCTCTTCGATACTGACGACCCCCGCAAACTGGGCGCCAAAACCCAAAGACGTCACGAACTCGCGCTGGGAGACGGTATCGACCAGCACCGCAACCCGCGCATTGAGCGAGCAGCCCACCTCAATTGCCTCAATAGCAACCGGATCGACGATGCCGTCCTCAGCGCCCGGACCGTAGATAACCAGCAGGGTACGACCGGAACGCAAACCGGCGCGGGCCAGCATCGTGCTGCTCTTTTCGGCGCCGGGCTTGCCCATAAATGAAAAGCGGTAGCCCGAGGAAGCGCCGAAGAAGGTCAGCACGCCCCCTTCGCCGAGCAGCTGGAAGGACCGACCGAAGGCGCGCTCACCGGCATGGGATACAACATAGTCGACCGGCCCGCCCGCCAGCGCGTGCGCTTCCTCCACAAACGGTTTCCCGGCCGCTTCCCAGGCATCCCATTCCGCGGGGTCGTCCGGCACCGGCGTGAATATGTCCGCCCAGCGCGGGTCCTTACGGTTAACGGGTTTGCCGCCAAAGGTCGTGACCCGCGCGGCACGCTCAGCCGATGACACCATGCCGACAACATCCAGACCGCTTTGCCGGGCGCTGCGCAGGCATTCGAGTCCGGTGCCGGTCGACGCGCCCTCGACGAACAAGCGGCGGCCGGGCTGCACGTCCAGCGTGCGGAACAGGGCGCGGTGAATCGTGCCGAAAGTCAGCGCATAGGAGCCGGCCTCCTCGATGGTCAGGCCGGCCAGCTTGGGCTGCAGCTGCGGCCCCTGCACCACGAGGAACTGCGCATGGCTGCCATCGTTAATTTCGTAGCCCTGAATGTGAAAATTCGCGGCCATCGGGTCGAGACCCTGATCGGGAGAGAGCAATTCACTTTGCCCCGAGTAAACAGTGACGAGCTGGCCCACGGACAAACGGCCCTCCCGCACCAGCTCATGGCCCAGTTGAGCAATCAGCGCTACGCCCCCGGAGCCCGTCACCTGGGTATCGGCATCGCGATTGTCGAACGGCGACACCGGGATGCCGGTAAGCGCCCAGATATCGTTGAAGTTCACCTCGGAGGCGAGCATGTAGATGAGCGCCTCGTTGGGTCCGGGCTCCGGCGTTTTGAACACCAGCAGCCGCTCAGCATCCTTGGGATCGGCATGCAGCGGCAAGCCGGTCTGCGCATCCTTAATAACCCCCATGCCGTACTGGTACTCGGGCACCGGCGTTACGCCGGGGTAAAAACTGGCATCCAGCGGTAACAGGCGGCCCGCAGCCTCAAGCTGCTGACGTTGCGCAGCGTCGGCATCGGGTGGTACATCGGTGTAGCGCACCGGCAGCGGGGCGCTGCGTTTCTCGAGGAACTCGCGGATACCCTTTGGCCCGGAGTCAGGATCGCAGACCGCAGCCGCAAACAGCTCGGCTTCAAGCTTCAGACCCGCGCTCTGGCCCTGCTCAGCCCCATGTGCCAGCGCCTGGAGAATGCGCTGCACCGGCACGGCACGGCCGCTGTGTTCCAGCTGCGCCAGCGCCTGCGCAACGGGGGACTGTTGCAACAGCGTTTCGTTGTAAGGCAGCGGCGCTTCGCGAGTCGCCAGGTAAGCCTCGCGCTCCTGCATGGCAGCGACCAGCGGCCCCTCATTGTTGAGATAGCGTCGGATCCGATCCATGGCCACCGCCACGGGCCCCGCGCCGGTCAGGCCGACAATTTCGTCGACCAGCCCGACATCACGGGCGGCCTCGGCGTCGACCGAGCGACCACTCAGTATCAGCCGCAGAGATTCGGTGAGCCCCTTGTCACCCGCCTTGGCGTGCAGCCGGCGCGGCAGGCGCTGGGTACCACCGTAACCCGGCAGCAAGTTGAGGTTGATCTCGGGCTGACCGAAACGGGCCTGGTGGTCCGCAATCACGTAGCCGCAGGCGAGCACCAGCTCGTTGCCGCCGCCGAGCGCGGGCCCGTTGACCGCCGCGATGACGGGCTTGGGTAAATTCTCCAGCAGCGAGAAAGCCGTGTGGGCAGCATTCGGCGGTGTTTGCGCACTGGCCAGATCGCCGGCCTCGCCCACCTCGAGCAGCTCTTTGACGTCGGCGCCGGCCACAAATGCACTGCCCGCACCGGTGATCACCACCGCCACCGTCTGCGGCTTGTTGACCACGTGCTGCAGAACCGTGTTCAGCTCATCCAGACTGCGTTCATTCAGTGAATTCACCGGCGGGTGATTGATCACCACAAGGGCGACGAACTGGCCGGGCGCGATCTCGTGATTCTCGATGCGCAGGTAGCGATAGGTTTGCACAATCTGGCGCGCCTGCGACAGCTTGCCAAACGCTTTCCACTCGGCAACCGTCGCCGAAATTTCGTCGACGACCTCCGGGTTGCGCAGGGTCGATAAATCACCCAGCGGGTCGCCCAGCAAAATAGCGCGCAGTGTCCGGCGCATATATTTGCCGGAACGTGTCTCCGGAAACGCCGATACCACCAGAAAGTCTGACGGCACGGCGGTAGAACCTTTCTCGGAGCGCACCAGGTTTTGCAGACGGGCCAGGTCATCGTCCGTCAGGCGCGAGCCAGGGGCGGCAATGACAAAGGCCACCGGGGTCTCGCCTTTCTCATCATGCGGCGCGCCCACGACCACCGCGTTGCCAAGCGGCGAATCCGCTCGCAGGGTCTTGTCGCGCAGAATCGCGCCTTCGATTTCTTCGGTACCGATGCGATGGCCGGAGACATTGATCACGTCATCCGAGCGGCCGTGCAGGGTGAACGCGCCGTCGTCATGCTGCCGGGCGTAATCACCCTGCGTATAGGCAAGGCCGCCGGACCAGCGATTGAAGTAGACCTCGCTGAATCGCTGCAGGTCGCCGCGCCACTCGGAGCTGCCCAGGCGCTCGGCATCGCCCCAAATCGTCCGCGCCAGATACGGGTACGGCTGCGTAATAACCAGTTCGCCTTTCTCGCCTTGTTCTGCCCGCCGCCACTGCACGGCATGCCCCGATTCATCCTGCTCGACCGGAACCCGAACCTCCGCCTGGATCCACGGCAGCGGCCAGGTCTTGGCGTCTGCAGCCAGCGGCTTGAACCCACCCCACGGGCAGGAAAACACAATGCCGCCGTGTTCCGTTGCCCAGTAGGAGTTGATGTAGTGGCCGCAGACGTTGTCCATCGCAAACTGCTGCACCGCCGGCGATACCGGCTCCGCACAGAACGTGCCGGCTTTCAGCTGTGACATGTCGTAGGCCGCCATGTCCTGGCGGCTGGACGGATCTGTCATCACGGCTTTCAGGAAGGTCGAGCCTGCCTTGAACAGCGTCGCGCCCTGGCGCTGGATGATGGAGGAAAATCGCCCGGCACTGGGGAACAGGGGCGAACCCTCTGCCACTATCGAGGTTATCCCTTGCGCCAGCGGTGCGGCGATCAGGTACGACTGCCCGGTGATCCAGCCCGGGTCGGCAATCACATACAGACGATCGTCGTCATCCACGCCGAACACCATGCGCATCGTGTGCGCGATACCTGCGAGCCAGCCACCGTGGGTATGCACCACGCCCTTGGGCTTGCCGGTGGAACCAGAGGTGTAAATGATAAACAGCGGCCAGTCGGCCTCAACCGGAACGACCGGGTGACTCGCGTGCAGTGCCTGCCAGAAACTCTGATCGTCCAGGGCGGTCAACGCGTCAAGGCTGTCAACTGCGAAGCCGGCAGCGCGTGCTTTGCTCAGCACGCGCTCGGCGGCAGCGGCGACGAGGTCGTGGGACCACTGATCGCGCGGCTGCTCGACAATATCCTGGCCCGTGTAGCGCACCACCACGACGTGCTCGACAATGTGTTCGGCGGCTGCGAGCTCGCGCGCCACGGTCGTGCGGATCTCCGCACTCTGCTCCGGACTCAGATCAGCCAGATCACTCAGCGCGCGGCCGAGCTCGCGCATAATGTCACTGCGCTCAACGGTAATTTCGCCGGCCAGCGCTTCGGCAACACTCGCGCCAAGCGTCTTCGCCGTTGCCCCGATTGCGAACGAGCCCAGAACCCGCTCCAGCGCGGCCAGCGCCACGGGGCGGGGGAGGTAGTTGTCGAGCGCGGGGTCAGTGTAGATGCCTTTAAACGGCACTACCTCGGCATTCCGGTAACCACCGTCCGCCGTCACCACGACCCGGGCACCCGCGTCTGCAATGCGGTCGGACAGGGTCTTGGCCGAGAAACCACCGAACACCGGGGTGTAAATGATGCCGAGCCGTTTGGCCGCCTCGGTATAAAACAACTGCTCGGGTATATTCGGCAGGTTGAACGCCACCCGGTCGCCCTTTTTCAGGCCGAGCGAGCTGAGCACCTCGGCCCGCAGCACCGTTTCGAGCAACAGCCGTCGGTAGCTGACCGTCAGCTCGAACACCGGCCCGCCCTGCCCGGCATTCTTGGACGGATCCCAGCGGTCACCCTCAAAGATGAACGCGGCACGCGCGCCGCGGCCGCCGAGTACATGCCTGTCCAGCTCGTTAAAGCAGGCGTTCGTATGCGCTCCGGCATACCAGCGGTAAAAAGGCGCCGCACTGTCGTCCAGCGCTACCGACCACGGCCGCCAGTCGGCAGGCCGGGCACCCGCCGGCACCGCCGCCCCGGTGGCCGCATCGTAGCCGGACCAGTCGCCCGTCGCCGGGTTGCGCCGCAACCACTGGCCGTTCTCGGCATCAAACCAGTGCAGCTCCGCCGCCGCAATGTCGCCGTGATACAGGCCGGGATCAGTGACAGCACTCTCGCGCTGCGCCGTTTCCTGAGCAATAGAAGTCAGCCGACCCCATTGGCCGCTGTCTGCAGGGGATGTCATTTACAGATTCTCGTGTCTGTTTGGTGGCACACAATGAAAGCAGGATACCGACATATAAACAAGTATCGGTGCACCGCCTGGTAAAAATTTTTTCTGGCGCCTGCTACACGGGCGCTGGCGCGGCTTGCCGGCGGTGCTTGGCGGCTGTTACAGCAATGCCCTGAGCATTAAGTTCAATGTCGAGAGCGAGGAGTTCGCGGGCGGCCGCCAGCTCGGGACCGGCAAACTGACGGCTGAGTAACTCGTCAAAGTGCGCCTGCAGGAGCGGGCGAACAAATTCATCCAGCGCTTCTTTGGCACAATCGCTGGCCGCTGCCGCGAGCATGATCTGCTCGGCGGCGTCCAGCTGCCGGATCAGCTGCCCGGCAGCAGTATCCACGGCGGTCACCGGACCAAAGTGCGTCGGGTAAACCCGCGTCGGCTGCAGCTCACTGATCCGCCGCACTGCCTGTCGGGCCAGCTCCGGCTCAAAGTCGGTTGGGCTGGTCGATGGCACCGCGAAGGTGCCGTGCGTCTGCAGTGCCGGATAGTGCAGGCCGAAAGCATCACCGGTGAATACGCTGCCCGAGGCACTGTCGACGATGCAGATATGGTGATTGGCGTGGCCGCGGGTATGGAGGAAACGAAGCTTGCCGGCGCCGAACTCGATCTCGTCATTATCTTCGACTTTAACCACGCGTTCGGCGGCAATCGGCTCAATTTTTCCGTACAGCCGCGCAAATTCTTCGGTGCCGTACACCGCCGAGGCGCTCTCAACGAGGCGAGCGGGATCGACGAGGTGGCGTGCCGCGCGCGGGTGCGCGATGACGGTGGCTTGCGGGCACAGCCCGGCCAGGGTGGAGGTCGCCCCGGCGTGGTCCAGGTGCACGTGTGTGACGATCAGGTAGCGCACCTGCTCCGGCTTCAGGCCGCGGCGCTCCAGCGCCTGCAGCAGCAGCGGCACCGCACTGTTGGTGTTGTTGTCGACCAACGCCACATCGTCGCCGGCGACGAGCAAGTATGCGGCCGCGAATTCAGCGCGGTCGAGGTAGCGGCAATCGATGGTCGTAATGGTGCTCATCGTAGTTTGCTCTCCGGTTGGTCCAGTGTGCGGTAGTATCCTGCAATGATAGCCAAGCCGGGGGAACGGGGCATGACCGCTGTTGCGACGCGCTGCGCGCTGCTGGGCGCGATGCTGAGCCTCGCTGCAGGGGCGAGCGTGGCTGCCGAAGCTCCGTCGGAGGCACCGACCACGGACACCGGCATGCCCGACGAAAAACCCCTGCTGGTCGAACGCATGGAACGCGAACGTGAAGCCCAGCGTTCGCGGTCGGTGCTGATCGGCCACAAACGCAACTACCTGCTGCCGGTCACCTACAACACGCGCCCCAACAATGCACCGTTTGCGGCCAGCGACAGCGACGTGCTGCAGGGTGAACGGCTCGATCGCTGGGAGGCGACATTTCAGATCAGCCTCAAGTTTACACTGGCCGACAACCTGCTGACTGACGATGATGAAGTGGTGTTCGGGTTTACCGCCAAGTCGTTCTGGCAGGTATACAACCAGGACATCTCCGCGCCATTTCGCGAAACCAACTATGAACCCGAGCTGTTCTGGGTTACGCCGATCAAGTGGACGCCGTTAGGCGCGGACGCGAGCCTGCTGGCATTCGGTCTGAGCCACGAATCGAACGGCCGCAGCGGCGACCTGTCGCGGAGCTGGAACCGGGTTTACGCAGACCTGGTGCTGGAAAAGAAGCGCTTCGTCTTCAGCCTGAAGCCGTGGTGGCGAATCCCGGAAAGCGCTAAAAGCAGTCCGACCGACCCCTCTGGCGACGACAATCCGGACATTGAGAAATTCATGGGCCATTTTGAGTTTCGCACCCTGTATCGGCGCAAGGACAATGAGTTTGGAGTCATGCTGCGCAACAACCTCAGGTCGAGCAACAAAGGCGCGGTGCAGCTCGACTGGACCTTCCCCTTGTGGCGCAGCGTCCGCGGCTACGCCCAATACTTTAACGGCTATGGCGAAAGCCTGATCGACTACAACGCCAAGGTCGAACGCTTTGGTATCGGCATCCTGCTCACCGATTTGCTCTGATCATCGTTCGGCCCTTGTCCGCAAAAAAGCCGGGCCAGGAATAACTCCCTGGCCCGGCCCGTTTGCACAGTGCGACGGTGAATGATGCCTTACGAGAACCGATCCAGGTTCATCACCTTCACCCAGGCCGCGACGAAGTCCGCGACAAACTTCTCCCGCGCATCATCGGCTGCATACGCTTCGGCCACAGCACGAAGTTCGGAGTTGGAACCAAACACCAGGTCGACCGGCGTTGCAGTCCATTTCAGTTCACCGCTGGCGCGATCACGACCCTCGTACACGCCCGCCTCGGCAGACGGTTGCCACTGCGTCGACATGCTCAGCAAATTGACAAAAAAGTCATTGGTCAGCGTGCCGGGACGGGCGGTAAACACGCCATGGGCCGCCTGACCTGCGTTGGCGTCAAGCGCCCGCAGCCCGCCCACGAGCACTGTCATCTCCGGCACACTGAGCGTGAGCATGTTGGCCTTATCGACCAGCATGTCGGCCGGCGTGCGGTAGCTGTCCGGCCCGTAGTAGTTGCGGAAGCCGTCCGCGGTGGGCTCGAGCGCCGCAAAAGACGCAACGTCAGTCAGTTCCTGAGTGGTGTCGTTCCGGCCCGGAGTAAACGGTACGGTAATGTCGAAACCGGCATCACTTGCCGCCTTCTCAATCGCAGCCGCACCGCCCAGAACGATCAGGTCAGCCAGCGACACCCGGGTATTGTCAGCCTGCGCACGATTGAAGCTCTTCTGAATCTTTTCTAGTTGCTTCAGCACCTTGGCGAGCTGCTTCGGATTGTTTACCGCCCAGTCTTTCTGGGGTGCCAGACGAATGCGGGCGCCATTTGCACCACCGCGCATGTCCGTGCCGCGGAAGGTTGAGGCCGAAGCCCAGGCCGTTTGCACCAGTTCGGAGGTCGACAGGCCCGAGTCCAGAATGTCAGCCTTGAGCTGGGCGATATCGGCCGCATCGATCAGAGTGAAATCGACAGCAGGGATCGGATCCTGCCAGCTCAGCACCTCTGCAGGCACGTCGGGGCCGAGGTAGCGGGCGCGCGGGCCCATGTCACGATGCGTCAGCTTGAACCAGGCTTTGGCAAACGCCGCCTCGAACTCGGCCGGGTTGTCACGAAAGCGCTTGGAGATCTTGCGATAGGCCGGATCTTCCTTCAACGCGAGGTCAGTCGTAAACATGATCGGCGCAAACCGCTTGTTCGGGTCAAAGGCATCGGGCACCAGGTTGGCGGCCGCGTTGTTAGCCGGCACCCACTGCGTCCCACCCGCAGGGCTCTTGGTCTGCACCCAGTCAAACGCGTAGAGGTTTGTCAGGTACTGCAGCGTCCACTGGGTGGGTGTGGATGTCCAGGCGCCCTCGAGGCCGCTGGTGATCGTGTCGCCGGCGTTGCCGCTGCCGCACTTGTTGGTCCAGCCAAAGCCCTGCTCCTCAATACCCGCTGCGGCGGGTTCTGGACCGACACAATCAGCGGGCGCCGCTGCGCCGTGTGCTTTACCGAAGGTGTGACCACCCGCGATCAGCGCAACCGTCTCCTCATCGTTCATCGCCATGCGACCGAAGGTCTCACGGATATCTTTGGCTGCGGCAAGGGGATCGGGGTTGCCGTTCGGACCTTCAGGGTTCACGTAAATCAGGCCCATCTGCACGGCTGCGAGTGGGTTAGCTAACTCCCGGTCGCCGCTGTAGCGCTCGTCGGCCAGGAATTCGTTTTCCGGACCCCAGAAGACCATGTCCGGCTCCCAGTCGTCCTCGCGGCCGCCGGCAAAGCCGAAGGTCTTGAAGCCCATGTCTTCCATTGCGACGTTGCCCGTGAGCACCATCAGGTCGGCCCAGGAAATTTTGCGGCCGTACTTTTGCTTGACCGGCCACAGCAAACGCCGCGCTTTGTCGAGGTTCGCGTTGTCCGGCCAGCTGTTCAGCGGCTCAAAACGCTGCTGACCGCCACCGGCCCCGCCGCGACCATCGGCCACGCGGTAGGTGCCGGCGCTGTGCCACGCCATGCGAATAAAGAATGGCCCATAGTTGCCGTAGTCGGCAGGCCACCAGTCCTGCGAGGTGGTCAACACCTCGCGGATATCCTGCTTGACGGCAGCCAGATCGAGCGTCTGGAATTCTGCGGCGTAATCAAAATCCTCACCCAGAGGGTTGGATTCGGCGGCGTGCTGGCGCAGCGGGCTCAGGTTGAGCTGGTCGGGCCACCAGAACTTGTTAGGCTTCGGGTCGCCCGCGCCGGCAAACGCGCCGACCGAGAACCCCGCGGCGATCGCGAACGCGACAGCTGCCGGAAAAACACGTTTATGCTTGTTCATCGGATACTCCCTTCAGGGATTGCTATGATCTCGACTAAGATAATATATAAATCGTTATCTATTTTATAATTGATTTTTTAGAATACTGCATACCGGGAACGCGCATGACACTTGAAGACTTGCTCAGCACCCTGCCGCAGCAGGGCACGGTTGAATGGCTCGGCCTGCGGCCGCAGCGACTGGCGCCGCTGGCCACTCAGGCAAACGTGCTCGCGACACCAGACGCAGGCCTGACTGGCGACCACTACAGTGGCAAAAGCGGCAAGCGGCAGGTAACGCTGATACAGGCCGAGCACATCAGCGCGGTGGCATCGATGCTGGGCCGGGAGAGCCTTGATCCGGCGACGCTGCGGCGAAACCTGGTGGTGCGCGGCATTAACCTGCTGGCCCTCAAAGGCAAAGCATTCGATATCGGCGACGCGACGCTCGAGTTTACCGGCCTGTGCCACCCGTGCGCCCGCATGGAGGCGTTACTCGGCCCGGGCGGCTATAACGCCATGCGCGGCCACGGCGGCATCACCGCCCGAGTCATCGCAGGCGGGCAAATTGCGGTTGGCTCGACGGTGCGGGCTCGTGTTTAAGCCCGGCTGGACGGGTACCTGGCGGCAACGCTGCGGGACACAGGCCCGCTTGACGATGGCAGCATGCATTTCTAAAATTTCGGTAATTTCTGAAATGACTGCACACCATGAACGTGACGCCACTCAAACAACGCTTCATTTTGCATTTCGGCGAAATGGGCAGCCGCTGGGGCATCAACCGCACCGTCGGGCAGATTTATGCCTTGCTGTATGTCGCCGACCGGCCGCTGAACGCCGATGACATTGTGCATGCCCTGGGTCTGTCGCGCTCGAACGTGAGCATGAGCCTGAAGGAACTGCTGTCATGGCGGCTGGTGCACTCGCAGCACCTGCCGGATGACCGCCGCGAGTACTACAGCACGCCCGACGACGTCTGGGAAATTTTTCATGTGCTTGTCGAGGAGCGGCGCAAGCGCG
>JAZBOT010000160.1:0-3994 GCA_036351295.1 Gammaproteobacteria bacterium | reverse complement strand
TTTTGATAGCCCGGGTCTCGGCCACGTCACCCAACGGCGTCGACGTGCCGTGTGCGTTAACGTAACTCACCTGGTCCGGGTTGAGACCCGCGTCGTTCAGCGCTGCCTGCATGCAGCGCGCTGCGCCGTTACCGTCTTCAGGGGGAGCGGTAATATGATAGGCGTCACCGCTCATGCCAAACCCGGCCAGCTCGGCATAAATGCGGGCACCGCGCGCCCTGGCATGCTCGTATTCTTCCAGGACCAGGCAGGCACCGCCGTTACTGAGCACGAAACCGTCCCGGTCCCGGTCCCAGGGGCGACTGGCGGCCGCCGGATCGTCATTGCGGCCTGACAAGGCCCGTGCCGAACAGAACCCACCGAGCCCGAGGACCGTCGTCGCATACTCGGCACCACCCGCCAGCATCACGTCGGCGTCACCGTAGGCGATGGTTCGCCCGGCGATGCCGATACAATGGGTAGACGTGGTACAGGCGGTCACCAGCGCGATGTTAGGACCGGCCAGTCCATAGGCAATCGACACGTGGCCGGAAATCATATTAATGATGCTGCCGGGAACGAAAAACGGCGAGATTCGTTTCGGGTTGCTGTCGGACTCGATGTACTTGTTGTGATTGGCCTCGATCGTACCGATACCACCGATACCCGAGCCCATCGCTACGCCGAAACGGTGCCGATTGCCGTCCGTGACCTCCAGACCCGAATCAGCCATCGCCTCATGAGCTGCGGCGATACCGTAGTGCATGAACGGATCCATCTTGCGGGCGTCTTTCGGCTCCATATAGCGGGTGACATCGAAATCGTCGATACAGCCACCGAAGCGGGTGCTGAAGCGCGAAACATCGAAATCGGTGATCGGACCGATGCCGCTCTTGCCCGCCACGACGTTCGCCCAGGCGGTCGCCGTGTCGCTACCTGTCGGCGCAATAGTCCCCAAGCCCGTTACGACTACGCGCCGCTTGCTCATCTGCTCAGCCTGCCTGGAAAATTGACCAATTCCGGAACGAATCAGCCCTTGGATGCAGCTGTGATGTAGTCGATCGCCTGCTGCACAGTCGTGATCTTTTCGGCCTCTTCATCCGGAATTTCGGTCTCGAATTCCTCTTCGAGGGCCATCACCAGCTCAACCGTGTCCAGAGAGTCAGCGCCAAGGTCGTCAACAAAAGACGATTCGTTTTTCACTTCTTCGCCTTTCACGCCGAGCTGCTCGGCGACGATGTTTTTTACCTGCTCTTCAATGTTGCTCATAGTTCAAAGTTTCCCCGTAACAAGGATCAAGCTGCTTAACACTGCCCGCCAGCCGGAGGGCATTCCATATGGACGCGACTCAACATAGTTAAAGCCTGCGGTTGCGAACTGTACACGACCGACTGGCCGCATACCAGAACCCATGGCCTGCCTGTCTTCCGGACAGGCAGGGCCGCTTCAGACCATGTACATGCCGCCATTGACATGCAGCGTCGCACCCGAAATATAGCTGCCGGCCGGCGACGCGAGAAACAGGACCGCTGCCGCAATATCTTCCGGGCGCCCCAGTCGGTTCAGGGGGATCTGCTGCAGCAGGGCATCGCGCTGACCGGCATCCAGCGCCTCGGTCATGTCTGTCTGCACGAAGCCCGGGGCCAGCACATTGACGGTGATGTTCCGGGAGCCCACCTCACGCGCCAGCGACTTGCTGAACCCGATCATGCCGGCCTTGGCCGCCGCGTAGTTGGTCTGCCCGGCGTTGCCCATGGCGCCGACCACCGACGCAATATTGATGATCCTCCCCGTCTGGGCCTTCATCATGCCGCGGAGACAGGCCTTGGACAGCGCAAAGATGCCGCTCAGGTTGGTGTCGATGACGGCATCCCATTCGGCATCTTTCATACGCATCAACAGGTTATCGCGGGTAATGCCGGCATTGTTGACCAGGATGGTCACCGGCCCCTCAGCCGCCGCGATCTGCTTGACGAGCTCAGCGCCCGCCGTGCGCTCGGCGATGTCGAGCACCACCCCGCGTCCGCCGCGCCCGGCCAGCCTGGCCGTAATCGCGGCCGCGCCGGAGTCGCTGGTAGCGGTGCCAATGACTTGCGCCCCGGCGGCAGACAGTTCATCGGCGACGGCCTTGCCAATACCGCGCGACGCTCCGGTTACGAGGGCCACCTGACCGGTCAGGTCAAAGCGCGCCATCAGGTCTCCCGCGCCGCTCATCGGGCCACGCCCTGGATAAAGCTTGAACTCATGGCCATATATTTGTCTTGAAAATGTGAAAAAATACGCCGAACGGTATGCTGTTATTGCTGTCTGAGCGTAACGCCACCCCCGGTCCTGCCGTGCATTATAGCTAAAGGTGCCGGACGCCGAAGCGTGAAAATACCGGCAGATAGACCGGAAGCGGGCCTTGCAGGGCAGTCCGAATGAGGGTTATCTGGTATTATTTTTACTAATTTATTTATACAGTTACTAATTTTATTTAAGATGATTTACGCAAAGGAACAACGGATGACAAAACCCCGCCGCGCCCGCGGGCAAGCTGGCTTCACGCTGATCGAGATCATGGTCGTCGTGATCATCCTCGGGATTTTGATTTCGCTCGTCGCGCCGAACGTGTTCGGGGTGCTCGAGGACGCGGAGGTTACGGCCACGCAGGCGCAGATGAAAGCGGTCGAAACGGCGCTGGCAACCTACCGCATGAACCATCGTCGCTACCCGACCTCGGATGAGGGCCTGCAGGCGCTGGTGAATCCGCCGGGCCGCGACCGGGGTTACCTTGACAGCGTGCCCCGCGACTCCTGGGATAATGAGTACCAGTATCGTTCGCCGGGGCTGAACGGGGACTATGACCTGTACTCGCTGGGGCGCGACGGACAGGAAGGCGGCGAAGGCCTTGACGCGGACATCAGCAGCCGCGCATCTGACTAGGCTGATGTCCGGCCCGGGCGGCCGGACGACCCGGCACGCGTTGCCTGGCGGGCAGCGTGGTTTCACGCTGCTGGAAATCATGGTGGTGCTGGTCATCGTGGGCGTCATGCTGGCGATGTTCACACTGTCGATGGGTGGCTTCGGGGAAGACGAGGAGCGCGAGCATGCGCGGCGATTTGCGGCGTTGCTGGACCTCGCGGCCGAGGAAGCCAGCATCCAGGGGCGCGAAATCGGCATCCGCTTTTATCAGCACGGCTACGAGTTTGCCGTGCGCGAAGCGCTCAGCGACGCGGACGGCAACCTCGTCTGGACCTGGCGCCCCGAGGTCGACGATAATTTTTTGCGGCCGCGCGAACTGGGTGAAGAGGTTACGGTTGACTTGGAGCTGGATGGCAAGGAAATCACCCTGCCCTACGCGGCCAGTGAGCGCGAAACCTACCAACCGCAGGTTTACCTGCTGTCTTCGGGCGGGCTTGAGCCGCCCTTCGTCGTGCGTATCCGGCCGTCTTTCTCGCGCGACGGGGTGGCGCTCAGCGTCACCGCGGACGGCGCTGCCGAATGGCTTGACGATGAATCATAACCCCGGTTTTCAGCCGCGGGCGGCTGGCTTCACGCTGATCGAAGTACTCGTGGCGATGGCCATTGTCGGGCTGTCGTTCATTGCAATGTTCAGCGGTATCCGGCAAGTCGTCGACGGCGCGGTGACCATGCAGGACCGCACGCTGGCAAGCTGGGTCGCCTACGACCAGCTCACCGAGCTCCGCCTGTCCGGCGAATTCCCGACGGCCGGCAGTCGGCGCAATGGCGAAATCGACATGGCCGACACCACCTGGCGCTATTCAGTGGTTTTCAACGAAGGCGGCGAGAGCCCGATTATTCGCCAGGCCATCGTCCGCGTCGCGCGCGAGGACGAGCCGGATATCGTGCTCGCTGAAGTAACCGGGGTGCTGCTCAATCAGGCCGCTGCGGGCGGCGCCGGCGGCAACTGGGGCGATTCAGGACGGTTCCTGCTGGCCTCACCGGATCCGAACGCGCTGCCCGGCACACCAAGCCCCCAGCCAGACGGTGCCGACAGTCCGGATTCCGCCGA
>JAZBOT010000159.1:0-15874 GCA_036351295.1 Gammaproteobacteria bacterium | reverse complement strand
GCCCGGGGCCGCGAACAACTGGTGGCCGCGATCGATGCCGCCTGGATTCGCATCATTGCCGACGGGCGCGACCAGGAAGTGCTCAAGACCGAGCCGGCCAACATGCCGGGCGCGGCACAGAGCTACATTATCCGGCTGGTTGACTGCCTGCCGCAGCCGGAAAACGCGCCGTGGCCCAAAGAGCCGGTCGGCATGTTTAAAGATATCCTCGAAACGGGCGTGATTCGCCAGCTGGTGCAGGGCGTGCCCGAAACGCCGGAGAACACCTCGTGGTATTTCTCCGGCACCAGCGAGAAGTATCAGAATATGATCCTCGAGGACATCGGCAAGCATTACGGCGTCAAGCTCAAGGTGGAGTCCGTGGTATTGCCGCCCGGCAGACTGCCCGCCACCTCGGTGCTGACCGACAACAAAGTGGACATCATCTCGCAGCTGAACGCGGTCGGCGGGGACACGCAGGGGATGCGCCGTCGCACGTCGCGGCGCTTCAGCTGCACGCTGAGCGCCTCGAGCCAGTTTATTCATATCCCCGAGAAGTCGCCGCTGATCGGCCAGATCAACAGCCTCAACGACCTGATCGCACGGCCGGACGTCAAGATTTGCGCAGGGCCGCTGACCACGCAGACGGCGCGTGCCTACATGCCCAAGCACACCATTAAAACCCAGTACGTGAACGACCTGACGGCCTGTGACAAAGGCGTCAAGGCGGGCAAGTATGACGTGATCATGAACCCGCTTACCGACCTGGCCATCGGGGGTATCGAAGGCTACAAGGGCGTGCACACGCTGATCGTGGCAGGCACCCCGCTGTGGGTCGCTGCCGACAACATCGTCTGCGAAGACGACGGCAACCCGCGCACCGAGGACGAGTGCCGCCGCATCGACCCGCTGTAAGCCAACACGCCGCGGCCGCCGTTCGCCCGTTCAGGCGGACGGCGGCTTGCGCATTTCGGTGGCACGAAAGCCTTTGCTCTGCAGCATCCGTTCACGCCAGGCCGCCACGTCGGGATGCCCCGAATAATCGATTTGCGAACCCAGCTTGGTCATCAGGTACGCCGCCACCGCAAAATCAGCCACAGACAACTCACCGAGCAGGTAGTCGCGGCCGGCGAGTCGCTGTTCCAGCACATCCAGCAGCGGGTTAACCGCTGCCAGGTCCGTTTCGGCACCCGTCTTCAGCGCACCCATCAGCGGCATCAGGTGGCAACTTTGCCAGTGCAGCCAGCGATCGGCATCCGCACGCCCGCGCGCATCCTCGGGCAACGCGTGCGTTTCAGGAAACTGCCGGGCGAGGTACGTCAGTATCGCGTTCGACTCAAACAGGCTGAAGTCGCCGTCGACCAGCACTGGTACCTTGCGCATCGGGTTCAGGGCAAAGAATTCCGGTGACTGCGTTTCTTTGGCCTTGAAATTGACCTGGCGGACTTCCACCGGCAGATCGTAGTGGGCAATGAAAGATTCGACTTTGCGGTTGTTGGGCGTAATCTTAAACGAATAAAGCAACATGACTCGATGACCTCCCCGGCCCGCTGGACGGCGCGCCGGATCTGCCTCATCCAGGCCACGCGTTTGCACAATCGGTTCATCACGGCCCCCTTACGGGCGGTATGATGGACGCCTGCAGCCACTTGCTGCCCGAGCGGGCGGCGAACGACGACAGTAATAGAGGGGAAACTATATGATTCTGCTGACCGGAGCTACCGGCAAAACAGGCGGCGAGCTGGCGCGGCAGCTGGACGCGGCGGATGTACCCTTCTCAGCGGTGGTGCGCACGCCTGACAAGGCCGACGAGTTGCGCGACATGGAGGCCGACATCGTCACCGGCGACTTGGCAGACGCACCGTTTTTGCGCCGCGCGCTGGCCGGCATCACCAAGGCCGTGCTGATCATGCCGAACATCGAGGACCAGCTCGACATCGAGAAGCAGTTCATCGATGTCGCGGCTGAAGCCGGTGTCGAACACATCGTCTACCTGTCGTCACTGGAATCGATTCCGGGGGCCACCAACCCGATCACCTCAATTCACGTGGCAACCGAGGCGCACCTGCGCGACTCGGGACTCAGCTGGACGATGATCCGGCCCGCGTTCTTTATGCAAACTTTCGTCGCGTCGGCGCCGCGCATCAAGGCCAGCGGAGAAATCGTCCTGCCTCTGGGCCACGGCAAGGTTCCGGCCACCGACCTGCGTGACGTGGCGGCCGTCATGGTGAAAGTGCTGACCGAGCCGGGGCATGAAAATCAAAGCTACGACCTGACCGGCCCCGAGCTGCTCACGTTAACGGAGATTGCTGCGCGCTTTACCGCGCGTCTCGGCAAACCCTTCAAGTACGTTGACCTGCCGCTGGACAGTTTCAAAGCGCGGCTGCAGTCGGTCGGCTTCAGCGACTGGCGGGTAGCGGCGGTTGCCGCCGAACTGCATTCGATTGCGAACGGATCGCTCGACCACACCACTGACGGGGTGGAAAAGTTGCTCGGTCGGCCAGCCACCTCGATCGACGAATTCATCTCGGACCACGCCGAGCTGTTTGCCTGAGGTCGGCGGCGTGGCCTATCTCGCTTTATGCCGCGACAACCCAGCGTGCAATTCCGGCGCTATCCGCGCAGCCGAGCTACAGGCGCATCTGGACTATGTGGCCACACTCGGTGGTCAACTCCTGCTGGGCGGCCCGCTGCGGCTCGGCGGCAACGAGCACTACAATGCCAGCCTGTTTATCTATGACGTCGACTCACCGCGCTCAGCGCGCGAGTTGCTGGAGGGCGACCCCTACTTCCGCGCGCAGCTCTACGCTGAGATCACGCTGGCGGAGTTCACGCCGGCGCGGGGTCGCTGGCTGACCGAACTGCTACAGAACTAAGTTTCGCGGGACCGGTGCCTGATTGCGGCCCCGCCAAGTCTCTGCTAGCGTGAATATCACTCCAAACGCGCTCCGGCCTGCGTCGGCAGGCCCCCACTGAAAGGTATATGTCATGTCCGAACTGTCACGTCGCCACTTTCTGAATAACGTCGGCATGGGTGCCGCCTCGGTCGCCGCGCTGGCCGCCACGGGGTGTGCAACCGCCGGCGGCAGCCGCAGGGCGGGGCAGGCGCCGTCTGTCACCGGGCCCAACTACAACCTGCTGGAAAGCAATGAGGACAACATGATTGCCATGGCGCGGCTGCAGGGCAATCTGGACAGCAGTCAGGTGAAATACGGCTGGTACAAAGGCATGGTCTCGGCGGTGATGCCGGACCGGGCTGTTGAAGACCTGTTCATGATGGAAGGCTTCTCCTGCGCCCGGCTGCTGCCCATCGAAGATGGCGTTGGCTACCACAAGGTCCTGCGCGAGGTCGGCTTTTACCGCGAGCAGAAATTCGGGCGGGCCGGCAAGATCATGGAAACCTACCGCAATCCCTTTACCAAAGAGGAAGTGCCGGTGGTGCCGATCGCCAACGATCCGTTCAACTATGACATCACACCGTACTTCCCCGAACCGCCGAACTACGGTGGTCTGAACGCGGGCAAGCCGTTCCCGAAGATTCCGCTGAAGCTGCCCTGGCTGCCCGAGGTCTACAACGACAACGTCAGGCTCGACACCCGGATCAACCTCTACTACGAAAATGCGCTGGACCCGGAAAAATGGCCGCGCGAATCGTCAGGCAAGATGAACCGCGTCACCGAAATTTTTCAATACAACATCCGTGCGGAGGATCTGCAGGATCCGGACGCCACCACCACCAAGTACCACGGCACCTGGGCACGGGTGACGCCGTGGTTGCCGTGGATGCTGATGGGGCAGACCCCGGGACATATCCTGTACACCTGCTACATGGGGACCATCGACAGCCTCGACTTGCTGCCCGAAGACCTCGTGCTCGCGGCAGAGGCTATCGACCCGAAATACCTGGATGCACCCACCGAAGTCTACGGGCCGAGCCTGTCGTCACTGGAACGCTACGCCATCGAGCAGGAGCCGGCACCAGTGCTGTAGCGCGGACCTTGCCGGGCCGCAAAAGTTCCACAAAAAAAGCTCGCATCGCGGGCTTTTTTTGTGAATCCCGCGGGGCCAGGCCGGCGAATACCTACTCATGAACAATCCAATTGCCCCGCAGCGTGCTCGTCTGTTTGTGGTTCCCGGCAACCAGCTGTTTCCGCACCGGTTCATCCGCTACCGCAAGCAAACGATGTTTTTCCTGGCCGAAGACTACGAGGCCTGCACCTACCGGCGGCACCATAAACACAAACTTGTACTGATCCTGTCGGCCATGCGCGCTTACGCGGAGGGCTTGCAGCGCGTTGGCCTGGACGTACATTACGAGGAACTTGATCCGGAACTCGCCCCTGCGTCGCAGCCCACTTACGTCGAACGGCTGGCGGCCGCTGTGCAGGCACACGGCGCCGAAGAAATCACGCATTACGAACTGCAGGACAAAGGGCTCGAGCGACGCATCCGCGAATTTGCCGAGGCTCACGGCCTGCGCCATACAGTGCTGCGCAGCCCGATGTTCCTTTGCAGCCGCGATGAATTCAGAGAATGGCTGGGCGACCAGCAGCACCCGGTCATGGCCAATTTCTACAAGTGGCAGCGGCAGCGTCTTGGCATACTGATGCGGCAGGACGGCGCGCCTAGCGGCAATCGCTGGAGCTTTGATGAGGAAAACCGCAAGTCTCTGCCGCGCGGCTTCCCGGTTCCGGGGCTGCCAGCACCCAGCGGCCGCGAGAACCCTCACCTGCCCGCCGTGAAGCGGCTGGTCGACCGCCTGTTTGCAGACCACCACGGCGATACGAGCGAGTTCATGTTGCCGACCACCCGCAAGCAGGCGCTCGACTGGCTGAAAGATTTTCTCGAGCAACGCTTCACGTGTTTTGGCGACTACGAAGATGCGCTGTCGACGCAATCGGATGCCGTCTTCCACAGCGTGCTGTCGCCGCTGATGAACATTGGCTTGCTGACACCAGATGAGGTGCTCGATCAGGCGCTCACTTACGCGGAGCAGCAGGAAATCACCATTAACAACACGGAAGGCTTCGTGCGGCAGATTATCGGCTGGCGCGAATTTGTGTTTGGCATCTACCAGGAGCGTGGCGAACAACTGCGGGCGGGCAACTTCTGGAACCACCAGCGGCGCCTGACGCGGCACTGGTACGACGGCACCACCGGCCTCACTCCGCTCGACGACATGATTCGCAAAACCAGCCGGCTGGGCTACGCCCACCATATTGAGCGGCTGATGATCGCCGGCAACCTGATGCTGCTGGCCGAAGTCGCGCCGGAAGAGGCCTACAACTGGTTCATGGAAATGTTTGTCGATGCCACCCAGTGGGCCATGGTGCCCAATGTTTATGGCATGGCATTGTTTGCCGACGGTGGCACGATCACCACCAAGCCCTACATCTGCGCATCCAACTACATCCGCAAGATGAGTGATTATCCGGCCGATGACTGGGGCGCCACGATTGACGGACTGTTCTGGCGCTTCGTCGGCAAGAACAAGGCGTTTTTTACGACGCAGCCGCGCCTCAGCATGCTGACCAGCAACCTCGAGCGGATGAACGCGGAACGCCGCTACCGGCTGGTGCAGCACGCCGCCGATTTTTTGATGACGCGTACGGTCATCGGCGACCCGAACGACTGTCAGGCCGCCTGAATCCGCACACCCGCGGGTTAGCTTGTGGCATGCTCGCGGGCATGAAGCGGCGGACGACAACCTGATGGGACGCTGGCGGCCGCCGGCCGCTCCGACCTCGGCCTATATCACGCAAGCGGGCTACACCGCTCTTGAGGTTGAGCTCAGGCAGCTGTGGCGCCGCCGCTCGAGCGTGGTTGCCGCACTGGCGGCGGCCGCCGCCGAAGGTGACCGGTCAGAAAACGCCGAGTACATCTACCGCAAGAAAGAGCTGGCCGGGATCGACCGCCGCATCCGCTACCTGCAAAAGCGCTTGCCCAACCTCCGGGTGATCCGGGAATTTGCGGGGGGCGAGCGCGTGTTCTTCGGCGCCTGGGTGGCGTTACAGGGCGATACCGGAGCAGTCACCCGCTATCGCGTGGTCGGGCCGGATGAGGCCACGATGGCGCCGCAGTTCATCAGCATGGATTCGCCGCTGGCGCGCGCCGTGCTCAAGCGCCGGGTCGGCGACGCGGTGGAGGTGCAGCAGCCGGAACGCGTGACGACTTACACCATCGTCGCGGTCAGCTACCCGGATGCCGACGAATAGCGGCGCTACGACGACCGTATTTCGCGCAAGTCACCGCTGAGAATCGCGCGGTGAATGTGGTCGGCAAATCCGGTACCGGCCTCCGCATAGTAGTTGTAGGCTGCGTCGACCCCCGCCTCTTCGAGCCGCTCGCGCTCGTCGTCATAGCGACTGACCGCGCCCAGGTTGCCGGTGTAACCCACGAGACGCAGCTGCCGCGTGGCCGTCAGCATATCCTGGTTGGTGGGCAGCGCCAGCATGATCAGCTTGAGTCGCGGCGTCACGACCTGGCGCCAGAATTCGATGTCTTCGGCATCGCCGGAAATAACGTTCATGCCGGCCGCCACCAGCCGCTGCACTTTCTCGGCATCGGCATCCACGCCAATGACACGCATCGCGTAGTTTTCGCGCATGGCCCGGTAAGCACCCACCCCGACCCGACCCATGCCGGCGATCAGCACCTCGGCGTTGCCGGGGTCAGCAGGCTCCAGGTCCTGCACGCAGGCCTGTGTTTCAAAGCCAGTCAGCCATGCCTCCAGGCGCTGGTACAACCGGTGCGCCCGCGTGTTCAGCAATGAGCCCACCACAAAGCTGCCCGCGACCACAAGCGCCATCACCACCAGCCAGCGGGCATCGAGCAGCCCGGCCGACAGCCCCTCGTCGGCCACAATCAAGCCGAATTCGCTGAAGGTTGCCAAGCTGAGGGTGGCCAGAAACGCCGTGCGCGCGCGCATGTCAAAGCGCGTCAGTATCCAGAAATAGCCGACCATCTTGAGTGGCAGCAAGACCAGCAACAAGGCAATGACGAGCACGACGTCCTGTGCGTCCGGCAGCCCGATCAACCCGATGGACAGAAAAAAGCCAAGCAGAAAGAAGTCCTTAAAGCCCAGCAACGACTTCGCCAGCTCGGAGGTCTTCTTGTGGCCGCTGAGCAGCACGCCAAACACCAGCGCGCCCAGCGCGTCTTTCATGCCGACCGCGTAGAAGACTTCGCCGCCGAGCACGGTCATGGCCAGCCCGAACAGCACCAGCACTTCGCCATGACCGCTGGCCTCGAGCGCCCGCAGCAACACCGGCCGCAACAGCGGCAGGGCCAGCAAAATAAGGGCCCAGACGGACGGCACCTGCCCCTCGGCAAACAGCATAAAGACGACGGCCGCGAGATCCTGCACGATCAGGATGCCGATGGCCAACACCGCATGCTCGGCGCGGGACTCGCCGCGTTCTTCGAGGATTTTCACCGCGAACACCGTGCTGCTGAAACTGAGCGCGAACCCCACCAGCGCGGCGACCTGCCACGAAATAGCCGTCACTGCAGCCAGACCCGCCAGGCTCAGCAGCAGCAGGAACGATGCCGCGACTAAGACGCTCGCACTCATGTGGCCGAGCGCGCCACCCCAAATGGGCCACGTCAGAAACTCCTTGAGCCGCAGCTTGAGACCGATCGTAAACAGCAGCAACTGCACGCCGAAATCAGCGGCGATATCGAGCAGCTCGCCGCCCTCCTCGCCCAGCAGGTTCAGCGTAAACCCGGCCAGCAGAAAACCCACCAGCGGCGGCAGCCGCAAAAGCTGCGCCGCGAAGCCTAATACCAGAGCAATCACCAGCCACAGAGAATCCATTGATCTATTATGCCTGTACCATGGCTGTCACCGTTATCTTCAATAAACCTTTCCGCGTGCTGTCGCAGTTTCGGGCGAGCGGTGAGCGCACGACACTGGCCGAGTATTTCGCCGACCCGACACTGCGGGTGGCCGGCAGACTCGACTACGACTCCGAAGGGTTGCTGGTGCTCACCGATCAGGGGCGTCTGCTGCAGCGCCTGACCCATCCGCGCTTTAAGACCGCAAAAACCTATTGGGCACAGGTCGAAGGCATCCCGGACGAAGTTGCGCTCACCCGGCTGGCCACCGGCATCACCCTGAAGGACGGCCCAACCCTTCCGGCAACCGTGCGCCGCATCGCGGAGCCGGCGAACCTGTGGCCGCGGCAGCCGCCAATTCGCTACCGTGCGGCCATCCCGACCACCTGGCTGGAAATCACGCTGCGGGAAGGGCGCAACCGCCAGGTCCGGCGGATGACCGCGGCCATCGGCCACCCCACGCTGCGGCTGATACGCTGCCGGGCCGGCGGATGGTCGCTGGGGGAGCTTCAGCCGGGCGAGTTTCGCAAGGAGAAGCCTAAGCCTCAGCTAAATGTCTGATTTATAAATTTATTTAATTTGATCGTTCGGCCGGCGAACCGGGAACTATCCGCGACGGTGACGGGTCGAACATACAGTTTCCGAATAAACGCCCGCGAAACCTTTAAGGTTTTGTTAAGGGTACAAGCGGAAACTGGTTGTCCACGGCCCGCACACCTTCCCCCGGGTTGGGCTGTGGAAACACAACCGGTGCTTGCATACTCCCCCCAACAGGCGGCACCGGAGTTTCAGGCGACGATATTCCCGTATCGTCGCCTTTTTTTTGCGTCACTGCAGCCCGGCAGGCCGTAACGCACTGCGGCAATTCACCCGGCAGGAATCCGTAAGCCCCTGCGCGGCGAATTGACTTACTCTGTAGCCGGTAGGAGTATGACGCTACAGGATCTTAAGCATTACACAACGCAAAATTTAAGCATCCTTTCAACCGCTCGTTTCATGCATAAACCCGGGGGTTATCACATGAAGCAAAAACTTCTCGCACGCGGTGCGCTTGTTCCACGCCTGCTCCTGACCGGGCCGGCATTATCTCTAATTGTGGCGGGCAGTTTCAGCTACGCCCTGCCGGCCGGTGCCCAGGAAAGCGCACCGGATGAAATCACGGTGTTTGCCCGCCGGCGCTCGGAGTCGGTCAAAGATGTGCCGGCCACGGTGACGGTGTTCACCGAAAACGACATTGCCCGTTCCAACATCAACCGGGCCTCCGAGATTGCCCTGCTCACGCCGGGCGTATCGCTGGTGGACACCGCTGAAGTGGGTGACACGCAGGTCAATATTCGCGGCATGAACGGCGCCCGCGACTCCGAAAACAGCTACGCGCTGGTGATTGACGGCATTACCTACACCAACCCGGCGGCACTGAACCGCGAGTACGCGAACCTCGCTCAGATTGAGGTGCTTAAGGGTCCGCAGGGCGCTATCTACGGCCGCAACGCATCAGCCGGCGCCTTCATTATCCAAACCAAAGAGCCGGGTGAAGAACTCGAGGGCCAGGTGTTCGCCAGCTACGGTCAGGACGACACCTACTCGCTGACGGGCGCCGCGGGCGGCCGCCTCACCAGCAAGCTGCGCGGCAGTGTGCAGGGCGAGTACTTCCGCACCGATGGCTTTTTCAAAAATGAATTTCTGGGCCGCGATGACGTGATCGACAACCAGGAGATCAAGGCGATCTCCGGGCGCTTGATCTATGAGCTCAGCGACGCCACCACCATCGACGCCAAACTGCGCTACGGCGAGGTGGATGCCGGGTCGATCGTGTTCAATAACGTCTTCAATATTCGTGACCTGGTCGGCGGCCTCGGGCCGGCGGTATACCAGAACGTCAATGACCAGCAGTTCCGCTTCTACAATAATGTGATCCAGACCAACGAGCAGGAATCGACCGAGTTCTCGGTGAAGCTCGACCATGAAATGGACTGGGCCAGTCTGACCGCCTGGGGCCTGTACAGCGACATCGAAAACCAGCTCGGCGCCGATGGCACCAGCGCCGCTTTCGGCTTCTTCGCCGGCGAGACTTCTTGCCAGCAATCGACGGCGGCGCTCACGGGCTTCCCGCTCAATGCGCCGCAGTTTATCGGCCAGAACCCCAACAGCGCGGTGCTCGACCCCAACGGCTCGCTGTTCGGCGCCTACACGCCGACCACCTGTGACGGTACGCAGTTCCAGCGCCGCAACCAGAAGGACTTCAGCTTTGAGGCCCGCCTGACCTCGAACGGCGACGGCCCGCTGCAGTGGATGGGCGGCGTGTACTTCCTCACCATCGACCGCGAAGTGGCCGTGGGCACTGGCATCGACAACATCAATGCGCCGAGCTTTGCCGGTGGCACCGTGGTGCAGCAGCCGTTTGTGGCCAACGGCCCAGGGGTGATCAACCCGACCGAGCAGCTGGTCTGGGATCAGTTCGACACTGACGTGTATTCCATCTTCGGCTCAATCGGCTATGACTTCACCGACACGCTGACCGCCGACCTGGCACTGCGCTACGACAACGAGAAGCGCAAGGTGCGCAGCCTGGTGCCGGGCCCCGATGTGGCTAACCCGAGCTTCATCGATCCGTGTATTCCCTTTGCTGTGCCAACACCGGGCGTGACGCCGATCAACCCGGGCCTGTGTAACGGCCCTATCGACCCCAAGTCCCGCACCTTCTCGCAGTTTCAGCCCAAGCTCAGCGTCAAGTGGGACGTGCTGGATGAGCTGACCCTGTTCACCAGCTACGGCGTGGGCTTCCGTTCCGGCGGTTTCAACAACCAGGGCAGCCAGGCGACGGTGGACACTTTCATCAACGACCTGCTGAACCTCTGCGACCCGGCGGTCCCGGGCTGCGTGGAATCCGGCCGCTCGCGGGTGGGCATCCTCGACGAGTACGACAAGGAAACCAGTAACGCATTCGAGCTGGGCTTCAAGTCGACGGTGTTCGACAACAAGCTGCGGCTGGAAGGCGCGGCCTACTACACCGAAGTTGATGACATGCAGTTCTTCGAGTTTGTCGTCGGTCCGTTTGGCCTGCTGCGGGTCGTCGAGAACATCGACGAGGTGGAGATCTTCGGCATCGAGCTCGGCGCCAACTGGGAGGCCACCGACTGGCTCGACCTGTACGCCGCGATGAACTGGACCGAATCCGAGATCAAGGCCAACACCGCCCGCCCGGACACTGTGGGCAACGAGTCGCCCTACACGCCCGACTACACGGCTAACTTTGGCGGCTACCTGGATTTCCCGGTCACCGATGACTATAACTTCTTCACCAACCTCGACGTCTCGGTCGTCGGACAGACCTGGTTCAGCGTGGTGCAGAAGCAGGAGCGGCCGATTGGCTTTGAGCTCTTGATACCCGGCATTCAGGGCGGCAACTACGCGATCACCGAGCGCGATCGCTATGCCATCACCAACCTGCGCGTCGGCCTCGAAAGCGACCAGCTGACGCTGGCCCTGTGGGTCAACAACCTGTTCGACGAGCGCTACCTGGAAGAAGTCATTCCGGCACCGGAGTTCGGCGGCTCGTTCGTGGCGCCGGGCAACCTGCGCCGCGCGGGCTTTGATGTGACGTATCGCTTCTAGTAGCGGCGTCACAGCCCACCATAAAAAACGCCGGCTTCTGCCGGCGTTTTTTATGGTGGCGTTATATTCCTCGCAAACAACAAATCAGCGAATCGCGTCTGCTTTTCTGTGGGAGGGTGAACTACCGACAAAATTGAAAACAGGCCGAAACCGCTCATGGCCATAAACTCTATCAACTCGGAAAACTCGTAACTATCTTCGAAACGTTTAGAAACAGACGCCTCGAGAATGACGTAATCGGTAACTTTCAGAACCTGCTCAGCCCCCTTCAGGACGTTGAGCTCATTGCCTTCAGTATCAATTTTGATAACAAGCGGTCGCGCGATTTCTTCGACCGGGCCAAGCAAGTCATCCAGCGTCGTCATCTCAACTTTGCGGGTTTCCAGGTTGTGCCCTTCGAGTTTCGTCAGCTCTGTTCTCTTAAACTGAGTGCTCCGCAAGAAGTTATCCAAATCAACCTCTAACTCAATTGTCGCTTGTTCTGCGCCAACTGCGGTGAAGTGCGCTACACCGTTGTACTTGCCCAGAATGTTCTCAATCGCCGGCTTGTATTCGGACAGCGGCTCAATCAACAAAAAACGGGCGGCAGGAAAAGCCTCATAGAGCTGGGGCGTGCCATACGCAACGCCGATGTCGACCACTGTTTTCGGATTGCAGACTTTTCGCAGATAGTCACGATCATAGATGTTGAAACCTCCGCCCGCACCCTTCCTTACTATCTGGAGGCCGAATAACCGACCCAACAAGCTATTAATTTTCATTTATCTTCCAATCAAATACATCTACGGGCTCGCGGTGATTCCTCGGGCCGTCTATGAGCCTTGCCAAAATGCGGTGCCTGACACTCGAATAATACGCTCCACGACATCCCACTGACGTCGCTGCAGATAGAACCAGGTGGTTGCGATCATTCCTTCAGCCTGTTCGGGATGAGCGGCAACATAGGCACTGAAATTGCTTATCGTCTCTTCGCGTCTCCAGCTGCTGCCCAAGACACGCAAGCCCTCGTCGGCAAAAGCGAGGAGACTCGGGAATGCCGTCTGTTCATCGACATAGTGCCAGTCACAAATAACGATTGATTTCGGTATTCGCGAACGCAGCGCAGCGTATTCGGCGTTGCCATGCAGCTCTCGCGCAAACATGCCGGGAAACTCTTTTTTGCCGAGCAACATATCGCCCCACATCCATACTTCCACATTGCGCTCAGACAAATAAGCGTGGATTCGTTCTACATCCTGCAGGAACAATTCGGCGGGCAGCGCCACTTCGCCGGGTTTGAACATTTCCGTGCGCTGCCGCTTGGTGAACCCTTTGATCTCGTCATGTCCGATATGGATAGCATCCGGCCCAATAATATCTATGACCTCATCGAGGTAGTCATACACAAGCTCGTAGACCTCTTCCTTCCGTGGGTCATATGTCCGTTGGTTAAAAAGCAACTCCGGATGCTCCTGACCAAAGAATTTTTCCTGGTGACTGAGCAATTTCACCTCTGGAATGACGCGCATGCCACTTTGCCGAGCATAATTGACAATAGCCCGAAGCTCATGCTTCCTGAGTGCGTCGGCTCGCGCTTTGACAGCCGGAGAATACAGCGCAACAGCATCCGCCAGCTGAAACAACCACAGGTTGATGCCAGCAA
The DNA here is from genome assembly GCA_036351295.1 of Gammaproteobacteria bacterium. Taxonomy (GTDB): domain Bacteria; phylum Pseudomonadota; class Gammaproteobacteria; order Steroidobacterales. The sequence goes on along the minus strand of JAZBOT010000159.1, from coordinate 2,802 downwards.
GGCTCGCCTCGTCAATAGCACGCTTTACCATCGGCACAGTGACGCTGCGGAGACTGAGGTGGAAGCCACGCGTCTTGAGCACTGGCCAATCGAGCAGCTCACCCGCCTGCAGCTTGCCACCATTGAGTTTTAAGAGCTGAGCCAGGCGGTTAGCGCCCTGCACTGCTCCGGCGTCAGTCGCTGAAACAAGGCGCACCGTTGATTCTTCAGCATTAACCTGCAGCCAAAATGATTCCGGGCGTGCCAGCTGCTGCTCGAGATCAGGGCGCAGCTCAGCATCCTTCAGGCGTTCGATTCTAATGCCGACCATTGCAGTAGAGTCTTTGTCGACATGCCGGCCAATACGATCAAACGCAACCGGGAAACTCGCCTGCAGCTCAGCGGGAGCGGACACCTGGGCCTTTCCAACATGCAGCCAGTCACCTGTCAGAGAGCTTATGCGCCCACCGGCGTTTGGCGCTTTGGCATCCCCGGTGTTGCAGACAGTCAACACTAGCAAAGCAGCAGCTAATAACTGCGCGACCTGAAAACGGGGTTTCGAACTACAGTGAGCACTCTCAAACTGCTCCTTCATTTTGCACCTACTCCGATTCGCTTATCGCAACCTCATCACCAATCATGTCACGGCTTGGAAACAGCCGGAAACCCGGGAAAGGGGAAAAAGCCAAGTTTCCAGCGAACGATGAAAAAGCCGCCCAAATTTAGAACCGCCACGGCCACCGCCGTTGCCCAGGCCGCTCCAAGTGCGCCAAATGTCGGAATAAGCGCAATACATAGCAAAACATTCGCCAGGGCGGCCAAAATGGTCATGTTTCGGTAAGCCTGCTCGTAACCGCCCATAACGAGTAAGTTGATCACAGACCCGGTCAGCACGTTGATCATTTGCCCAACCGCGAGAATCACCAGTAAAGGCGCACCCGACCTGAATTCGGGCGCAAACCAGCTCAGCACCCATTCGGGCGCCAACACAAACAGCGCTGCGGGTGGCACTGCGACCAAAATCATGACCAGCGCGGCGCGGCGTGCGACGTGCTCCACCGCAACCAAGTCGCCGGCAGCAAATAATGCGGAGAATTTAGGACCTGTAATACTTTCGACCGCCAAATACGAAAAATTAATCAGCATCGCCAGACGCCGCACTATTCCAAACTGACCGACTTCAGCCTCAGTTCCCCAAAGCCCCAACAAAAGCAAGGCACCCCACGGCAGAATAATCTGGTTCATGATCGCGACGACGAACAATGCCGCCCTGCTGGTGGCCATCTCCCGGTGCTGGTAATCCTTATCGGCCGACACCTTAAGAAGACCGGAGACTCTAAGCCACAGCGCCGCAATGAATACTGCGCCAGCGCAGGCTGCAAACAGATAGATTTCGGCAACCAGAGTAACGGTCACTACAGCCGGCGCCGCGAGCAGAGCGAGCAGACATATACCGGACACAGCCGAGTTCTGCAGAAAAAACCCCACGCCGACAAGACGGATCGACTTGAGAAACTGTGCGTGTACGTTCAATAACGACAATGGCAATACGCTCAGCGAAATGTATTTTAGCGGCACAGCAAGATCGGGTTTACTAAAGGCGATGTTTGCCAGCCAGTCAGCCGAGAGAAAAAGGGCACACACGAACACCATTGACGCGATAAACGTCAGATACAGAGTACGAACGTAAACAGCCTTAACTGCCGGCCATTCCTCAGCCGCCGCATGCCGCGATGAGAACTTAACGACAGCAATATCCAACCCCACGCGACTTAGAATGCTGGCGACGGTCGCGAGCGCAATCGCAATAAAGATGACACCGGTTTGCTCGGCGCCCAACTGCCGCGCAAGCACCAAATTGAACCCAAGGCCAATGACAGTCGTAGCCACTTTGGCCACAGCAGCAGCTGCTGAGCCCTTCAGCACGTCGCGAGTATGGAGGCGAAGGGTGCTCTTGCCAGCTGGCTCAGGACGCACTTTGTTAGGCTTGTTCATGGGTGCGGCTTGTCGTGTGTTCTGGCGAAAGAGAAGCTGACGACCAGCAGCACGGGGTTGCTCGCCAATTCGTTAGCTGGACACAATGGAGACTGTAGCCAACCGGAGGTCGATAAGATAGCGCAAAATTCCAAAATCCTGACCCAGAAGAGGCCACTACAAACACCCATTATGACGGGTGAATCGCCGCAGGCGAACGCCTTGGCGTATGCGGGAACGCTGCCATTCGTTATTTGCGGCCTGCTGCCACGGGTTGGTGTAACTATGCTGCCTGTAGTTCGGGGCTGTTATGACTAGGTTTCTCGGGACTGGTCGTTGGCGGACGATTTGGGTGATCGCTGTGAGGGTTACCTGGGTGAGACTGCGATGTATGCCTTGGCGTACATTAGGCAGCCGGGTGCTACAGCCATTATTGCGGCAGCACTTAGCAATGCAAATTATATCCCCGGCTGGCGCAAGAAGGCGGTCTACGAAGGGCTAACACTATTTAAGCAGTGAGACGGCCTGAGTATAGCCGGCACCCTCTGTGAAAAAACTGCGGCACCCGAAGTGTCCTGTTTGCAGCGGACCCGAAGTTTTTACTCTGACCCCATAGATCCCCCGGCGGCCCGCTTCTGGTTTTTGGTCGCCTCGCGCCAGACCTTATAGGTGGTCATCGGAATCTCGGGCAAGAACGACCCCAGCGCGTTCGATACCGCCGCGGCAATCGCACCGCCGGCCACCACGATCGGGCCCTCGCCCACTTCCTTGGCGCCGAAGGGGCCGTACGGGTCGTTGCTTTCGATTAAAAAGTACTCCACCTCGGGCATTTCGTAGGTGCGCGGCATC
>JAZBOT010000158.1:0-5802 GCA_036351295.1 Gammaproteobacteria bacterium | reverse complement strand
CCGTTTGTTCCGGAACACAACCTGAATATCAGCAGTTTTTACCAGAAGTCTTTGAATGCCGAGCTGGACTGGTTCTTCCGCAATGACTGGCGCTATGAATCAAAGCGTTTTGCCACGCCGATCAACCTGGTCTATGCCCCGCCCAGCTTCGTCTGGAACTCGCGGGTGGGCCTTGAGGCTGAGAGCTGGACCCTGTTTGCCTACGTGAACAACCTGACTGACGAAACCTCGCCCGTCCAGATTCAGGATTTCCCCCTGTTCGATGCGGCTGTCAGCCCTGTTGGCCCGGCGGGAACCATCCTGCCCAACGCCTTCACGATACTGCCGCGCCAGAGCCGTAATTTTGGGGTGCAGGCGCAGTACCGCTTCTAGTAAGGTATCGGCATGAAACTGGGTATCAGCGGCTGTATTGCGATTGCCTGCCTTGGCATGCTGGCGGTTGCCGGGACAGGGTTCGCACAGCCCGCGCCTGATGCCGAACACCGTAACTCTGCGGGCACCGTGCTGATCACCGGCGCCAACCGCGGGCTGGGGTTTCACTTTGCCGAACAATTCGCTGCCGGCGGCTGGCAGGTCATCGCCACAACGCGCCGACCGGAGCAGGCGCAGGCCTTGCGGGATCTGGCCGACAAGTACCCGAATCTGGTCGTTGAGAAACTGGACATCACGGACGATGCGGAGATTGCCAGTCTGGCAGAGCACTATGCCGACCAGCCCATTGACGTCTTGCTCAATAACGCGGCGCGGCTGGGTGAACTGAGTCGGCAAAATTTCGGTGCGCTGGACTTTGAGCTCTTCGCAGAGATTCTGCACACCAATGTCGTCGGCACGCTAAAGGTGACGCAGGCGCTGCTGCCAAACGTGACCATGAGCGCACAAAAAAAAGTGGTCGTGATGGGCAGCGCGGCAGGGTCAAACGCGCTCGGACACGACGCGCCGAACCTGTATGCCTATCGTGCCAGTAAAGCCGCCCTGCACTTCGCAACGCGGCACCTCGCCATGGAACAGCAACCCCGCGGCGTCACGGTGATACTGCTCGAGCCGGGGTTCGCGGATTCACGCGGTATCATGCAGATGAACCCGGCTGACGCGCCCGATCAGGAAACCCGTGAGCTGGCCGAAATGGTGCAGAAACTGGGCGCCCGGATGCGGGATCCTGCCGAATCCGTGGCGGGCATGATTGAAGTCATCCGCAGCGTAACGATCGAACAAACGGGCCAGTTCTTGCTGTTTGACGGTTCTCAGCTGCCGCTCTAACTGCATTCAGGGCCACCCGGCACGCCGCCGCGTCCGGATCACCTCACACAGGCTGGCAAACCGCCTGGAAGTAGTTAAAGCGGCGGCGTTTGAAGAACGGCGGACGCTTCTCTGTACGCACGGTAAAGCCGCCATGGCGAAGCAGGTGGCGAATGCACTCCGGCGTAAATGACCAGGCTCCATACCCGCCCTGGGCGAGCGGCTCCTTGGCGGTGGCCGCGGGCCGATAATGAAATTTCGCCCAGTTGCCGGGCAAATTGAGCGTCATCGCGGTATGCAGCACCAGGGTTTCACGAGTGACCGCGCGGATACCCTTCAGCAGCAATGCCGGATCGGGCACGTGGTAAAGCCCACCCAGGCACAGCACCGTGTCGAACGGCTCGCTGAAATACTCATCCAGTTTATAGACATCGCCACAAATAAAGCTCACCCGGTCGCTCAGACCGGTCACTTCCGCGATCAGGCTGGCACTCGCCACCCGATCATGCGCGTACTCGACTCCAACGACTTCACTCGCGCCGAACTGCGCAGCAATGAACGCAAAGCCGCCGTTGGCCGCAAACAAGTCGAGCACGCGCTTGCCCTGCACATGCTGCCGGATGGCGTCATTCACCATGTGCTGCTTCATCCAGTTGTTCTCGGCGAGCCGGTGATTGGGATGCACCGGTGATGACGCATTGTTGAACCTGAACTGCGTAAACCAGGCGGTCGCATCGATCTCACGCATGGCCGCCAGCTGCTCTTCGCTGACATCCAGGTCGAAGGCGACGGCGCCGGTGTGTCGTGATCTGGCCAAACTGTCCCCCACTCATGCGCGCTTGCTGCGTCATACGGGAGTATAACCGCGCGCCGGGCGCAAACTAACTAGTCCAGCACGGGCCTGCCGCCCCCTTCATGGCGGCGCATATGCCGACCGAACCAAATGTAGGCCACCGTGCCGAGCAGCAGGTTGGAGGTGGCCGCAGCGACAAAAATGCCGTACAGCCCGATGAACCATTGCCCCAGCGCGGCCAGTGGCAGAAACACCAGCAGCGCGCGTGACAGCGAGATCATCAGCCCGGGCAGCGGAAAACCGATGCCATTAAATGCGGCGCACATGGCCATCACCACACCATAGCCGCCGTAACTGATACACATGATCCACAGGTAGTTGGTTGCCACGGTGCGAATTTCGTCAGTTTCGCTGAAGAGGCCGGTGAGCGGGACGGCCGCCGCAGCGAGAGCTGCCGCCACGCACAGGCCATAGACCAAACAGAACTTGCCGATCACTCGGCGCGCTGCGGCCAGCCGGTTGAACTTCCCGGCCGCGTAGTTCTGCCCCATAAACGGCGAGGTGACCGCCGAAAGCGCGTAGAAGGCCACCAGCGCCAGCGGCTCGACCCGCACGCCGACGCCGAAGCCCGCCACCGCGTCCACCCCATAGCGCGCCACCATCGCCACCGCGATGCCGCTGGCCACCGGGACCACCGCGTTGGTGACCATCGCCGGCAAGCCAACCTGCAGCATGCGCGACCAGGAACGCGTCACGTTGGCGAGCGCGGTGAACGGCGTGGCAAATACCCGCAAGCGGGTATGCAGGTAATAGAGTGTCCCGAGCATCACGACAGTATTCGCTGTCAGCGTGGCCAGCGCCGCGCCGGCGATCTCCAGCCGCGGGAAGCCCAGCAGGCCGAATATAAAAATGGGGTCCAGCACCGCGTTCAGCAGGGCGGCCAGGGTGATGATTTTGCCTTCCAGCAGCGTGTTGCCGCGCGCCCGGATCGACGCCAGGCAGGTCCATGTCACGGCCGAGACCGGACCCGCCAGGTACCAGATGCTCATGTAGTCGTTGATCAGCGGCAGCAGGTTTTCCGTGGCCCCCAGTAGCCGAAAGGTGGGTTCGATCAGGAACCAGCCACTGCAACACAAGGTGAGACTCACAATCCCGGCCAGCGCTGCGGTGTCGGTGGTCTGGCGGCGTGCGCCGCTCAGGTCGTTGCTGCCGATGGCGCGCGACACGCAGGAGGCGGCACCGGCTTCGAAGCCGATGATAATGCTGCTTAACAGCCAGATGATGGGGAACGTAAAGCTGATCGCAGCCAGCGGGGCGTCTCCAAGACGCGAGACAAAGAACAGGTCCACAGCATCAAACGAGATGATGGCGACGAGACCCAACCCCATGGGTATGCCCTGACGACGCAAATGCGCCGCAACGGGACCATTGGTCAGATCATTCGACACGTCCTTGATACCTCGGGCAAACGAGCGCCGCGCCCGGCGCGGAAAGTCGGTCATTCTGCCAGACTGCCGACCGTGCTGCCGGACTGAATTCAGCCGGGCGGCTGCGACGGGTCAGCAAACTGCTACACTAGTCGCCTGTGTTTCTGCGCTTCGGGGTGGCATGACCATGGCGGACCAACGCTCGCAAACCGCGGCTAAAAGCCGCAGACCGAGCAGCGAATTTACGCTGCTCAGCTTCATCTGGCGCTTTCTGTTTGCGCTGTTTATGGTGCTGGCCACCTACAACCCGAGTGGCGTGTCGGTGTTTCACTGGATCCGCGGCGCGATGCAGGGCGATGGGCTGGGCGCCGTCCACTTTTTTGTGGGCGTGCTGCTGCTCATCGGCTGGAGTATTTTGTGGATTGCGACCTGGCGCGCGCTGGAGACCTTTGGCGTCATCCTGGCCTCGCTCGCCATCGCCGCACTGGTCTGGTTGCTGATCGACCTCGGGGTGCTGACGCCGGACTCCAGCAGTGCGATTACCTGGATCGTGCTGGTCGGCCTCGCGGGACTGTTGAGTATTGGCCTGTCGTGGTCGCACGTCTGGCGGCGCCTCACGGGCCAGTTCGACGTCGATGCGGATGGCGCTTAGGTATGGCGGAAGCTGTCGACGATGTGATGCGGGCGGCGCTGCGCGAAGCACGCACCATCGCCATCGTTGGCGCATCCGATAAACCTGACCGGCCGGTTTACGGCGTCACTCAGTTTCTTGCGGGCAAAGGCTTCCGCTGCATTCCGGTGAATCCGCGGCTGGCGGGCCAGACGGTAGTGGGCGCAACCGTGTATGCCTCGCTGCTCGATATACCCGAACCCGTGGACATGGTCGACTTATTCGTCAACGCCGAGCGGGTCGGCCCGCTCGTTGACGATGCGATTGCCATCGGCGCCAAAACCGTCTGGATGCAGCTGGGTGTCGTCAACGAGGCCGCTGCAGAGAGCGCGCGCGCTGCCGGGCTGCGGGTGGTCATGGATCACTGCCCCGCCAGGGAATGGAGCCGCCTCGGACTCTAGGCCTGCCGGGGCCGACTGGCCCGGCGTCAACCGGTGGCGGAGCGCGTTTAGCGTTGCCGCAAGCGCTTGCAGTACCGTACCTTACAGACCCCGCACCGCGCGTCGCGGGTGCAGATATTCGCGCGTTCGGCATCAGCAAAAAGCCGCAGCAGGTTCTCCAGGTAGATCTTCTCGACACCCGCATTGTGAGCCAGCAGCTCCAGCACGCCCGCAACCTGATCTTCGGCCGGATCAACATGGCACACGCCGAGACGGCCGGGACCCAGGATCACGGCCAGTTCAGCGTCGGTTACCGTCGAGCTGAGCGGCTGATCGCCGGCCGCCGTCAGCGCGGCGGCGAAGTCAACCTTGTTCGTCTGCAGTGTCGACTCGATTTGCCGCAACAGGCCCGCGGGATCCGCATGTGCCTGATTGACGCGGAACCAGTAGTAGGCCTGCACCATGCCGCCGCCGACCTGGCTGGTCAGGTCTTCAAACTCCTCCCGGGCAAAAAACCGCTCCTGCAGCTCCGGCGCAAAAAAGGTTTTGATGTCTTCGCGGCTGACCCGTCGCGGCCCCATCTTGCCATCCGGCTGGTCCGGGTAGCGCGGGTGCCAGTGCAGCAGGATAAAATCTCCGCGCGGCGCCAGAGCCTTCAGAATGCAGGCGCGGTAGGCCGCATGACGCATCGGGTCCATGTTGTGCAACAGGCCATGATCGAGCACGAGATCGTAGGTGTGCGGCGGCTCCCACTCCGCGATGTCCGCCTCGACAGCGGTTACGCTGACGTTTTCTGCTGCCGCCCGCTGCTTGGTAAACTCCAGCGCTTTTGGCATGAAGTCCAGGGCGGTGACGTCCCAGCCCTGCTGAGCCAGAAAAACCGAGTCGGTACCCGCGCCGCAACCGATGTCCAGCGCGCGGCCCGCGGGTTTGCGTGCGCAAATCTCGGCCAGAAACAGGGTGGCCTCGTCATGCGACCAGGGCAGATCCTGCCAGCTCTTGGCCCAGTCGTAGGTGGCAAAAAAGGTGTCCTTCTCGTGCGTGCTCATCGCCGGCAGCTCCTGATGGATAAGCCGACAGTCTGCCACGGGTGCCGCGCCCGGCTAAAGCCCCGCGCCTGATAATGCACAGAGCGGACAGACGGCGGCCGCATGCAGCGAACAGCGCCTATTGGGCGCGCCGGCTGGTAAGCTAGGCGCCTTGCTGATTAACCGAGGATGACTCATGTCCCAGATGCACCTGGCAACCCGCGGCTGGCGCGGCACGTTTACCCTGTTGCTCACCGTCACGACACTG
>JAZBOT010000157.1:0-2290 GCA_036351295.1 Gammaproteobacteria bacterium | reverse complement strand
CCGCCGGCCACCACGATCGGGCCCTCGCCCACTTCCTTGGCGCCGAAGGGGCCGTACGGGTCGTTGCTTTCGATTAAAAAGTACTCCACCTCGGGCATTTCGTAGGTGCGCGGCATCTTGTACTCCAGCCGGGACGGGTTCAGGTACTGGCCCTCGTCAGTCACGCACTCCTCGTACAGCACCTGGCTCATGGCAGAAAACACCTGGCCGTCGATCTGGCCCTCAATGGCCAGCGGGTTGATGGCGCGGCCGCAGTCGTGCGCCACCCAGACCTTGAGCACGTTCACCTCACCGGTCTCGGGGTCCACTTTGACCTCGGCCACCTGCGCGCCAAACGACCAGGCGGCGGTGCCGTACTCGATCGGCGTCGTGTAAAAGCCCCGGCCCATCACGAAGCGGCCTTCTTTGGAGTGCAGTGAGCCGAAGGCTACCTTGGAAAACGGCAGCGATTTATCCGGCTGACCCTTGACCCGAATATGCCCGCCGTCAAACTCCAGCGAGTCAACCTCGACCTCCAGCCAGTCGGCAGCATTCTTCGCCAGCTGGTCACGTGCTTCCTGCGCGGCATTCTTGACGGCGTTGCCCGTCATGATGGTGCCGCGCTGGGCAAAGGCGCCGACGTCTACCGGGGTAATGTCGGTATCGCCGGCGATCACGCGGATGTCAGTGGCCTGAATGCCCAGCACTTCGGCCGCAATAATGGCCATGGTGGTGTGCGTGCCCTGCCCCATGTCCGGAATACCGGTGTACACCGTGACCAGACCGTCCTCACCGACTTTCACCATCGCAGCCGACGTGTCGTGCTTGAACGCGCCGCGCGCGCCGGCGGCCATCGCGCCCATGCTGACACCAATGCCGTGGTAGGGCTCGAGCTTGCCGTACTTGTCGTTCCAGCCCGAGGCATCGCGCACGGTCTCCAGACACTCGGTCAGCCCGCAGCTGGCGAAGTGCTCGCCGGTCAGCCCTTTGTGGCCCGTCTGCACGGCATTCTGCAGCAGGAAATCGATGGGGTCGCGGCCGAGAAACGCGGCGATGCGCTGCAGCTGCTGCATCAGTCCGGCATTGGTGCCAATCATCATGCCGCCGTGGCCAAGGTAGTTGGGCCGTTGGTTGGTGAGCACCACGCGGCGGCGAAAGCGGATGGCGTCGAGGTCCATGATCCACGACATGCACAGCCCCACCATCCAGCCGAAGTAGCCGAGCGCGTGACCCTGGCCGCCGCCGTCCAGCGTGGCGTCCACATCGATGGCCCGCACGGTACCGTCCTTATCGACCGCAGTGCGCAGCGTGTACTGGTTGTCCCCCAGGGTGCGGCAAATCAGGAACTCCTCATCACCGCTCGAAAACAGCTTGACCGGCCGCTGCGCCTTGCGCGACAGCAGCGCGGCAATGTAGTGATGCGGGCGCACCGAGCCGCGCCCAGAGAACGCCCCGCCGGTGTGCAGGTGCACGATGCGCACCTGGTTCAGCGACAGCTTGAACGCCCGCGCAAACGAATGCTGAAACAAGTACGACGTCTGCGTCGGCGTCCACACCTCCAGCTTGTCCGGCTGGCTGAAGTCAGCCACGCAAACGTGGTATTCGGCGAACAAATTGTGCGTGGGGCGGGTCACAAACTGGTCTTCAAAGACGTAGTCCGCGCCAGCAAAAGCCTCGTCCACCTCGCCGTAGGCATCGACATTGTCGGTAACGATATTGCCCGCGATACCGGGGTCGACCTGCGGCGCGTCCGGCTTGAGCGCTTCGCGAATGGTGGTAACCGCGGGCAGCACCTCGTACTCCACCTCGATCAGTTCCAGCGCCCGGGCCGCGGTGGCTTCATCAATGGCCGCCACCGCCGCGAGCTCCTCGCCGATGTAGCGGGTCACGTCGCCGCAAATCGCGGGTTCATTCTGCGTGGCGTAGATTCCCTTGGCATCGGCCGCCGTGATGACGGCCTTCACGCCGGGCAACGCCTCTGCCTGACTGACATCCAGCCTGACGATGCGTGCGTGGGCGTGGCGGCTCCGCAGCACGCGCGCGTGCAGCATGCCCGGCAACCGCACGTCGTCTGAAAACTGGGCGCGACCGCTCACCTTGACCGGGCCGTCCAGCCGCGGCCGGCGCTGGCCGACCACCGACAGGTCGAGGTCGTTACTACGCATCGCCGCTGCCCCTGAGCCGGATGCGGAAGTCGTTGCGGATAGCCTCTTTCACCTTGATGTGCCCGGTGCAGCGGCACAGCACCCCGGCCATGCCTTCGTTGATCTGCGCCTCGGTGGGCTGCGGGTACTTGTTGAGCAGCGCCTTG
>JAZBOT010000156.1:0-16234 GCA_036351295.1 Gammaproteobacteria bacterium | reverse complement strand
TCACCGCTGCGCACGGCAATGCCCACAAGCACCCGTTTCAACAAGCTGCAAAAGCGGCTGCGTCGGTTCGTCGGCCAGGCAATTGCTGACTACCAGATGATTGCCGACGGCGACCGGGTCATGGTTTGCCTGTCGGGCGGTAAAGACTCATACACGATGCTGGACCTGCTGCTGGGGCTGCAACAGATCGCGCCGGTCCGTTTCGAGCTGGTTGCCGTCAACATGGATCAGAAGCAGCCGGGTTTCCCGGAGCACGTACTCCCCGAGTATCTCGACGCGCTGGGCATTGAGTACTACATTGTCGAGAAAGACACCTACAGCATCGTTAAGCAGAAGGTACCCGCCGGCAAAACCACCTGCGCGCTGTGCTCGCGCCTGCGACGCGGCACGCTGTATGCATTTGCGGAACGCATCGGCGCCACCAAAATCGCCCTGGGGCATCACCGCGATGACATCGTCGAAACGCTGTTTCTGAATATGTTTTACGGCGGTCGCATGGCCGCCATGCCGCCCAAGTTACGCTCGGACGATGGCCGCAATGTCGTGATTCGGCCACTGGCGTACCTGGCCGAACGCGACATCGCGCGGTATGCGAAGCTGCGCGAATTCCCGATTATTCCCTGCAACCTTTGCGGCTCCCAGGAAAATCTGCAGCGCAAAACGATCAAGAAGCTGCTGACGGACATGGAAGCCGAGCAGCCGGGACGGGTCACGAATATTTTCCGGGCGCTGCGCAACGTCGCCCCGAGTCAGCTGGCCGATACCCGGCTGTTTGATTTTGCCGATTTGCCGCTGGACCGCAGCGGTGAGCGCGCGCCCTATGCCTTTGACGATGCGGAAGAGACGGTAAAAAGCAACGAAAAGCCCCTGCTGTTCCGGCCAAAGACCGTTATCCGCTAGAACCGCCGAATTTTTATCCTATTAAAAACAATAAGTTAAAAAACCGCACCGCATTGCGGGCAAAAGTCATGAAACCGTAACCCGATAGTGGTCGAACTCTGTACCGTAACTCGGGGTTTCCCCGCAGTCATTGCCCTTGGGACTGGTCTGCTTAGCTAAGGGAACACTGGAGAATAATTATGAGTCCAATAACAGGACTAGCTCGAGCCAGCTCGGCCACCGCTACCTCAACTCACACCTCGGACGATGCTGCACTCCGTCCCGAGGCCGTCAAAGTGCGCAACGCCCTGGCTGAACGCGGGCTGGAAACACCCATGGTTCCCGTCGCGATGTCGACAGAGGAAAAGAAGGCTGCGATTCAGGAGCACTTCACCCACATTCTTAACATTCTGGGCCTCGACCTTCACGACGACAGTCTGTGCGATACACCGCGGCGTATCGCAAAAATGTACGTCAGCGAAATTTTTTCGGGTCTGGACTACAGCAATTTCCCCAAACTCACCGTCATCGAGAACAAGATGAAGGTGGACGAGATGGTCAAGGTGCAGGATATCGACCTGGCATCGACCTGCGAGCATCACCTGATTACGATCGATGGCACCGCCTCCGTTGCCTATATTCCCAAGGACAAGGTGATCGGCCTGTCGAAGATCAACCGGATGGTAAGATTTTTTGCGCAGCGTCCGCAGGTGCAGGAGCGGCTCAACGAACAAATCCTGGTAGCACTGCAAACGTTGCTCGAAACCGACGACGTCGCGGTCAGCATTCGCGCGACGCATTTTTGCGTGAAGGCACGCGGCGTAATGGATGCCAACAGCCAGACCACCACGACCTCGCTGGGCGGCCGCTTCAAGACCAACCCGAGCACGCGCAAGGAGTTTCTGCTCGGCCTGAGCTGAACCGGCCCGCAATCCTCGTGATCTGTGCACAGCCGTGCGGTAGCCCTACCGCGCGGCTGTTGCGCTTTGTTAGCCGCTAAACTTACCATTGGCCCTCACGCTGCGGGGCGCCGTGTCCGCGCAGGGCCAATCGTTTAACCGGCAGGCGCGCCATATCCGATGACAGCTGTTGCAACCGCCACTGCGCCCGGGGTATGCCGCCTGGCAGGCCTGCTCGCCGGCTTTTTGTGTCTTGTGAACACCGCGTCCGTCGCCGGCCCCTGGGTCGAAGTGGGGCGCAGCGACCTGCGCAGCGATATCCAGGTGCTGGCAGACGCCGGCATCATCCGCGGCCCGGTCACCACATGGCCGTTATCGTGGAGCGACATTTCGTCTGACCTGGCCGACTTTTCGGGCGCGCTGTCAGACTACGAAGCGGCCGCCCTGATGCGGGTGCGAACGGCGGCGGGTCAGCAGATGCGCAGCGACGAAGTCATCAACCACGCGCGCCTCGCGCTCAGCGAGAAGCCCGTGCAGATTCGCAGCTTTGAGGGTACGCCGCGCGAGAAAGGCGAGGCGCAAGTGGGAGCCAGCTGGATTGGCGAGCGTTTTACCTACCGTCTGCAAAGCACATTTGTCTGGGACCCGCAGGACGGCAAGGACGTGCGGCTCGACGGCAGCTACGTGGGCATGGCCCTGGGCAACTGGTCGCTGGCGCTGTCGGCCCAGGAACGCTGGTGGGGTCCCGGCTGGCAAAGCAGCCTGATCTATTCAAACAACGCCCGCCCGATCCCCTCCATTACCCTCGACCGCAGCTCGACCGACCCGTTCAAGACGAAGTGGCTGGCATGGCTCGGGCATTGGGACCTGACGGTCCAGCTCGGCCAGATGGAAAACAACCGGGCTATCCCCGAAACGCTGTTTTTCGGGATGCGTCTGACCTTCAAGCCGCTGCGTAATCTGGAAATTGGCCTCAGCCGCACGGCGCAGCTGTGCGGCGAAGGTCGTTCGTGCGACTTCGACATCTGGACCAATATGCTGATCGGCAACGACAACCGCGGCACCAATGTGGCGCCCGAAGACGAACCCGGCAACCAGCTTGCAGGCTATGACGTGCGCTGGTCGAACCGGGTCTTCGGCCGGCCCTTTGCGCTCTACGGCCAGATGATTGGCGAGGACGAAGGCAACCGCTTGCCGAATACCTTTATCGGCCAGTTTGGCCTCGAAACGTGGGGCCAGCTGGAGGCGCTGGGAACCTACCGGTTGTTCCTCGAATGGTCGGATACCGTGTGCAATTTCCCACTCGTGTTCGGCGATGGCGGTTCGGGCTCGGAGGCTGACTGTGCCTACAACCACCCTATCTATGAATCCGGCTACCGGCGCTATGGCCGGAGTATGGGTGCCGCGTTTGACAACGACGCGAGCGTGTTCACCTTCGGCACGCTACTGACCGATAACCGCAATAACACCTGGCGCCTGCGGCTAGGCTACGGCGATCTCAATCGCATCCTCGAGCCTGACCCCGCCAACACCGTGGCCCAGGTGGAGACCCGGTACCGCGAAATCGAGCTTGGCCACCGGCGCGTGACGCGCTTTGGCGACTTCAACATCGGTCTCGGCTACGAAACGCGCCGCAATACCGTGACGCAGCAAAGCGACAGCGATGCGCGGGTGTTCATCGAATGGGTGTACGACACCTGGTAGCCACGGCGACGGGTGCTACCAGGCGATCACGTCACCGTTATAGCGCCGGAAAGTGCCGCTGTCGTCCAGCGTAAAGCCGTCGATCAGTGCCCGCATACCGGCGACACTGTCATGCGGCTCGACATCCGCCGTGCCAAAATCGAGCCGCGTTTTGACGTAGCCGGGACATAGTAGCGCGACGATGACCCCCTGCGGGCGCAGCTGCACCGCCAGCAGACGCATGGCTTTGTTGACCGCCGTCTTGCTGGTCGCGTAAGCAAACGCAGGCGTGTCGCGTTCCACAATCGAGCCCACCGTGCTCGAGAGCGTCACGATCTTTTTCTGCTGCCCCGCCAAAATATTGGGCAGCAAGGCCTCGGCCAGCTTGATGGGCCCGAAGGTATTGGTGCGCAGCACCCGGGTCCACAGCTCGTAGTCGAGATGGCCGAAGTGCTGCCGCTCAATGTGCTCCGCCACGGGTACCGGACCAATGATCCCCGCATTGTTGAGCAGCACGTCGAGAGGCGCACCGCCGAGACTCGCGGCCAGGGTGTCAATCGCGGCATGATCAGTTACGTCAAGCTCTCGCACTTCCAGCTCTGCGCAGCCCAGCGTGCCGAGGTCGGTCGCGGTCGCAGGGTCACGACACGTCGCGATCACGTCCCAGCCAGCCGCCAGGTACTGGCGCGTTAATTCCAGGCCAATACCCCGGTTGGCCCCCGTGATCAGAATATTTGGCATTCAAACCCTCCTGGATTACTGCTGCCAGTGGCCGGCATCATGTCACAGTCCGTCGCCCGCGAAACCTAACGGTCGACGCTGTATAGCAAGTCAATGGTCTGCTCCTGGCCTGACCCGGCCTCAAGACTGAAGCCACGGCCTATATCGTAGCGAATGACAAAGCGGCCGATCCGCTCAAACAGCCCGTAAGTGTAGCGAATATAGAAATCATCACCGATGCGCTTGCCGGCCGTCACCACCGAACTTTCTCGCGTCATGCCGGCGAACTCGATTTCGTCCAGCCCCAGCGTGTCGCGCAGCTGCTCGGTAACCGGCAGCATGTTGGCCAGACCCAGCGCGACGGCTGCTCCCGAAAGCTGTTCGGAGGCAAGGCTGTCGGAGCGCTGCATGGGCCGATTCAGAATCAGGTACGCGAGCGCATCAGACTCGCTCATGGCGGGCTCACCGAACAGACGCGTCTGCAGTTGCTCCAGTGTGCCGGTCAGCTGGACGCCGATCTTGATGTCCTGGCCGTCGTACTCCAGCTCGCGCACCGCCCGCACGTTGACCGCCGGGTTGTCCGCCACGCCCGCAAAGATGAGTACGCCGCGCTCAATGCGAAACTCGCGCCCGTAGGCCTCGAAACTGCCGTCTACCGACTGCAGATTACCCTCCACCACGGGTTCCGCGCTGGCCGGCGAAAGCCGCAGCTTGAGCGCACCGGCCAACCCGGTCTGCAGGCCGAACGCCTGCAGGCGCACAGCGTCACCCAGACGGACATCGATGTCGCTACTCACCTGCAGGAAGGTTCCCGCAGGAGTTTCAGCCTGCGTGTCACGCACGATCACGACGTCGCCCGAGCGCGCAACGGCGGTCTCAGGCAGGCGCTCAATGGTGATATCGGCGTAGGGAATCTCCACCGTGCCGGTGATATCGATGCCATTACCGCGCGCGGCCAACCGCAGATCGGGGGACACGCGTGCCTGCTGGCCCGGAAAGCGGAGTGCCGTAAAATCCTGGCCTGTGAGTTTGAGGTCGGCAAAAAACTGCTCGTCCAGCCAACCCAGGTCGCCGCTCAGGCGGATCTCGCCGTCGCCCGATCGCGCGCTGCCATCAAGCACCACCCTCTGCAGCCCGCTGCCGCGCGCGCTGAGCGCGATGTCAGTCAGGGCAATACCGGTCAGCGGCAAGACGGCCCCGGCCTGAGTCAGCTGCGCCTCGCCCGTTACGGTTGGCGCGTCCGGCGTGCCGCTGAACTGCATATCCACACGGGCGCGCCCGCTCAGGTCACGCAGGCCTGTAAACGGCTCAAGCAGGGGGCTCGCGACGGCGATATCGGGGATCAGCGCGGCGACGTTGATAGCGAGTGCCGGTGCGGGCGAGCGCAGGTGCCGCACGGAACCGGCAACGGTCACGCTGAGCTGCTCCCCCGAGCTCAACTGGCCATCGAGGATCAGCGCGTCGTCCTGCAGCTGCAGCCGGGCGCCAACCCGGGGCAGCGCCAGCGTGATGCGGTTGCCGTCAGCATCGCGAGTAGCAAGGCGGGTGTCGTGCTGCGTCCAGACGAGGCGCGCGGATGGCATGCTCAACGAACCTGAGACGATCAAGTCGGCGTCGGCGCGCCCCTCGGCGCTGAGGTCATTCGCGCCCGGGGGTACCAGCCAGGCCAGCGGCAGATCCCGCAGGCGGAGTACAGCGGCCAGGCTGGCTGCGCTGAGCGTGCCGGACACAAGACAGAGGCTGGCGGGCTGCGCCCGCCAGCAGTGCGGCTCAATAGTCGCCTCTGGCTCGGCCGCGAGCGCGATGCGTGCGCCAAGGGGCTCGGCCAGGCTCCAGGCAGGCCCGACCGGTGGTGACAGCTCTGCTGTCGCGGCTTGCAATTCAAGTTGTGCATCGCTCCAGCTGCCACTCCCTGCGACGGCGGCAGCACCTGTCGGCCCGCGGCCCCGCGCGCGGTAGGCGAACTGCGCGCGCCGGCCCACTGCTGTCAGCTGCAGGTTGTAGCGGTCGCTGCCGGATGCACCCGCTTCCTGCGCCAGCAGTGAGATTTGCAAGTCACCCTCCGCCGCCGTATTAAGCTGCGCCCGCAGACTACCCAGCGCCAGCGAATCCCAGCCCAGGCTGCGGCCCGCAATCGCTAGCTCTGCGGCGGGCTCCTGCAGACTGCCGCCCACCGAGCCGCGCACCGTCAACTCGCCGGCAGCGCCCGTATACAGCTGCGCCAGGTCCGCGGCTTCAAGCACCACGGAGCCGCGTATCGCAGGCGCGACCTCGCCCATATAGTTGAGCACGTTGTCGCCGGCTACCAGCCGTGCCGTCGTGGTGACGACATTGGTGCCGGTAACGCTCAGCGCAATGCGGCCTGAGACAGGTTCCAGCCAACCCGGCACCAGCGCGCCTGGGTTCAGGTCGGCCACGCTCAGGTCCAGCGTCAGGTCGCGCGACGCGAACACCAGCGCACCCGTGCCGCTGACGGTGCCGTCCAGCAAGCGCGCCGCAATTTTTGTCAGCCGGAGCGCAGCGAAGTCGCCTGCGGCGACCAGCGCGACTCGCGCCGGCGGTGCGGTGCCGACGCCAACCTCGGCGGCAACGGTCGCGCTGTAGGCCGTGAGGTCACCGGCAACGGTGATATCGCCGTCCCGCAGGGTGAGCGGGCCCGCGTCCAGCGGCACAGTCAGCGCCGACCACCTGAGCTGCGCCGAGTAGCGCAATGCCTCGAGGGGCGCGTCGATGGTGGCGCTGAGCTGCACCTCGTCGGGCACCGCAACCACCTGTTCCAGTAGCAGCCGGCGCAGGTCGCCCGCTACACTACCGCGCCCTGACAGCGCTCGGGGACTGGCTGCTGTCCAGACCACCTCGGCCGCCAGCGGCCAGTCACCGGTAAAGCGCAGCTCACCCGTGACCGTGGCACGCACGCCGCGCGACTGGCCGGCGGCGGCAAACACCCGCAGCCGCGAACCGCGCAGCGCTGCGTCCAGCGTGACGTCCGTCGCGGTCTCGCCGAAATCGCCGTTTGCCAGTTCCAGCACCTGCACCCGGCCGTCCACCACCCGCAGCCCAAACGGCAGGTCCACTTCGGGTAAGCCCTCCGCCCCGGCAGCGGCCGTCGCATCGCGCGTCAGCTGCAGCCGTGCGACAGACAGCCGTGAAAAACGCAGCTCGCCGGCAACGAGGGCCAGCCAGTTCAACCGGAGTTCAACGTCCGCGGCGGCGATCCCGGTGCCCGGCAGGGTGTAGTCAAGCGTGTCGAAATGAGCGCCGGTATACAGGCTGCCGGACACACCCGCCACCTCCAGACGCCCGGGAATCAGCGGGCCGACATTGTCGAGCAGTATGCGCAACCCGGCCGCTGTCGATGCCAGCAGCAAGACGCCGGCGATCACGCCCGCCAGCAGCGCCACACAAGTCATTAACAGTATTCGCACAGCTGCCATCAGATATCCGGGCTCAGCGTGATATGCAGTCGAAAGTCTTCCCGCTGCTGATCTGACAGCGGAAAGGCAATATCGATGCGCAGCGGGCCGACGGGCGAAAACCAGCGGACGCCGCCGCCGACGCCCCACTGCAACTCGAGATCGTTAAAGTCATCGAAGGCGTTGCCGCCATCGACAAAGGCCGCCAGCGCCCAGTTGGCGCTGATCAGCCGGTCAATTTCCACGCTACCGGTAATGACGTTGTCGCCACCCTCTACCACGCCGTTGGCGTCGACCGGGCCGAGCGTTTTGTAATCGTAGCCGCGCACACTGAAGTCACCGCCCGCGAAGAAGCGCAACGAAGCCGGCAGGTCCTGAAAATCGTCGACCCAGGTCACACCCGCGTCGAGGCGTGTCAGCAGACGAATACCGGCCGGCAAGGTCACTATCGACTTGAAGCCTGCGGTCGACTGCAGAAAGTTGAGGTCGGAACCGATAAACTCCGTTGTGCCGCTCACCTGAAACGCCAGCCTGTATGCGCTCGCGGGTCGTGAGGCACCGGAGCCGCGGACCGTACTCCAACTGATGCCGGGCGCTATATAAAATATATTGCCTGGCTCGCCGGCAACCGCGAAGTCCTCGTTGGTCACGTCAACAAACTGCGTCTCGATCCAGCTCTCGCCGCGCCGCTGCAAACGCTTCAGACCGAGCTTGGCTTGCTGGCTTGCCAGTGTCTCAGCCTGCTCGTCTTTGTAGCCGGCTTCGAAGCTCAGCCATTCAGCGCGCGGCTGATCCAGCGGGATACGGTATTCAAGCCCCGCCTGCTTGATAATCCGCGACGCGCTGCCGCTGGCGCCCCACTGGTGGCCCGCCCGGTTGCGGCGCCGATTGTTGTAGCCCAGTCGCAGCTGCGGGCCGGTATCCGTGCCGAAACCCACTCCCGCGGTCCAGGTGGACGCCTTCGCCCGCGTCGCACTCACCTCGATGTCCACCACCGGTGAGCCATCCTGCGCCGGCACCGTGCGCAACTCAGCGCTGGCAAAATAACCCGTGGCCAGCATCGCATCGTACAGCTCCGCAACGTCCTGCGAATCGAACGGCTCACCGCGCTCGACCTCAACGAAGCGGCGCACCAGTTCGTCATCAACAACGTCCTGATCGAGGACAATTTCCCCGAAGGTGAACCGCGGACCGGGCACAAAAATCAGGTTGACCGTCGCCGTACCGTCGGCCGGCTGCACCCGGATTTCCGCGCTGTCAAAGCGACTCGAGAAATAACCGTAGCGACGGGCCAGCGCAGTAAAGCGCTGCTTGTAGCGTTCGTAAACCCGGTGGTCAACAACGCCGCCGACTTTGAGCGGACTCGCCTGCAGCAGGCTCTGCCAGTGAGAAGCGGCCGACTCGGGACCACGAATTTCCACCTGCACCGCGCTGTAGCGGGTTAATTCACCTGGCTCCACGGTAAATTGTGCCTGCAGGCAGTCATCCACCACTTCCTGGCGGGCCGCGATGGAAGGTGCATAGTAGCCAAACGGCTGCAGCGACTCGCGCAACCGGCGCTCGCCCCGAGCAAACAGCGCCTCGAGCCGCCATGTCGGGCTGGCGCAACTTTCCGCGCCAAAACCGAGGTAAGCCTCCGCGTTGGTGAGGGGCTCACCGCTGAGCCCCTCGATCACGACTACCGACGTGGCCTGAGCCCGGGAGAACGCCAGTGCCGTCAGGACGCACAGCCAGCCGCGCATGCCCCGCTGCCGCTTCAGATTAATAGGTCACCACCGCGCAAGATCAGGAGCGTGCCGGCGGGCACCTGCCAACGGCCGGGTGCACTCGTGACCACCTGCCCGCTGCTGTCGAAAACACAGCTCCACTCCCGGCGCTCGTCCTGCGGTGCCGCAAACCGGACAGGGCCCGGCGCCGCATTGCACAGCATGGCAATCGCATACCGCTGTGTACCCGCAGCCCCCGGCGAAAGCAGCCGCAGGATAAATGCAGCGGCCGTCGCCCAGTCCGCGGAGTGCATGGGGTGGCCATCAGGCCTGAACCAGCCGATCGGCTCGCCCGCCGAGCTTGCCGTGGCATCGGTATGCACATGGGCCACCTGCCGCAGCAACGGCTCCGCCTTGCGCAGCGTGATCAACTGCTGCACCCGGGCAAAAAATTCCGGATCGTCCCGTAATCCCTGCCAGTCCAGCCAGCCCACCGGGTTGTCCTGCGCGTAGGCGTTGTTGTTGCCGTCCTGCGAATTGCCGAACTCGTCGCCGGCTAGGAGCATCGGGGTGCCCTGCGAAACCAGCAGCGTCGCCAGCAAGGTCAGCCGGCGCTGGCGACGTTGCGCCGCGATAGCGGAACTTGCCGGCGCGCCCTCCACGCCAAAATTCTCGCTGTAATTTTCGTGGTGTCCGTCGCGGTTGTCCTCGCCGTTGGCCTCATTGTGACGCCCGGCGAAACTGACGAGGTCTGCCAGCGTGAAGCCGTCATGGCTGGTCACAAAGTTAATACTGGCCTGCGGGCCGCGCTCCGCGGCCCCGAAGAGGTCGGCGGACCCGTGCAGGCGCCGGGCAAATTCGCCGGCTTCGCCGCTGTCACCCCGCCAGAATTTGCGCACACTGTCGCGAAAGCGATCATTCCATTCCGCCCAGCCAGGCGGAAATGCGCCCAGCTGATAACCGCCGGGGCCGGTATCCCAGGGCTCGGCAATCAATTTGGTGCGGCCCAGCACTGTATCCTCGGTAATGGCGCGGAGCAGCGGGTGTGCGGGCGTGAAACCAGCCGCTGTGCGGCCGAGTATCGGGGCCAGGTCAAAGCGAAAGCCGTCGACACCCATCTCCTCGGCCCAGTAGCGCAGACTGGCAACGACCAGTTGCTGCACCTGCGGGTGATCCGCATTCAGCGTGTTACCACAGCCCGTGTCATTGATGTACTCGCCGGGGTTGTCTGCGGCCAGCCGATAGTAGGCCTGATTGTCGAGCCCGCGGAAGCTGAGGGTCGGGCCGCGAGCGTCACTTTCGGCCGTATGGTTGTACACCACGTCGAGAATCACCTCGATACCCGCGGCGTGAATCGCTGCAACCATATCCCGAAACTCAGCGATGTCATCGCCAGCGAGATAGCGTCCGGCGGGTGCAAAAAAATTAAGCGGGTTGTAGCCCCAGTAATTGCGCAGGCCGCGGCTGACGAGCGCCTGCTCGTCTATAAAAGTCTGGACCGGCAGCAATTCGACCGTGGTTATGCCCAGTGCGCGCAGATGGTCCAAAATCGCGCCGTTACTGAGGCCGCGGAAGCGCCCGCGCTCGGCCTCTGACAGCTCCGGGTGTCGCATGGTGAAACCGCGCACGTTGGCCTCGTAGATGACCATGTCGGCCCACGCCACAGCGGGGCGCAACGCGGGTTGTGCCGGCAGGCTGCCTGTCACCACACTGCGCGGCACATACGGGCCGCTGTCCGCGTCGTTCGGTCGCCAGTCGTCAGCCTCGGGTGCAAAATCGAACACCGCCGGATGCCACTGCAGTTCGCCGGCCAGCTGCCGTGCGTAGGGATCAACCAGCAGCTTGGCCGGGTTGCAGCGCTGGCCGGCCCACGGTGCATAGGGCCCGTGCACCCGGTAGCCATAGTGCTGTCCCGGCAGCACACCAGGGACGCTGACGCTCCAGATGTCCCGGGCGCCCCGCTCAAGACTGAAGCGGGCGGTTTCGCGGCCACCGGAGTCGCACAAACACAAATCGATGCGCTCAGCTACCGAGGAATAAACAGCAAAGCGTGCCCCATCCGCTGCGACCGTGACGCCGAGCGAATCGACTGGCGTGGATGCGCTCATGCGTCAGGCAGTGTCACCGCTTGCAGCCGCCAGATATCTTCATTGTACTCGCGCATCGTGCGATCCGTAGAAAACCGTCCCGACGCGGCGACGTTCAGGATACTCATGCGAGTCCAGCGCTGCACGTCGGCATAGGCAACGGCGGCATGCTGCTGCGCCTCCACAAAGCTGGCAAAATCGGCCACCGTCATCCATGGATCCGTCGGTGACCGCAGCGCTGCCAGCACCGCATCAAAAACGCCCGGCTCGAAACGGTTGAAGTGGCCGCCCTCCAGAAGCGCAACAACGCGACTCAAATCTGCGTCGCGCTCAATCATCGCCTCCGGGTTATAGCTCGGCCGCAGTGCATCGATCTCTTCGACCGTGAGCCCGAACAAAAAGAAATTCTCCGCGCCCACCGCCTCAAGAATTTCGACGTTCGCGCCATCCAGCGTGCCAATGGTCAGCGCCCCGTTCATCATGAACTTCATATTGCCGGTGCCCGAAGCTTCTTTACCGGCGGTGGATATTTGCGCAGACAGATCGGCGGCCGGACAGATAAGCTCCATTGCAGAGACATTGTAATCGGGGAAGAACACGAGCTTGAGACGGCCAGCCACGGCCGGGTCCGAGTTGATGACAGTGGCCACATTGTTAATACACTTGATGATGCTCTTGGCCATAAAGTAGCCGGGTGCGGCTTTGCCGCCGATAATGATCGCGCGCGGCTGCAACGCATCGCCGTCACCCCGCTTGATCCGGTCATACAAATGCACCGCGTGCAGCAGATTCAGCAACTGCCGCTTGTATTCATGAATGCGCTTGACCTGCACATCAAACAGCATGTCGGGATGCAGCTGCACACCGGTACGGCGCGCCACCTCGGCCGCCAACGCCACTTTGTTGGCCTGCTTTACCGCCCGCCATTGCGACGCAAAGTCCGGATCGTCGACAGCGGAACGCAGCGCGGCAAGTTGCTCAAGATCGGTAATCCAGCCCTCGCCGATGCGGCCGGAAATAAGCTCGGCAAGACCCGGATTGCAGGCCGCCAGCCAGCGCCGCTGGGTAACACCGTTGGTTTTGTTGTTGAATTTCTCCGGCCACAGCTCGGCAAAATCGCGAAACAATCCATCGCGGAGCAAGCGCGAATGCAACGCTGCGACGCCGTTGACAGAAAAACTGCCGACAATGGCGAGGAAGGCCATGCGCACCATCTGCCGCGGGCCTTCCTCGATTAACGACATACGCTGCAGCCGCGCTGTATCGCCCGGCCAGCGGCGGCTGACCTCGGCTATAAAGCGTGCGTTGATCTCGTAGATGATTTCCAGCGGCCGTGGCAGCAGCCCGCGCATCATTTCTACCGGCCAGGTTTCCAGCGCTTCCGGCAGCAACGTGTGGTTGGTGTAGGCCATGGTGTCGGTCGTGATTTGCCAGGCCTCCTCCCATGTCATGCCGTAGTCATCGAGCAACACGCGCATGAGTTCAGGAACTGCCAGTGCCGGATGCGTGTCGTTGAGCTGAAAGCAATGCTTGGCCGCAAAGTCACTGAAATCAGGGCCGTGATGTTCCACCCAGAAACGCAGCGTATCCTGCAAACTGGCGGACACCAGGAAATACTGCTGGCGCAGCCGCAGCTCCTGACCGTTTTCGGTCTCGGCGTTCGGGTACAGCACCATCGTGATGTTCTCCGCCGCATTCTTCCGCGCCACAGCGTCGGCGTAGCTGCCGGCATTGAACTCGCCAAGATCAAATTCGTCGGTGGCACTGGCCGACCACAATCGCAGCGTGTTGGTGATGTTGTTGCGGAAACCCGGGACGGGAACGTCATAAGGAATAGCCAGCACATCGTGGGTACCGGTCCACTCCCAGCGCAAGCGGCCGCCGGCGTCGCGGTAGCTGCGGGTGCACCCGCCGAAACGCACCGTCTGCGCCAGCTCAAACCGTTCTATTTCCCACGGAAAACCCTCGCGCAGCCAGCCGTCCGGCTCTTCAACCTGCCGGCCATCGTCAATGCGCTGATGAAACATGCCGTAGCGGTAGCGAATGCCGTAACCCATAACCGGCAGGCCGAGGGTGGCGCAGCTGTCGAGAAAGCACGCGGCCAGCCTGCCGAGGCCACCGTTACCCAGCCCGGCGTCCTGCTCGCTGTCGTAAATGTCCTCGAGCTTCACGCCGAGCCGCTCTAAAGCCGCCTCAGCTTCACTGGTCAACCCCGTGTTGAGCAGCGCATTGCGCAGCAGTCGTCCCATCAGGAACTCAAGCGACAGGTAGCAGACTCGCCTGCTGTCTGCTTTCTCGATCACCCGCACCGTGCGGGCACGTCGTTCCATCAGTCGGTCGCGGGTAGCCAGCGCCAGCGACTGGTAAACGTAGGGTGCTGCACGGTTAATATTGCGCCGCCCGAAGGTATACGCGTAATAGTGCGTAAAGTCGGCCAGCAAGCCGTCCGCCGTCATGGCCAATGGCGCCGACTGCAGGAGTTCGCTACTACCTGACGGTATCTCGTTTTCTTCCAACACTAGGGTTTACCTGGTAAATCGTGAACCGGGCTCTGGTGAGCCGGGGAAAACATTACTGTAGCAAGCGGCGGCAGGGTGATACACAGCGAGTAAGGTCGGCCATGCGCGCCGGTTGCATGGGCGACGCGCTCGCCCGGGTGCACGAGACCTGTCCCGCCGTACTCGCCGGCGTCGGTGTTCAGCAGCTCAACGTACGGGCCGGCTGCGGGCACCCCCAGCGCATAATCATGCCGTACTACGGGCGTGAAGTTTGTTACGCACACCACAAAACCGCCGTCAGCGCCCCGCCGCAGCCATGCCAGTATGCTGTTTTCCGCATCATTGATCTCGATCCACTCGAAACCCGCGGGCGAAAAATCGACCTCATGCAGGGCCGGCTGGCGAATGTAGGTCGCGTTCAGCGCCTTGACCAGCCGGGTCATGCCCGCATGCGGGCCTTGCTCAAGCAAATGCCAGTCGAGTGAAACCTGATGGCTCCACTCGCGCCGCTGCGCGAACTCGGCGCCCATAAACAGCAGCTTCTTGCCCGGGTGGGCGTACATGGCTGCCAGATAAGCCCTTAAGTTGGCAAATTTCTGCCAGTCGTCACCCGGCATCTTCGCCAACAGCGAACGCTTGCCATGGACGACCTCGTCGTGTGACAGCGGCAGTACAAAGTTCTCATCAAACGCGTAGATCAGCCCAAAAGTCATCTTGTCATGATGGTAGCGGCGATGAACCGGGTCTTCTTCGATGTACTTCAGCGTGTCGTGCATCCAGCCCATGTTCCATTTATAGGTAAAACCGAGCCCACCCGCATAAGTGGGTCGCGACACGCCGGGCCATGCGGTCGATTCTTCGGCATAGGTTGTGGCGCCGTGTGCATGCAGGATCTCGTTAAGCCGACAGAGGAACGCCACGGCCTCAAGGTTTTCGTTGCCCCCGAACTGGTTCGGCAACCATTCGCCGGCTTCGCGTGAATAGTCGAGATACAACATGGAGGCCACGGCATCGACACGCAGCGCGTCAATATGAAATTCTTCAACCCAATACAAAGCGCTGCCGATCAGGTAGTTGACGACCTCGCGGCGGCCGTAATTAAAGATGAGAGTGCCCCAGTCGGCATGCTCGCCACGCCGCGGATCCTCATGCTCATACAGCGCGGTACCATCAAATCGCACCAGCCCGTGCTCATCGCGGGGAAAGTGGGCGGATACCCAGTCGAGGATCACCCCGATGCCGGCCTGATGGCACCGGTCCACCAGGTAGCGGAAGTCATCCGGTTCGCCATAGCGCTGGGTCGGCGCGAACAGCCCGATCGGCTGATAGCCCCAGGAACCGTCAAAAGGATGTTCGGTAACCGGCAGGAGCTCGACATGGGTAAAGCCCATATCGACAACATAACTGACGAGCTCATCCGCCAGCTCACGATAGGACAGCGGGCGATCGTGCTCCTCGGGCTTGCGCCGCCAGGAGCCGAGATGCACCTCGTAGATGCTGACCGCTGTATCAAGCCGCGGCTGAGCGGAGCGACGCCGCATCCACTCCGCGTCCAACCATGCATAACGGCTTGCGTAGACAATAGCCGCATTGCCAGGCGGGGCCTCAAAATAGTGCGCCATCGGGTCGGTTTTGAGCGGCAGCAGGTTCCCGGCACGGTCGGTCACCTCAAACTTGTAGTGCGCGCCCGGCCTGACACCTGGCAGGAAAATCTCCCAGATGCCGTTGCCGGGATGGAGGCGCATCACGTGCCGCCGTCCGTCCCAGTGATTAAAATCGCCGACGACGCTGACGCGTCCCGCGTTCGGTGCCCAAACCGCAAACCGCGTGCCGCGGCAACCCTGCAGCGCCATCGGCTGGGCACCCAGTATGGAGTAGATCTGCCGGTGAGATCCTTCGCGCAGCAGATACAGGTCCAGCTCCCCCAGGGACACGGGGAACGCATAGGGGTCTTCGCAGACCGCAACCGACCCGTCAGGCTGCTCGATGCGCAACCGGTAGCGGCGGCGGCGCCGCGGCATTTCGGCTACAAAAACGCCGGCATCGTGGAGCCGCGGCATCGGCGTCGCCTGCCGGTCAGCGTCGGTCAGCAACGTCACCGACCGGGCGCCAGGCACATACACGCGGACCAGTCGCGTAGCGCCGACACGGTGCAGCCCCAGCACGGCAAACACATCTCGGTGGCGACCCGCGGCGAGCGCCGCGAAGTCGGCCGCGTGACGTTCGCCGTCAGCTTGCAGCGGCTGCATACAATTCAGCTTCATAAGTTGCAGCCGCGGCGTCCCAGCTAAACACCTCCGCCCCCGCTGCAGCCCGCAATGCCTGCCAGCGCGCCGGCGCGCTGCGCTT
>JAZBOT010000155.1:0-9075 GCA_036351295.1 Gammaproteobacteria bacterium | reverse complement strand
CCGCAGCGCGCCAAACCAGTCGCGGGGGGTGTGACATTCACCGCAATGACCCAGATGCCGTACCAGGTAGGCGCCCCGCTGCCACTCGGCATCGCCGTCGCTGCCGGCCGGAGCAGGGTATTCCCAGGGCGCAAACAGGGCCTGCCAGATCCACATGGCCCAGCGCCCGGGCAGGTACCACGCCAGTTCGTGCGCTTCGTTGGGCCGCTCAATGGCCGGCAGACTGTCGAGGTAGGCCTTGATGTCCAGCACGTCGCGTTCGGTCATGCCCGCATAGGAAGCATAGGGGAAGGCCGGATAGTAGTGGTCTCCGGCGGGACTCACGCCATCGCGCACCGCGGCAAGAAAATCGGCATCCGTCCAGCCGCCGATGCCCGTTTGCCGGTCGGGCGTGATGTTAGGCACGACAAAGTTGCCGTAAGGCGTCTCGAGACGATGGCCGCCCGCATAGGGGAGGCCGTCATGCTCGCTGTCGGTATGGCAGCTGCTGCAGCCGGCTGCCGTGGCCAGGTACTCGCCGCGGCTGATCGCGGGGTCGGTCGCGGCGCGCGCGCCCGCCGCTGTCAGCAGCGTCAGGCTGAGCGTCAGCAGCGGGAGCGCGTGCATGCGGGTCCGAACAGGCGTGGCTTATTCGTCTTCGGCCTTGTAGCGGTCGTGGCAGCCCTTGCAGCCGTCACCCGCTTCTTTAAAGGCCTTGGCAATGGCGCCCCTGTCGCCGCCGGCCGCAGCCTCGGCCAGAGCCGCGGTGGCCGCCGCGATGTTGTCGGCGCCGCGCTTGATGCCCTCGGGCTCCTCAAACGCCAGCGGCAGGGCGGCACCGCCTTCCGAGCCGGCCGGGAACAGGCTGCCGGTCATCGCGGCCGTCATGGCCAGCGCTTCGGCGTGCGCCTGCAGCTGGCCGGGCCGGTCGACGCGGCCGGTAAAAATGGCGGCCAGTGCCGCGAAATGGCTCGCCATGGCTTCCATCACGTCGTGGCGGTACTTCGCATCGGGATTCAGCTTGTCCTGGCTGACGGCCACAGCCGGGCCGCATAACAAGGCAACAATAATGCCGGTGGCTATAGCACTGCGGGGTTTAACGTGCATCAGTGGTCTCCAGTGGTGGTCTGCATAATTTAACGGAGCGGAATGCTAGATAAACAAGTAAGCCTTAATCCACGGCCTGAGCCGCCGTTGCTGCCCGGCTCACGCGCCAGCTGTCGTCCCGGTCGCCATCAAGATACCGGCGGACATCCGCGCCTGTCACGTCGCCGGCTTCCTGCACCGCCATGTGGCCAACACCCGGGTAGCTGATAAAGTCCAGTTGCGGGGCGTTGTGCAGTAGCTCAATGACTTCTTCGTGCTGCTCAAATTTGGCCACCGGGTTGTCCTCGCCCCACAGCAGCAGCACGGGCACCGTCACCCGCTCAAACACGCTGGCAATATCGCCGGAATCGTATTGCCGCAGCCGCTCAAGCTGGGCTTCGCGCTGACCTTCCAGCCGCCAGAGCTCGAACCACCGGTCCACCAGCTCTTCGGGTACCTGCGTCGGGTCGGCATAGCCGCTGGTGAGAAAAAACTTCGGAATAGCCCGGGGCAGGATGTATTTCAGGATGTTGGCGGCGGGCGGCACACTGCCGCGCGGCCCGTCTTTACGCTCTTTGCCTTCGATTGAGCCCGGGCTGAGCAGAATCAGGTGCTTGACCCGTTCCGGGTGCTTGGCCGTGTAAAACACCGCCACGGTGCCGCCGAGCGAAGTGCCGGCCAGGCTAAATTCGTCGATGTCCAGCGCATCGATTAACTTTTCGGTGAGTTCAAGCGTGCGCTCCAGCGTGTAGTCCCCGGTCGGGTCGGCCCCGGACAGGCCGTGACTGGTCATATCGAAGCGCACCACCCGGTAGGCGTCCTTCAGTTGCTCCACCCAGGGCTCCCAGCCCAGCAGGCTGGCCCAGTTGGCGTGAATCAGAACCACCACGGGCGCATCGCGCGGACCTTCATCGCGATAGTGAATGCGCGCCCCGGCGACGTTCATGTAGCGGGACGGCTCGGTGCCGTACTTGGCTTCGAGGACCGCAGCCGGAATGTCGCGATACACGTACATCGCAATCAGCACCGCAATCAGGTAGACGCCCGACAGCGCTACCAGCGTCCAGGCCGCTCTGCGCAGAAATTTCATCTAAAGCCTGCCCTGTCCGTTGACCAAGTATCTAAGCTACCCTGTACAGCGGCCAATGCAAGTGCGGCGTTGATGCGGGCAGGCAGCGGCGGGCGATCAGACGGGCGCAAGGGCCGACTGAGACGCGCTCACGCTTTCACGAAGCCGCTGGCACGTCCCACCCAGCGGGCGCCTGCGACCAGCAGAAACGCCGCCGTCACGCCCGCACTGGTAAACAGGCAGGTCAGCTTGGCGACCTTCGCGGTTACCCCGAGCTGCGCCGCCGCCTGCACCTGTTCGGGCCAGGCGCTGACCGTCCACAGCATACCGACGTTCTCAAGGTAGTCGAACGCGGTCGCCAGCAGGATCAGCACGAACAGGTTGCGGGCCGCCGCCCACGTATACCAGCGCGGCGCCGCGTGGCGGACCGCGAAGGCGCAGACGGCGGCCAGGAACAGGCCGCCGAACAGCGGGAAGGCAAAGTCCACAGCCTGGAACCGGTAATAGCTGGCAAAGGCCGCCTCGGTGTAACCGCTGAGCTGCGTGAACACCTGCTCGGTGGTCAGCGAGTTTTGCATGTCAAAGGGAATATCGCCGGCGGTTTGTGACGGAAACTTCTGCGTGATGGCGTTCAGGATACGCATGGTGCCAAACTGCCCGGCAAACAGCAGCGCGACGGCCCACCAGGTTTGTGAGCACCAGAGGATAAAGCTGTTCAGACGTTGCAGCATGCGTTGGTGCCTGCGTTCAGTGACGTGCGATGCCGATTCACGATGGTACCATCAGGGTTCACGTCTTTTAGGGTATCAAGCGTGGGTAAAGTCGACTACGAAAAGGAATTGCGCGAACTGCAGGCGGACATCGCGCGCCTGCAGCGGTGGGTGACCCATGCCGGGCTGCGGGTCATCGTGCTCTTTGAAGGCCGTGACACCGCCGGCAAGGGCGGGATGATTCGCGCCATTACCCAGCGCGCCAGCGCCCGGGTATTCAGGGTGGTGGCCCTGCCGGCCCCGACTGAGCGCGAGCGCACCCAGCTGTACCTGCAGCGCTACGTCGCGCATTTCCCGGCGGCCGGCGAGGTCGTGCTGTTTGATCGCAGCTGGTACAACCGGGCCGGTGTGGAGCCGGTGATGGGGTTCTGCACGGAGGCGGAAACGACCGACTTTCTGCGCACCGCACCCGGATTTGAGTCGTACATTATTCATTCCGGCATCATTTTGCTGAAGTACTGGCTGGAAGTCGGTCAGGCCGAGCAGAAGAAGCGTCTGCTGTCCCGGGTTGAAGACCCGGTCAAGCGCTGGAAGCTGAGCGATATGGATCTTGAGGGCCGCAAGCGCTGGTATGCCTATTCGCGCGCCCGCGACCGGATGCTGGACGCGACGGATACCGCGGAGTCGCCGTGGTACATCGTGCCTTCCGACGACCAGCGCACGGCGCGGCTCAACTGCATCCGGCACTTGTTGAGCACCATCCCGCACGACAAGATCGAGCCGCGGTCGGTGGTGCTGCCCGGCCGCGACCTCAGCGATGAATACGATGATGTGGCCGCGCTGGCCGGTCGGCGGTTCGTGCCGCAGCCCTACGGTGATGATGACTAGGCGCGCCGCGCGGTTTAGCGGTTGACCGCCCAGAAATCCTGTGCGGCAACAATCGCGGCGGCCGACTCCAGCGGCTTTTCCTCTTGCACGTAGTGCCCGGCGCCAGGAATCAGCGCCAGCCGGCTGTTGGGTAATTCAGCCGCCAGCAGTTCAGCCTCGCCGTCCGGCTTGCTCTTGTCTTCGACGCCCCAGACGATCAGGGCCGGCACCCGGATATCGGGCAGCATGCCTTCTTCATCCCCGGACTTGTAGTACTTCATCATTTGCGTGGAGCCGGTGAGGTAGTCGTCCGTCAGCGCACCCACCATCACGTCCTCCACGACCGCGGGCGTGACGATGTCCGGGTTGACGTACGACTGCTTTAAAAAGCGCTCGCGAAAGCCGGCATCGCCGAAGGTCTTGGCCGTCAGGCGCGGCAACGGGAAGACGGCGAATTCCGCAATCGCCGGCACCCCGGTGGTGATGATTCCGGGGTTCATCAGGATCATGCCGCTCACTTCCGGCGCCTGCTGAGCCACATGCAGCGCCAGCGCGCCGCCCATCGAATGCCCGCCGATCACCGGGTTTTTCAGCCCCAGCGCACGCATAAACTCGACGACCACCGCGGCCTGCGAGGCGTTGCTGTAGTCGTGGTCGGCGGGCTTGTCCGACAGGCCAAAGCCCGGCATATCGAGGGCGATCACCTGGTACGTGTCGGCCAGCGCGGGCGCCAGATCACGAAAAGTCTGCACCGTGTTGCCGAAACCGTGCATCAGCACCAGCGGCGGCCGGCCCGGGTGCGGTTCGCCCCAGACCCGGTAGCGCAACGTCATGCCGCCGGCTTCAATAAAGCGGTCATCGGCGCTCGCGAGAGTGGCCGCGGGCACGCCGGCCGGCTGCGGCCAGTAGGCGTAGCCGATCAGGCCGAGATAACCGAGGACCAGCAGCCCGGCAAGCACGCCCAGCAGGCGGCGAACAAAAACCATGCGTAACTCCTGAGATTGTCGGGCTGCACCGTGGCAGCCGGCGTACTATTGTAGCAACTGCATAGCCAGCGAGGACGCGAGTCAGCTAAATGGCACAACCAGAAATACCATTTCTGCGGCCGGCAGCGGTCATGGCTTGTCTCGGGTTGGCAGCGCTAAACGCGTGCACGGCCGGCAGCGGCACCTCCGATGCCGGGCTGCCGGCCCCGCGGGTGATCGTGGCCGAGCCCGATGCAGAGGGCCGCCAGCTGTACGCCATGAATCACGCCATGAATAACGCCATGCTGGCCGAGTTGCGGCAGGCCATTCCGCGCCTGGCCGAGCTCGACGACCCCGGGGTGATGCGCGTTATGCATGCGATGGGGCCCAACTACACCTGGTACCTCAGCCCGGCCGGCCTGCAGCAGGCCTATGGTGTGCTGGTGCTGGCCCACGGCTTTCAGGACCAGGGCGACCGGGTGTTGCGGCAGCGTCTGCAACCCGTGGCGGAGCAGGCGCCCACCGCGCTGGCGCTCGGCATGAGCATGATGACCTCCGACCATGTGCAACTGGCGCTGAACAACCTGGAGGCGGCCGGCGCCACGGACATCGTGGTGATCCCGGCCGTTAGCACGCAGCACAACACGATGCTCCGCCAGTGGGACTACATCTTCAGCCGCGAGCCTGAACCTGCCTATGCGCGTGTCGCGCGGGTCGGCACCCGGGCGCGGCTGCATTTTGCCCCGCCGCTCGACGATGACCCGCTCGTGGGCGACATTCTCATCGACTACGCGGCGGAGATCAGTCGCTTGCCCGAACGCGAGGAGGTCATTATCGTGGCCCACGGGCCGGAGGGTGAAGCCGACAACCAGGCCCAGCTGGTCATGCTCCGGCGGCTCGCCGACTATGTGGCAGCCCGCAGCGACTACGCGGCCGTGCGGGTGGCGACGCTGCAGGACGACGCCGTTGCCGCGGTGCGCAGCGACAACGTGGCCGAGCTCCGCGCAATGGTTGTCGCAGCGGCCGCGCAGGGCCGCGACGTGCTATTAGTGACCAACCTGCTCGGGACGCGCACGGTGCAGTCGCGCCTGCGGCTTGATCTGCGTGGCCTGCGCTACCGTTTCAATCGCAAAGGCCTGGTGCAGCACCCTAATTTCGTCACCTGGGTGAATGCCGCGGTGGCAGCGGCTGTCGGGCAGCCCCAGTAGACTGACGCCGGCGGCTCCGGCTCAGGGGCTTGCAGGCAGTTGGCGCAGCTGGCCGGCGACCGCGGCGGCAAACTGGTCAAGCAAGGCGCTCATGGCGGCCACGTGGTCGGCCGCAGCGCCGCCCGCTGCAACCGGCTCGCGGTAAACGGCAAACGCCGGGCCATAGGCAAATTGCTTGTCCGGGTCCTCAATCCCCCAGGTCACCTGCAGCTCCGCACTGCCGCTCGTGTCAGCCTCGAAGCGCGCAATAGCCCCCACCACGCGCCAGTCGCTTGTACCGACGGCCAGGCTGGGAAAGGCGTGCACTTCCTGCCGGTTGAGCTGCACCCGCAGCTGGCTGGCGAGCCGCCGGGTGATGGAGTCGCTGAGCGGCTCGGCCCAGCGTGCGTAAGGCGCCAGCCGGAGCTCGCTGCCCGCGCCGCGGGTGACCAGCTGCGGCCGGTTGAGGTATTCCGGCAGCTCCAGCGGTCCGACCAGCACGCTGGCTCCGTGCCCGGTAGTCGCGGGCGCGGCGACGCTGGCCAGACTGAAATACTGCGTTGCATCGGTGGTATCGCCGAGCGTGATGCAGCCGCTGAGCGCCAGTACCGCTGCGAGGCTGGCAACGCGCTTAACGCTTCTGAAGAGTGTCATGCTAATCGTCCGCGGGTGGTTTGCCGGTGAGCAGGGCATTGGGGTTCTGCTCGAGGTATTCGGTCAGGATGCGCACCGAGCGCGCGGCGCTTTCAATTTCACGCAGTGCGCCGCTGACCCGGTAGCTGAGGTCGCTGTCTTCGCCAATACTGCGCTCGGCCAGCGCCAGCACATCGGTGGCCTGCGCCAAGGTGGCGTTCAGCGACTTCGCGACCTCCGGGAGGCTGGCGTCCAGATCACGTGCGACCGCATCGACAGCACCAATGGCTTGCCGCAGTTCCGCCAGCGTCTGGTTGAGCTCGGCCGGCACTTGTCGGGTTTGCGGGGCGTTGATCAGGTTGTTGGCGCCGGCCAGCGCGGCGCGCAGGTCGCCCGAATTCACCAGCTCGTCAAGGCCGGCAATCGCGCTGGCCACGTCCCGAATGATCGTGACGATGTCCACCTCGCTCTGGATCTGCTGCATGAGCTCGGCCGTGCTTTTGATGACTGCCTGAATGCCGGTCGCGATGCTGGGGATCTCAGGTACCGTGTTGTCGCGCCCCTGGTAGCGTGGTTCGGTGTCCGGATAAAAATCCAGGTCGACGATCAGCTGCCCGGTGATGAAGCTGCCGGTCTCCAGCGAAGCCCGCAGCCCGTTGTCGATGAGTTCTTGCATGATGTTGTCAGGGTCACGGCTGCCCGCATCCACCCGTTTGATCACATCGCGGTTGATGTCGACGTAGACGGGCACGGAAAACTGCATGTTGCTGTAGTCGGCGAGCACTTCTACCTCGGTGACGTAGCCGACGGGCACGCCGCGAAACACCACGCTGGAGCCAACCGCCAGTCCGTTAATGGAGCCGTCGAAGTAAATGACGTAGCGCAGACGGTCCGAAAACCAGGCGTCGGACGCAATGATGAGCACCGCCGCGACCAGCAGTGCGGCGCCGCCCAGCACGAAGCCGCCAATGAGCGTGGGGTTGGGCTGCTTGCTCACGTGGCGCAGTCCCGTTCATGGCGTGCATCGCTAGGTGTCATGACCGGCCTGCCCTCGCGCAAGAAAATTGCGTACCGCGAAAATATCACACTCGTCGCGCAGCGTCGTCGGCTTACCGACGGCCAGCTGGGTTTTGGTCTCCGGGTCGAGAAATACGGCGTTGTCGGCGATCGCAAAGATGCTGGCCAGCTCGTGCGTCACCACAATAACGGTAGTGCCTAGACTGTCGCGCAGTTCGAGTATCAGGTCGTCGAGCAGCTTGCTGCTGAGCGGATCCAGGCCCGCCGACGGCTCGTCAAAGCACAGGATATCGGGGTCGAGCGCCATGGCGCGAGCGAGCCCGGCGCGTTTACGCATGCCGCCGCTGATTTCGTTGGGGTAGTACGCGCCGAATCCGGCCAGCCCGACCAGCGCCAGCTTCAGCTCGCAGACATCTGCGATATCGGCGGCACTGAGATCGGTGTAGAGCTCCAGCGGCAGGGCAATGTTCTCGGCGAGCGTCATCGAGCTCCATAAAGCGCCCTGCTGAAACAGCACGCCGGTGTTGCGTTTGAGCGCGTTGCGTTCGTGTTCGGGAAGCTGCCATACGTCGGCGCTATTAATGAGTACCGACCCTTCGGCGGGCGCTTTGAGGCCGATAATGCTGCGCAGTACAGTGGTTTTGCCGCAGCCGCTGCCACCCATGATCACAAACACTTCACCGCGGGCAATCGTGAAGTTCAGCTGCTGCTGGATCAGGAAGTCGCCGTAGCTGAGGCGCACGTTCTGCAGGGCGATATGTGTATCCCGGCTGCTCACGCTAGATGCCCAGGTTGATGTAAATCACGGTCAGGATGGCCGCACTGACGACGATCAGCACAATGCCCATGACCACCGCGCGGGTGGTTGCCTGGCCCACCGCCATCGCACTGGAACCGCAGGCGATGCCCTGTTGCGTGCCGGTCAGCGCGACCATGGCGCCGTATACCAGCGATTTGAACAGCCCGCCAAACAGCGTACTCAGCGTCACGGACTGGCTGGTCTGCACTGCGTATTGCACGAACGTCACATCGAGCATGCTCACCGCAACCACCGCGCCACCGACGATGCCCAGCAGGCTCGCGTACATGGTCAGAAACGGCATCATCACAATGAGCGCAAAAAACCGCGGTACGACCAGGTAATCGACAGGGCTGACGCCGAGCGTGGTCAGTGCGTCAATTTCTTCATTAACCTTCATCGTGCCCAGTTGAGCCGCATAGGCCGCGCCGGTGCGGCCCGCCATAATGATGCCGGTCATGATCGGCGCCATCTCGCGCACCAGCGCCACGGCCACCAGGTCCGCCGTGTAGATGCCGGCCCCGAAATCGGTCAGCTGCACCACACCGACAAACGCAAAGATCATGCCGATGAGCAGGCTGATCAGCCCGACGATGGGCAGCGCCTCGGCGCCGGCTTCCTGCACGGCCACCCAGACGTTGTGCCAGCGGAAGGTCGCGGTGCCGCGCACGACGCGCCCGACCGCCAGCAGTACCTCGCCGACAAAGCCCAGCAGGTCGCGCAGCGTTGCCGTGATCTCCAGGGTGGCCATGCCCGTTGCAGT
>JAZBOT010000154.1:0-2014 GCA_036351295.1 Gammaproteobacteria bacterium | reverse complement strand
GCTGGCGCGGCTGATCTCCACCGAGCGCACCGAGATCGGGCTGATGAAAGCCTTCGGCTACAGCAACCGCGAAATTATCCTGCACTACTGCAAGCTGGTGGCCGTGATGAGCAGTTTCGGCATCGTGCTCGGTTGGGCCATTGGCGCTGTGCTGGGGCGCGTCACCACGGAGCTGTATGCCGAG
Organism: Gammaproteobacteria bacterium; assembly: GCA_036351295.1. Lineage (GTDB taxonomy): Bacteria > Pseudomonadota > Gammaproteobacteria > Steroidobacterales. Next base: position 1,830 of record JAZBOT010000154.1, on the reverse strand, counting down.
CTGTACCGCTTTCCGCTGTTGATTTTCCAGCCCGGCTTCGGGGTGTTCCTGCTGGGTGCGCTGGTCAGCCTCGCGGCCGCACTGGCCGGCACCATCAGCGTGGTGCGCCGCGCGGCGCTGCTGCCGCCGGCGGAGGCGATGCGGCCGCCCGAGCCGCCCGTGTACCGCCGCGCCACCGGCCTCGCCGCCAAACTCACCGGCTGGCTCGACCAGCCCACGCGTATCGTGCTGCGCCATATTGGCCGCAACCCGGTGCGCTCGGCGCTGACCACCGTGGCGGTGGCTATGTCCGTCGGGGTGGTGGTGATGGCGATGCAGTGGATGGATTCCATCGACCACCTTGTAAAAGTCTACTTTGTCGAGGGTCAGCGTCAGGACCTCATGGTGGGGCTCATCGAGCCGCAAGCCGACACCGCGCTGCAGGAGTTTGCGCGGCTGCCCGGCGTACTGACCGCCGAAGCCTCGCGCAGTGTCCGGGTCGACTTCCGGGCCGGGCCCCGCTGGCACCGGGGTACGCTGCAGGGCGTGCAGCCGACAGACCAGCTGCAGCTGGTCTATGACGTCAGCGGCCGGGTGATGCCGGTACCGCCGGACGGTCTGGTGATGTCCACCAAGCTGGCGGAGAAGCTGGGTGTCGGCGTGGGCGACAGGGTGGAGGTGGAAGTCCTGCAGGGGCGCCGGCCGACACTGTCGCTGCCCGTGGCCGAGTTGTTCGAGACCTACATTGGCATGCCGGCTTACATTGATCTGGACGCCCTCAACCGCAAGCTGTTTGAGCGCCCCATGCTGCAGTATGCAAACCTGCTGGTCGATGGTCAGCGGGAGGCGGAGCTCTATCGCACCCTGAAAGGCATGCCGGACGTCTCAGCGGTGATGGTGAAGCAGGCGGCAATCGACACGTTTTACGAGACGATGGCGGAAACGATGATGATTTTCATCGGCTTCTTCGCCAGCTTTGCCTTTGCGCTGGGCTTCGGCGTGATCTACAACAGCGCACGCATTTCGCTGTCCGAGCGTGGCCGTGACCTGGCGACGCTGCGGGTGCTCGGCATGACGCGGCTCGAAACCGCGTATATTCTGCTGGCCGAGGTCGGGCTGCTGGTCGTCGCGGCATTGCCGATTGGCTGCATCATCGGGCTCGGGCTGGCGTGGCTCATTACTTCGAGTTTTGAAACGGAGCTGTTTCGCCTGCCGCTCATTATCGAAGCTTCGACCTACGGCTTCGCCGTTCTGCTCGCACTGGCCTCTACGGCGGTCTCTGCTGCATTCGTGCAGCGCTTGTTGAACAATCTGGACATGATTGCAGTCCTTAAGACGCGGGAATAGGAGACCATGCAAGCGACTCAGCGAAGGCTATTGTTATGGACGGTGCTGGGCGGCGCCGTGCTGCTGGGGCTGTTTGTGGCATTCCGCCCGCAGGCCGTCGCCACTGATCTCATCACCGTCGAGCGCAACGAGCTGGTTGTTACCGTCGACGAGGAAGGCGAAACCCGGGTGCGCGATATCTTTGTGCTGTCGGCGCCGGTGGCCGGGCGCATGCAGCGCATTGAGGCCGAGGCCGGCGACAAGGTGGCGGCCGGCGTGACGGCCCTGGCCGAAATCGAGCCGGTCGACCCGACCTTTCTTGACTCGCGCAGCGAGGCGCAGGCCCAGGCCGCGGTCAGCGCGGCGGAGTCATCGCGTGCGGTTGCCGCGGCCGAGGTCGAGGAGGCCCGCGCCAACCTGGACTTTGCCCGGTCCGAACTCGCCCGCGCGCGCGAGCTGATTGCCGACAACACCATCTCTGAGCGCGAACTCGATCAGGCGCAGAAGCAGCAGCGCACCGCCAAG
>JAZBOT010000153.1:0-4909 GCA_036351295.1 Gammaproteobacteria bacterium | reverse complement strand
GTAACGTACTCACCGGTCGCACCGCCATTTCGATCGAGTTCAACGATACCGACGCGGCGGTTTTCGGGGCGCTCTGGTTTTCGGCGCGAATTGAAAGTATGGGTGACGATGTCCTGCTGGTCCGTGATGTCAGGGTCTCGAAGGTGACCTGGCCGGACTCCAAGGATGCGGGCGAGCAGCGTCTGACACAGTTTGTGGAGGCGGCGATTCCTACAGCCGGATTTGAGATATCGCGCGAGCGATTGACGGCCAGTTTGGCTACCGCCGGGCTTGAGCAAAAAAGTCTGGCAGAGCTCAAAAGCGATCCGCCAGCTATTGTGTTCAGCGAAGAACTTGCGGTTCTCCTGCTTTACGACGGCGAACCCCGGTTCGCAGACGTGACCGGCTCAGACTATCAGCGCGCACTCAACACACCGCTCGCGGTGGCACGCAACAAGCGCAGCAAGAAGCTGTACCTCAGCAGTGGCAAATTCTGGTACATGGCAAGCGACCCACTGGGGCCGTGGCAGCCTACCTCCGCACCGCCGGCCGATCTGGTGAAACTGTTGTCGCTGCAAGACGCAGAAGTGCAGGCGTCTGCGGAGCCACCCGTTATTGTCGTCGCGACAGAGCCCACCGAGGTGATTTCGACGGACGGCGCACCGAGTTGGAAAGCGCTACCGGGCGGCGAGGTGTTGTACGTCCAGAACACTGAGACAGCATGGCTGCAGGAGTTGGCAACCAACAACAACTACGTCTTGCTTTCAGGTCGTTGGTTTCGTGCAAAGAGTACTTCGGGCCCGTGGACCTTTGTTCGTGCTGACGAGTTGCCACCCAGCTTTGCTGCCATACCGCCAGCTTCCGACATTGGCGGCGTGCGCGTTTCAGTAGCCAACACTGAGGAAGCGGAACAGGCTGTTCTGGATGCGGCTGTTCCCCAGACTGCTGCGATTAAGCGCAGCGAGGCTACGCTTAGCGTTGAGTATGACGGCAAGCCCCAGTTCGAGAAGATCGCGGGCACCGAGGTGGCTTATGCCGTCAACACCGCTGCGCAAGTGCTGGAAATTGACAGCCGCTATTATGCTGTAGATGGCGGTGTTTGGTTCGTGGCGAAGGCAGCCACCGGGCCGTGGGTCGTGGCCGACTCCATACCTACCGAAGAGATTCAGAAGATTCCGCCGAGTTCGCCGGTATATAACACGACGTACGTACAGATCTATGAGTCGACTCCCGAAGTGGTGTATGTCGGTTATACACCCGGCTACCTGTGGTCTTACCCGTATTACGGCGTTCCGGTTTACGGCACCGGCTGGGATTACCCGCCGTACTGGGGTGGCGGGTACTACTATCCGCGGCCACCTACGTGGGGGTTTAACGTTGGCTACAACCCTTGGACTGGCTGGAGTTTCGGGTTGAGCTGGAGCAACGGCTTCCTCAGCGTTGGCGTCGGCTGGGCGGGTGGTTATGGAGGCGGGTACCGGCCTGGTGGCTGGTACGGTGGCGGCTATCGGGGGCCGACGATCATAAACACCGGTGATATCAATATTGGCAATAGCGTCAACATTGGCAGCCGCGATAAGGTCAGCAACCGAATTGCCGGCGACAACCGCTTGAGCGGAGCTGACTTGCGAAAGGACAATCTGTACAACCGTCCCGAAAATCGGGCGCGCAATGCTGATCGCGCTGCGGCGCAGAGCGACCTGAAGCAGGCGCGTCCGGCCACCAACCGGAAGAACGACGTGTTCGCGGACAAGAGTGGCGCTGTTGCGAGGCGCAATGGTGATGACTGGGAGTCGCGTCGTGACGGTGCGTGGCAGCGTGAGTCAGGCGATACGCAGCGCCCCGCCATTGACCGCCAATCTGCCGAGCGGGATCAGCGAGCACCGCAGCGTGATGCACGCCCCACGACTTTAGATCGACGCGATCTGAACCGCGCGAACTCGGCACGTCAACGTGGAGCTTCCCGTGAGCGAGCGCGCCCGACGCCACGCGCCAGTGGCATGCGTGGTGGCGGTGGCAGATTGCGCTAGGCCGATTGCTGCGGTGTTAGCGCGTGACGCGGGCGATAAACGGCTGCGCCATGGCCGCGCTCTCAGCGCCGCATTCCAGCAGCATCATGTGGCCGCAGTCGGGAACCGTCAGTAACTGCTTGTCGGTGCTGGCCAGCAGGTCCAGTGCTTTCCGGCCCATGGTTTCGACCGGCACCTCGGCGTCCTCGGCTGACCAGAGCAGCAGCGTGGGCACGGTGATGTGGGTCAGATCATCCGGTGTTCTGACAAACGGTCGCGGGGCGCTTGCCACCCGCACCACCGGCGGCATTCGCTGCGCGCGGTTGTTCAGGTCGGTCCAGCGCGCGACGCGCTGCGGCTCGACTCGTTCGGGCCGGGCATAGTTGAGGCTCATGATGACCTGCCAGAAGTTCTGCATGCGCCAGCCGGCAAACACAGAGTTGACGGCGAGCACCGCTTGCTGCCGGAGCGAGAGATGGGACATATCCATGTTGAGGGCGCCCACAGCAATATTGGCCAGAATCAAGCCGCTCAGAGTCTCCGGATACTGCGCCGCGTAAGCCGCCGCAAATTCTCCGCCGCTCGAAGTCGCCACCAGCAGGAAGCGTTCCAGTCTCAGCTGCCGGGCCATGGTGCGCAGTAACTGCACGCGATACTCGACGCTATCGACGCCATCGGGAGTGGGTCCTGACAAGCCCATGCGCGGCAGATCAAAGCGCACGACGCGGTATTTCGGCGTCAACGCGGCCGCCCACTGCTCCCAGTCGAGCAGGCTGCCGTAGGACCCGTGAATGAGTACCACCGGGGCGCCCGTACCTGTGTCGGCGTAATGAACGCGCTGGCCATCGATGTCGATGAACTGCGAAGCAGGGAGCGCGTACCGTTGTAACAGCTCGGTTTCGTCGGGCGTAAACCTACCGCTGCGCGCCATAAACGTGAAAGCAGTCAGGCCGGCAACAGCCAGCCCCAGAGCCGCAGCGAGAGAAGTCCTGAAGCGCATCGTGGTGCCGGCTGCCGCCGCCCTACCTGAACTGCGGCAACACTTCCGTGCCCAGCAGCCTGATGCTGCGTTCCACCAGTTCTCGTGGCATATCGCCCATGCTGACGCGGAAATTAAACTGGGTTACACCGGCCTCCACGTACCGCTGCATGCTGTTGACGCAGCTGGCCGGGCTGCCGACGAAATACACCTCATCGCCGACGCGATCGAAGAGATCGGTCTTGGGGTCGAGCGACTCGCCGGCCGCATCGGTTATGGCACCGAAAGCCGCATAAAAGTTGAGCACATCCGCGACATACGGCTTGCCCTCGCGGCGCGCCTGCTCATCGGTAGGCGCCAGAAAGGTGGTCCGGTTGACTGAGACAGGCCCGGCAGCCGGGTCTTGTCCCGCGGCCTGCAGAGCCGCGCGATAGCGTCCGGCCTGGCGCTTTATCACCTCAAAATGGTATTGGGTGGCGCCGTACCAGCCATCGCCCAGCTCGACCGCGCGTTGTATTGACTTGTTGATAGTGCCGCCCAGCCAGATTGGCGGCCCGCCGGCCTGCACAGGGCCCGGGATGACGGCGCCTTTCTGCGCGAAATGCTCGCCGACGTATTCATCCGCGCCCGACCAGAGTGCTTTCAACATGCGCAGCGTATCGTCCATCCGGCTGGCCGCTTCTTCCGGGGGCACGCCATAGCGCCGCATTACCGGTGCGATGCCGACGCCCACTCCGAGGGTCAGGCGGCCGTCGGACAGCTGATCCAGCAGGGCGGCATCGTAGGCCAGCCGCAGCGGCTGCCAAACCGTGAGCAGCGTCACCCCGGTGCCCAGCCGCAGTGTCGTGCGGCTGGCCAGTGAGGCGAGTATCAGCAGCGGCGAAGGCGTGTGGCCGGGCTCAAGTTTGCGCGGCCGGTTTTCGCCGGCCCAGACTGAGTCAAAGCCATACCCCTCGGCTATTTTCAGCACCTCGACGTAATCGTTGAGATGCTGGCTGAGGGGTTTTTTGTTGCTCCAGAAATCGAGAGCCAGTCCGAATTTAATTTTCATGGGCGCTACTATAACCGAGTCATGCGGCCGGGAAACCTGGCGCAGCCCGAAAGAAACGAGTTATGAGGGGTCCGGCTCGCCGAGGCTCCGCGCGACTCGAAATCCGAATATTTGGGTCGACAGGTCGGCCGGGTCGCGACCGCGAAACGCGGGTCGTTGCCGCAATATCGAGCTGCGCCAGCTGCCACCCTTCGACACCCAGCGCTCGCACCCCGCTCGCATCACGGCAGAGCCGTCGGTGGGCTCGTCGGGGTAGGGCACCACGTAGCAATCGCTCAGCCATTCCCACACGTTGCCCACCATGTCGTATACACCGAATGCGTTGGGCTGGTATTGGCCGACGGGGCTCACTCCGGGGCTGCCGTCATCGCAGTTTGGGGCCGGTATCGGCAAGCGCTCATCCAGGGCGCTTTGGTCGTAAACATTGCCGTGCGCGCAAGCGCTCTCGAGGTCAGGGCCCCATGGAAATGCGAAGTCCGAGCCTGCCAGAGCGGTGTACTCCCATTCGGCTTCTGTCAGCAGCCGGTAGTCCTTGCCGGTTTGCGCCGCGAGCCATTGGGTATATGCCAGTGCGTCGGTCTGACGGACGCACACCACCGGCTCATCGCCTGCGGGCGGGCGGCCGTAGCGCGGGTCGCGCCAGTTCATGCCGGGCACCGTCCGCACCTCGAGTTCATCGACAAACAGCAGGTTGCAATAATCCGCCGGGGTGTGACCGGTTGCCGCGATAAACTCGGCGAACTGGTCGTTGGTGATTTCGTACTGGCCGACCGCGAACGTGTAGTCGATGGTCACATTGCGCACCGGGCCTTCGTACCGCTCGACTTCGCCACCCCAACTGCCCATGGCAAAGCGGCCGGGCGGAATGACAACCATACGGGGGCAAGTCGG
>JAZBOT010000152.1:0-11532 GCA_036351295.1 Gammaproteobacteria bacterium | reverse complement strand
CCGCCGGCTTCGAGGTGCTCAGCGAAGCGCGCGGTGAGCCAACGTCGCCCCTCCGGGTCGAGATTCGAATAGGGTTCGTCCAGCACCCACAGGCGCTTGCCGGAACCCATCACGCGGGCGAGCGCCGCGCGGCGGCGCTGGCCGGCCGACAGGTTGCGGGCCGGCAAATCGGCACAGCGGATTAGTCCGAGGCCCTGGAGCAATGCCGGAATGTCCGGGCTGCCACCCTCGAGCGCCGCTGCAAACCGCAGGCTTTCGCGGGTTGTCAGGTCATCCTTCAGGCCTGCCCGATGGCCGGCATAGGCGAGCTCGGCGTGGTAATCGCTGCGAGCTTCGGCAAGGGTTTCGCCGCGCCACCGTATGACCCCCGTTTCCGGCTCCGACAGCCCGCACAGGGTGCGCAGCAGCGTGGTCTTGCCGCACCCGTTGGGTCCGCGCAGGCAGACTGCCGAACCTGCAGATACCTCCCCGGCCAGCCCCTGCTGCAGGCACCGCTCGCCCCGCCACAGGGCAAGGTTCTCCCAGGTCAGGCTGTAAGCTTCCTTGTTCACGGCTGCCAGGTCCTCTGCCGGCAGCCTGTGGGCCGCCCTGTTTTTACTCAGACGCATTCTACAAAGCGCGTCTAAGTTATTATCCTAAATGTAGTTTATGCTATAAAAAACGCGTACGCCAAATCAGCGTGCTGCGGTCCCCACGGCACCCGCGTTGCGCGCTATTATTAGCCAGACAATATACGGGTTTGTGCCCGGCACAGGGAGTTTTGTCGTATGCAGACAATCAAGCGATTTTATACAGCCCTCGGCGCGCTCGCGTTGAGTTCTGCGGCACTGCTGCCGGCTGCCCCGGCAACCGCGGCCGATGAGGCGGCAGCCGCAACTGCCGTGCATGCGGACCAGCATCAGGCCGCGGCGGCGGAGTTTCGCGCGCAGCTGGAGGCAGATTTGAATGCGCTCGGCCTGTCGGCCACCCAGAAGCAGGACCTGGGCGCCCTTGTTCAGCTCTACGGTGAGCAGCTGGCCGCCATCATCCGCCGCGGTGAGGCGGCGCGGGTGGAGCTGCTGCAGCTGTCGCCCCTGGATCCTGACTACGATACCGTCACGAACCAGGTGAGTCAGGCGGCGGCTGCCAATGCGGCGGATGTCGTCAACACCCTCAGTGAACTGCAGCGCACGGCGTTTCTGCTGCTATCGAATGCGCAGCAGGATCGCTTCCTGCAGCTGCGTGCCGAGCGCCAGCAGGAGATGCGGGCTAAGCTGGCTGAGCTGCGTGCGCGACGTGAGGCAGAGCGCGCAGCGTCCGGGCTGCCGGCCGCGGGCGATTAGCCAGCCTGCAACGGCGATTTCTCGTACAGCGTCCAGCGGTACAAGTTGTTGACGCACAGCTCGTCACGAACCCGCTCAAGTTGCGGGAACTCGCGAAAGACGGCTTTGGCAACCCCGATGGAGAAGAGGTAGGGGATCAGAATGCGGCGCGGCTCATCCCCGGCCTGAGCGCAAATCGTGGCGAGGAGTTGCCGCAGCACGTCCGGCCCGACCGGGTGGTACATATGCAGCACCAGGTTGCCCGCAGGCAGAGGAAAATCAAGGGCATTGCCGCACCAGAGGCGGATTTTCGACACGTCGGCGCCGCCCTGATAGCGGGTCAGGTTGCTGCTGGCAGCGGCATGCAGCGCGGGTGATATTTCCACCCCCACCACTTCACGGAACGGGTACTCAGCGGCGACAAACAGTGCTCGCCCTTTCCCTGAACCATAGTCGACAAACGTAAACTGGCGCGGATCGATATCGAGACCGGCAATTATTCGTCGCGTCACCCGCGCCGGTGAGCCCAGGTAGAGATTGGATTGCCACTTGACGGCCTCGTCCGCAATGTCGAGATCGCGGGTCGGCACCATGCCGTCGGTGTCGGTGCGGTGTCGCCGGTCGAAAGACCGGTCAGCAAACGGCTTGTAAGAGAGCAGCCAGATCAGCAAATAGCGCAGCGTCATGCCCACGCCGATCAGCCGGACGGATTCGCGCACCACCCGCGGTGTGTCACTCCATGAAGCGGGTGCCTGCATGCCCTCGCCCGCAGCTAACCGAATACGCGGTGATGCATTCAGGGACTGACCGAGCTGACGCTGGTGCGCGTGCCGCCCTCAACCAGGCGGAAGCGGAATTCCTCGCGCAGCCCGGTTCGCGGGTCCGCATCCCCGTCGGCTGCCGCGAATCGGTAGCGGCTGACCGCATTGATGCTGGCCAGTTCGAATACCGGGTTGCTGGAGCTGACGACGCGGATATCGGTCACGGCGCCGGCGGGCGTCACGCCGTATTCAATGATCACGTCCCCCTCAACCCGATTCATCCAGGCGCCGCGCGGGTATTCGGGCAGCACCTTGATAATCGGCTGAGCGCCGGACTCGGTGTCGGCTGCGGATTCGGCAGACTCCGCTGATGCGCCCGCCGATGCGGACATTGTCGCGCCGGCTTCGGCGCAGATGCGGCAGTTTTCCACCACGATGCTGGGGTCGCGTTGCGGCAGTCCCGGCCAGGGGAGCTCGCTTTGCCCGTTCACGACCAGCGCCGTAAACGGCTGACCCTCAATCAGGTAGTCGACACGGGAACAGGCACGCGTGTCGCTGCTAATCGCCACGGTGTTGCCCTCCAGCCCCACGCTCGCCGAGCAGCTGCCCACCACGCGGGTGCAATCACAGAGCAGTTCGGCGCGCGGCGCCGGCGCCATGAGCAGGCTGCTGCCTGCCAACAGCACTCCGGACCACAAAGCCGCGGCGCGACGGCCGCGGGGCATTAACGATACAGCGAGATTTTCCATGGTGTCTGTCCGAAGAGGCGCGCGCAGCGGTTGAAAATATCGACAAAAACTACCTTACTTACAACGGCCGTTCCGGGCAATTCAACATAACGATGATGTCGCCAAACTAAGCCATGACGCGGCGCAAGGCATCCCGCCAGCCGGCCAGCTTTTGCTCCCGCACGTCGGCCGCCATGCTCGGCTCGAACTGCTGGTCGAGCCGCCACAGTGCCTCAATGTCGGCCCAGTCGCCGTAGATGCCGGCGCCCTGCCCCGCCAGCAGCGCTGCACCGTAAGCCGTCGTCTCCAGAATCTGCGGTCGGTCGACAGTCAGGTTCAGCAGGTCGGCCAGCCGCTGCGCAAACCAGTCGTTTGCCACCATGCCGCCATCGACGCGGAGCTGTCGCGCCTGCACGCCATCCCGCTGCATTGCCTCCAGCAGGTCGTTAGTCTGGTAGGCGACCGCCTCCAGCGCGGCCCGGGCGATTTCCGCGATGCCGGTTGCGCGGGTCAGGCCCAGCAGCGCCCCGCGCGCCTCCGGTCGCCAGTGCGGCGCGCCCAGCCCCGTAAACGCGGGCACCAGGTAGACCGCGCTGGCGGGGTCAGCATCGCGCGCCAGTGCTGCGGTCGCAGCCGCCGATTCGATGATCCCCAGGCCATCACGCAGCCACTGGATCGCAGCGCCGGCAACAAAAATTGAGCCTTCGAGGGCGTAGCTCACCTGGCCGTCCAGACGGTAGGCTACGGTGGACAGCAGCCGGTGGCTTGACTGAACGACCGCGTCCCCCGTGATGACCAGCACAAAACAGCCGGTGCCGTAAGTGCTCTTAATGGCCCCGGGCATCATGCAGCCCTGTCCCAGTGCCGCGGCCTGCTGATCGCCGGCCACGCCCAGAATGGGGATTTCGCGTCCCAGCAGGCCGCTGTCAGTGGTCCCGAAGTGGCTGTTGCAGTCGCGGACGGCCGGCAGCAGGCGTGCGGGTATGTCGAAGCATTCCAGCAGCCAGTCGTCCCAGCGCTGCGTGTGGATATTGAACAGACTGGTGCGACTGGCGTTGGTGGCATCGGTCAGGTGCTCGCGGCCGCCGGTCAGCTGCCAGATCAGGAAACTGTCGATCGTGCCGCAAGCGAGCTGGCCCGCCCGGGCGCGTTCGCGGGCACCGGGAATGTTGTCCAGCAGCCAGGCAATCTTGGTTGCTGAAAAATACGGGTCGAGCAGCAGGCCGGTGCGCGCCGTGACTTCAGGCTCGTGTCCGGCAGCCCGCAGCCGCTCGCATTCCGCTGCGGTGCGGCGATCCTGCCAGACGATGGCGTTGCCCAACGGATGCCCGGTTGCCCGGTCCCAGAGAACCACCGTCTCGCGCTGGTTGGTGATGCCCAGCGCGACTACTGTGTGCCCGCTGTCCTCGGCAGCGCGCAGCGCATCGCGCGCCGTCTGCAGAGTGGTTTGCCAGATCGCGGCCGGGTCATGCTCTACCCACCCGTCACCGGGATAAAGTTGCGGATACTCGGCCTGCGCCACGCTCACCCGTTGGCCGGTGACGTCGAACACGATAGCGCGGGAGCTGGTCGTGCCCTGATCGATAGCCAGTACACAGGGTGATGCGGCCATGGTTGCTAGCCCTTATCCGGGAGTTGCCACAGTATATCGTCCAGCGCCTTGCGTTCCCGCGGCCGGGAGTCCCGGGCGGCATAGTCTGCGTCACAGTCTGCCGGGTTGCCGGCATAGCCGATGGCCAACCCCGTCAGCGCTTCGACGGACTCCGGCAGCGCAAACCGCCGCGCGGCCTCTGCGGGCTCAATACCGATCATCTGATGCACGCTGAGGCCCCGCGCCGTGGCCTCAATCGTGAGGCATGCCGAGGCGGCGCCGAGATCGTGCGCGGCAGCCTTATTCGGTTTGCCGTTTTGGCTGAAGCGTGTGCTGATGAGACCGAGCATCAGTATCGGTGCATGCCGGGCCCACCCCCGGTTGCCGGGCACCAGCACTTCCAGAACGGCTTGCCAGACCTCGGGGCTGCGGCTGCGCGAGCCCACCACGTAGCGCCAGGGCTGTTCGTTGTAGGACGACATGGTCCAGCGCGCCGCCTCAAGCAGGCCACGCATATCGTCCGCGCTGACATCCCGCTCAGCAGCAAACACGTAGGGGCTGTGCCGCCGCTCCAGCAGTTCATGCACAGGGCATTCCGTGGGTGCCCGGCGACTCATGATGCCGTGCCCCCTGAGGGCCTTTTACATAAAAACGGAACTGGTTCTAAGTTTATAAATATCATTGGCTTACCTTATTTATTTAACTGAATTATCCGGGATAATCCGGGGACAATAATAACGCTAACAGCAAGGTTCCGCCGTGCGTGTCCTGACTCTTCGTGATGCTTTAATAGCCGGCGTGGTTTGCGCCCTGCTTGCCGCTGCCAGTTTACCGGCTATCGGTCACGCCGCAGCGGTAACGGTTGCCGACAGCGAGAGTTTTGCGGCGCCGGCAAGCGATTTTACGCTGGTGGGCCGGGCCGGCGAGCGCCTCCTGCCGGCCGAATCCATCGTGCGGCCCACTGCCGGTCAGCCGGTCATGCCGCTCCGGCTGAGCGCTGCACCCGAAAGCTGGATGCTGCTGCTGGACCGCTGGGCCTCAAGCACACCCGGCGCCGAGGTTGCGGTCCGGCCGGGAACAAGCCTGCAAACCGTGTTTGAGTTTTACGGCATCCGTTTCGATGAGCGGTTTTCCCGGCTCCGCCTGAGTCAAGCACGCCAGCTGCCCCCGGAGACGACTGAAATCAGCGCAGTGCCCGTGCCTGCGGCGCTATGGCTGTTTGTCTCGGCCGCGGCCATGCTCGGCTGGCGAGCCCGCCGGCCGGTAAATCCACAGTAGCGTTGCACCGGCAAGGGCCGCTGTCAGGCTCGTGGCCAGCGGATATTCGAGCGGGTGCAGGTAGTACTCGTAGACCACGTCCATTGAGGCCAGGGTTTCTACCCAGGCCCAGAACAGCACGCCAACCGGTATGGCATAGCGGAATATCGCCCCTTTAACTTTCAGCTTGATAATCCGTGTAACCAGGTACAGCGGCCAGATAAAGAACCAGCCGTACACCACCATCGAGAACCAATGGGTGGGTCCCAGCACCCGCGGGTCCATGGTCACCAGGCTGGCCGCATAGATCATCCAGATCACAAACAGTGTCTCGCTTGCGACGATGCGTGCATACGGGCGGTCGCGCGACGGCTCAGTAGGCGGGCCGGTGTCGAGGCGTAATTTCCGGCGCAGCCACACGATCATCGTGCAGCGCACCTGGCGATTCGCGTAGAACAGCAGGAACAGCGGCAGCAGGATAAATACCGAGGCTTCGTTGATCTGCAGTCCCGGGGTGAGCAGCACGTTGCCGCTCGTGGGGCTGCGCAGCGGCTCCACGGCAAACACTTCGGCAAACAGCGCGAAAGTGAACTCGAAAAAACCCGTGAACATCAGGTTGGCGCCAATAAAACCGAGCACGCAGGCTTGCAGTTCGCGCTGCCGCAGCCCTACCCAGACACACGCAAAGCCGAGCAGGCCCACTGCAACGTTGGCGTAGCCCCAGAGCCACGGGTCGCTGATCTCCTCCAGCAGTCGCACCAGCGAATGGCCGACAGGCATCGCCGCCAGCGTCGCGATGATGCACAGGGCGGCGAATGCGGGCACGGCTGAGTACTCCGGCGCGGGCTACAGCGTCAGCAAGTACGCCACCAGGTCTTCTTTCTCGCTCTTGCTGAGCTTCAGCTCAAGCACGAGGTTAAAGAACTCCACGGCATCATGCAGGGTGGGCAGGCGACCGTCATGCAAGTACGGGGGGCTGTCCTTGATGTTGCGCAGAGGGAAGGTCTTGATGGCACCTTCCGGTCGACCCACGTAGAAACGCTCGACCTGAAGGTCATGCATATAGTCGTCGACAAAGGCCGGTCCGGCATGGCAGGAGACACAGTTCGCTTTGCCGTGAAACAGCTCTTCGCCACGCAGCTCAGCGGCAGTCGCCTTGCTGCGAATGAGCTTCATGTCCGGCCCGAGCTTTGGAGCCGGCGGGTAGTCCAGGATCGCGTTCATGTCGCCCATGCGATTGGTGACCTCACGTTTGACGCCACGCGGCCCGATGGCCTGCTGCACGCCCGGATCGCCGTCGAAGTATTCCTCGATCTCGGAAAAGTGATCCATGCTGCGGACCGAGCGTTTGGACGACAGCTGCATCAGGTTGTAGTTGCCCCGCATGGTGGGTGTATCAACCCGCAGGCGGGCCAGGTTCGGCCGCGAATCCGGACCCAGCTCGAAGGCGCCGTTGGTGTGCCCGTTGACGTGGCAGTCAAAGCACGCAACGCCCTTGCCGGGCTCAACCGTGACGCGGTGGGTGGTGTGGTTAAACCAGGTGGTCGGTGAGGGCCGCAGCAGCTCCTTGAGCCCCTCCATCTGCTCCGGGCTCAGCAAACCGTCAAAAATCTCGTAGTAATTGTCGAGCGTGACCTCCTGGCCACCCGTTACATCACCGAGTTCTTTGTGCGTTGTCAGGAACATAGGCGCCGGGAATTCCGGCAGGTAGGCATCGGGGAAGTCATGGTCCATATCGATGCGCCGGTGCTCCGGGTGCACCGCTATCCAGGCTTCCGGGAACACCATGTGCGCGGTGGACTGCAGGGGGTGCGCAAGCGGCTTGAACGGAAACAAATCACGCTTTTTGATGTCCTCCGGGCTCAGCTCGCTCAATGCTTCGAAAGACTTCACACCTTTCGGCAGGCGTACGACCGGGCCGGCCATGATGGGCTTGCGGCCGCCTGACATCATCTGGCCGGGGATAGCCTTGCCCGAAAAATTGAATCGCGACTGCATGTAGGCCCGCACGTCTTTCATCAGCTCGGGTTTTTGCTGCTGGTTGAATTCCAGCCAGTCCTCCCAGCTCATCCGCAGCTGCGGCGAGCCGAACGATGACTCCCCGCGTCCGTAGTACCGCCACAGGTCAAAAGGCGTACGCTCGCCTTCGGCCACATTCGGGTACAGCTCGAGTCCGGCCGTGTAGTCCACCGCCCCCGCGTGACCGGCGCCGGCCACCAGCAGCGGCTCGGACGCTCCACTAGCCATCGAGTAAGCGGCCAGAGCGCCGAGCCCGGCCGCCCTGCAGCCGCGCCAAATGATTGCTTTAACCATGCGTTTTAACAGCCGATCGGCCGCCCCCGTAAATCAAGATTAATTGGTTCTGATTACCCGTCGTCGGATGGTACTTAAGCACGGGCAGTACGCGCAATAGAAGGAAAATCCGCCGCTACGCCCAACGTGCCGCGCTGCCGTAATTCACAAAGATTATGACAAGTGCCGCCCGGGCCCACCGGCCCGACATTGCCCGCCGGTTAGGTTCGCAGTGAGGACCGGAGGCAGGCCGCTGGCACAGCGCCGCAAACTAGGCTGCCCGGGCCGCTCGCCGCCGCAGGCCCCACAGGCCGATAAGAGCGGAACCAAACAGCCAGACGGCGGCCGGCACCGGTACATACGTCAGGTTGTCGATCGCACCGGAACCCGCCATGGTGATCTTGAGGCGCTTGACCCCCTCGACATTACCGAACACCAGCTGGCTCCACAGGTTGTCGCCACCGGTACTCGGCACTGAGAAGGTGCCCGCCAGGATCTCTTTGTCGTTAATGTCGAACAGCTGCACAGCGCTTTTCTTTGGGTTGGTTTCGTCTGTTTCAATATCAAAGAAATCAAGGCTTTGCAGAATCACGGGGCTTGCGAAGGTGAATCTGATCTGGCCGGCGGGGCGGCTCCCCTCGTCGTCGGCAACCGTACAGAACCCGGCCGTTAACTTGCAATTGTTGCGCTCCTGAATAATCAGCACGTTGCCCGGCCGGTAATCCTGCGTAAGGCCAGCATTAAGGCTGTTGAACGGCGCCCCCAGATCATTGTCGCCGCCCGTCGGGTTGTCGGTATCAAAAATAACCGCAAAGTCCGGCCCCGCCGAGAAGTTGCGGGCGCTGATGGTCACCGCCGGCGCATATTCGTCGTCGATAATGCGCCCCGACGCGAAGCCTTCGAAGTCAATCACTGCCGCGCTTGCAGACGTATCGATCAGCGCTACCGCCAGTGATGTTTTTATTATATTTTTCATTTGCTTATAAACTATTATTAAAAGCAAATGTTGGTTAAGCCGTCGCAGACTGGCGGCGACGCCGCCAGCCGAGGCCCAGCAATGCCGAGCCAAACAGCCAGACCGCGGCGGGCACCGGCACGGCCGTTAACCGCACGTCATCGATGTCAAAGGTGACGCCGGCTTCGCTATAGGTCTCACCAAACGGGAAAAACACGCCGGGCTGCAGCCGGCTGACGCTGCTGAATATGCCGGCAAACCCGGAACCGCCAAAAGCCGCATCGAATTCCGGGTTGTCCTCACGAATCTCGATCACTACCTGCGTCCAGACATTGGGCGCCACCAGCCCCGCACTGATCGCACTGGCCGCCGGGTTGTTGCCGTTCGGAGCACCCGTAGGGATGCGAATGTAGGGCTGCAAGGCGATGGCAGCATCGTGGCGCAGCCAGTAGCTCAAAGTGAGTACTTGCTGACCGATCCAGTCGCCCTGGAAATCGCCCCCGCTGCAGTTGGCGCCGTCGGCAATGACCTCGCAGCGGAACTGAATCAGCGCCGAGCCAAACGGTGATGTATTGGTGGATATATCCGCAGTTGAACTGATGTACGCCCCGCCGTCCCAGCCACCGCTCGCGACTTCGGTCGGTGCGGTGCGTGCGCCGGTGACCCAATCGTTGGCGCCGGTCTCAAACGTCTCTAACGCAATTGTCAGCGCGCTGGCCGGAGCCGCCGCAAACGCCGCCAGCGCGACTGCCACTACACCCGCAATTCTGAACGTCTTCATATGGTTTCTCCCACCCTGTTGATTCTGAGCCATAACTTTATCGGTTTGGCGGCTGGATTAGCCGCTGACTGACTCGATTACTGTGCTTACAGCGTTTAGCACTGCTTATCTTTTTTAGTACCTGACATTCAACACCCCTCTATAGGGCGCGTCAATAGCAATTTTCAATTAACTTTACATAACGTTAGGCGGCTTTACTGGCTCGCTTTCGCCCGGACCGTAACCGAACGCAGCCAGTCAGCTGCGCTGGTGCCCGGTGCGCTGCTCATCGTGCAGCGGTTGTGCGTAGAACACATATGGTGGATTATCGCCCAGCGACTTTTCATACGACTTCATGCCGGGGACAGGCCCTTTAAACATGTCTAGACTAGTTTTGCTGTTGTTGCTGGCCGGCGTCTTTGTTATCGGAGTCGTTACGACCAAGCGCGACATGTTTCCGGCACGCCAGGTCGTGGCGGTGCTGAGCAAGGTCAGCGCCGCGGCGGGCGGCGGTGGCCCGCAGCCGAATCCTGAGGGCTATCACGCTAAGCTGCAGAAAAAATTCGCCGAGTGCGTCGAGTCTGACGTCGAGGCCGACACCTCTGAGCTGTACACCGTTAAATGTGAGGACGCGCTGCTGTTCCCCTCCCCTCGACTCGGTGCGGAGATCACCGTCATGCAGGGGGTGTTCAACCCCTTCGAGGCCGAGTGGATCGTGCTGCCGGTCATGGGTGACAACAGCGCGCTGTTTAAAGGCGCGCGCGTGATGGAGATCGGCACCGGCTCGGGCATTATTTCGCTGTACGCGGCCAAACTGGGCGCGAGCAAGGTGGTGGCCACCGATATCAACCCGCAGGCGATTGCCAGCATCCGCCTCAATGCCAAAGACCTGGGCTTTGCGGATGTTATTGATGCACGCCTCGTGCCGCTGGACGATATGTCGGCGTACTCGGTCATCGCGCCTGACGAACAGTTTGACATCATTATTTCCAATCCCCCGTTTGCGCTCGACCTGGATGCCGCCGCCAACAGCGCGCTCACCGACCGCGGCGACCTGGGCTTTTCTATTGTCAGAGGGCTCGACGAGCACCTGGCACCGAATGGCAAGGCCATCTTCCTGTACGGCTCGCTGTTCTATCACCAGGTCATGGCCAAGTTCGGGCGTTACCGGGGGTATACCGTGCGCAACCACAACCCCAACGGCATGTTTCCGTGGGCCGCCGAGTCATTGTTTAACAGCTATCTCGGCCGCCTGCTTGATGCCGAAGGCATTCCTCGGGATGCGTTCCGGTTTGATCGCACCAAAGACTACGCGCTGACCCCCGCGTTCCTGACCAACGGCGCGCTGCAGCGCCCGTATGAGGGGCAGCTGGAATGGGAACCGTTGTTTCCTGCCCCGGCCCCGAACCGCTATCACCCCGGCATGATGGTGATGGAGCGTCCAGAGTAAGGCGATTGAATCAGGCTGACTGCCTGCCGCGGAACCAGCCGAGAAAGCCCAGACCGGAAGCGAACAGCCAGACAGCGGCCGGGATAGGGACGACGTTAACCAGGAAGTGACCCGAGTCCGCAAAGCTCGCATCGAGGTTATTGTTCTGCAGGCTCAACACGGCAGCTCCCGCGCCCAGCGGCCCCTCGCGATAGTTTGGCCGAATGGTCAGGGCAGTCTCGCCGATCGCGAATCCCCGTCCGGTATCGAAATTGGTGTTACAGAGCAGCGTACAGCCCAGATTTTCCAGCAGTAACGCCGCGGCGGGATCATTGGCCGTGTTATTGACGTTATTCGTCGAGACAAAACCGGCATTCAGGAACAACTGCGGTTGCCGTGACGGAGCAGCCGGCGCAGCCCGACGCGTGGTCAGCAGGTGCCGGGTGGTCGCACCCGTT
>JAZBOT010000151.1:0-4057 GCA_036351295.1 Gammaproteobacteria bacterium | reverse complement strand
GTCGCTGAATTCCAGCAGGCTGAGGACAAACGGTGTGAGATGTACCAGCGTGTCCGGGGTGTAGATAATGTGAAACTGCAGGTCAGCCGTGTGCATTGGAGTTCAATACTAGCGCAAAAAAAGAGAGGCCCTGAAAGGGCCTCTCCAACCTGCACCGTAGCAGCTGCCGCCGCAGGGCTAGAAGCGTAGATCCAGCTGGTAGATCGTGGTGGTGCCGCTGATCTCGTTGCCAACGATCAGCAGCGGGCGCCAGGTCGGGCTGCGGAACCAGGGTACGAACTCCAGACCTTCCGGGCCCAGATCCCCCGCTTCGGGGCTAGTGGCGTCCGCGACGCTGAAATCGCGGTTGTTCGTGTAGGTGACGAATTCCGGCGCCGTCGGCCGCGTGATGTCGTACACCATGATGCCGCCGATCCGCTCGAGCCCGATAAAGGCGTATGTGCGTCCGAAATAGCGACCGATTACCAGGCCCTCCGGCTCGGGTCCTTTGTCATCGCTGCGGTTATCAAACGAGTCGTTTTCGTCGTTCGTCGAGTTGAAGTCATCGGGCAGCAGGTTGGCGGTGATCGACTCCAGTTCGTTGCCGCTGTCCCAGACGAGGTTGCCCTGAGCGTCCCAGATGCTGAACGAGCGTGCACCGTAGGCATAGAGCTCCTCATACAGTCCGTCGCCATCGGCGTCGCCCAGCGTGGTGGTGGAATTGAGGCGGCCGAGATTCTCGTCCTGCTGCAGCTCCGCTGCATTCGGAAACGCGTTCGGGTCCAGCGGCAGGTCGCCCATGCGTTCCTCTTCGCTGAAACCATCGTAATCGCGGGCATCGCCTTCATTGGCGGTCACGATGTAAGTCTTGCCGCGGTAAGTATAGGAATCGATGCTGTCGGGCTGGTACATGCCCAGCACCGGCCAGTTTTGAATGTTGATGCCGGCATCGCGATTCGAGGCATCGAGTTCATTGCCGAGTTCCGCGTGATCCTTGAAGCCGAGGGGAACGATTTTCAGCACCCGGGCCTTGCGGATATCGACGATGGCCAGAGCATTGTTTTCCTGCAGCGCCACATAGGCGAGTCGGCCACTGGCATCCGTCGTGATGTATTCCGGCTCCAGATCCTGCGCGACGGTCGCGTTGGGGCCAAAGATGCGAACGCCGCTGGCGCGCAGTTCGTCCACTTGTTTGTTAAACCGGGTGAAGCTCGCGGTGCGCACCCGGGCGCGGGCAATCCCGCGACGCAGGTCGATAATGCTGACGCTGCCCTCCGGGTCTACCACATAATCGTCATCCGGTTCGCCTTCGTTGGCCACCAGGACGCGCTTGCCGTCGGGGGTGAACGTGACCATATCCGGCAGCGCACCGACTTCGACAAAGCCCAGCAGCGCCAGCGACGAGGTCGAATAAAAAGCGACGATACCGTTCTGCTGCTTCGGGTCGCGTTCCACCGCTACCGCCAGCAGACCGTTCTTTACGGCTACGCTGTTGGCGTTGCCCAGCGCATCAGTGACTTCGGTCACCTGGATGGCGGCGACCTTGGCGGGATTCCGCGGGTCCGCGAGGTCGAGCACGTCGACGGTCGTGTCGTTGGCGTTAACCACAAAGGCGCGCCGCGTGCGGGCGTCGTAGGCGACGATCTCGGCAGCGCCTTCGTCAAATTCACCCGATGCATAGGTGCCGAGTACGTTGAGTTCCAAAGTGGGGTTGAAGCCCCGGGCGCTGGCCGGTGTTGCGGCCAGCAGGGTGACCGACAGCGCGGTCGCTAGCGTAAGAGCGCTTCTCATGGCTTGCTATCCTGATTGTTTTGAAAGGTCAGACAGCGTTGTTGTACCGAGGCGCCGTTACGTTATCGTTACAGCCGCAGGACAAATATTTCGACTTAACTTAATGTTGGCGGGAAGCGATGACGGCCGATGACGGGGTAATCTGGCGGCCAACAGCCGCCGGGCGCAACAGCGCGGCGCTGACGCGCTTTGCCGAAAAGTATGCGCCCGCGTCCGCCGCCGGCGACTATGCCGAGCTGCAGCGCTGGTCGCTGGCCGAACCGGCAGCTTTCTGGGCCTCCGTGGCCGAGTTTTGCGGCGTCAAGTTTTCCACCCCGCCGGTGACGGTAGTCGAGTGCGGCGAGCACATGCTCGATACCGTATGGTTCCCGGGAGCGACGCTTAACTACGCCGAGCACCTGTTGCGTCCGGATTTACCGGCAGCCGCCCTGGTGGTGCTGGATGAGCGCGGCCGCCGTCGCGAGGTTTCACGCGCTGAGCTGCGCCAGATGGTGCTGCGCGCGGCCGGCGGGCTGCGTTCACTGGGCGTGCAGCCGGGGGACCGCGTCGCGGCGGTGCTGCCGAATTGCCTCGAGGCGGTCGTAGCGCTGCTGGCGGCTGCAACCGTCGGCGCTGTGTTCAGTTCCTGTTCGCCGGATTTCGGCAGCCAGGCGGTTATCGACCGCTTCGCGCAGATTGCACCGCGCGTGCTGATTGGCTGCGATGGCTATGTTTACGCCGGCCGCCGCCACGGTTGCAGCGAGTCACTGGCAGTCATTCATGCGGCGTTGCCGGGCGACCCGGCGCTGTTTGTCGTGCCGTTCCTCGACGCTGAGTCCGCGGCCGACATGCCGCCGGGCGGGCAACCCTTTGCGGCGCTGTTCAATGCCGGCCCGGTGACTGAGTTTACCCCGCTGCCGTTCGCCCATCCCCTGTGCATCCTGTTCTCGTCGGGAACGACCGGCAAGCCCAAATGCATCGTTCATGGCGCCGGCGGTACGCTGCTCCAGCATCTGAAAGAGCATGTGCTGCACACGGATCTCGGCGCCGCCGATCGCCTGCTGTATTTCACCACCTGCGGCTGGATGATGTGGAACTGGCTGGTTAGCGCGTTGGCTTCCGGAGCGACGGTTGTGCTCTACGACGGCTCCCCGGCCTACCCGAGGCCCGTGGATTTGTGGCGTCGCCTGGGCGCCGAGCGCGTGACGGTGTTCGGCACCAGCCCGCGCTTCCTCGCGGCCACGGCGACGCAGCACCCGCGGCTGGGTTCAGAGCTGCACCTGCCGCAGCTGCGCACGGTGCTGTCCACCGGCGCGCCGTTGCCGGCGACCAGCTACGATTATGTGGCCGAGCAACTGGGGCCCGCGGTGCAGGTTGCGTCGATTTCCGGCGGCACCGACATCATTTCGTGCTTTGTGCTCGGCAACCCCTGGTTACCGGTCTACCGTGGTGAAATTCAGTGTGCGGGGCTCGGCATGGCCGTTGCGGTGCTGGACGACGAGGGGGCTGCCCTGCCGGCAGGCAATGGCGAGCTGGTCTGCACACAGCCGTTTCCGTCCATGCCGATTCGCTTCTGGAATGACCCGGACCGGGCGCGCTATCGTGACGCTTATTTTGGCCGCTTTAAGCACTGCTGGTGTCAGGGCGACATTGCCTGCTGGACACCCCACGGCGGATTGCAGATTCTGGGGCGCTCAGACGCAACGCTCAATCCGGGAGGTGTGCGCATTGGTACGGCCGAGGTGTGCGGTCCCGCGCTGGCGCTGGCAGAGATTTGCGACGCGCTCGCGGTCGGCCACCGGGCCGACGGGGATGAACAGATCGTGCTGTTTGTCGTGCTGGACGCGGGGGTGCAGCTGGATGACACGCTGCGCGCCCGCATCGCTGCCCGAATTCGGCGCGACGCGAGTCCGCGCCACGTGCCCGCGCATATCTTCGCCGTGCCTGAAATCCCGCAAACACGCAGCGGCAAGGCTGTTGAACTCGCCGTCCGCGCCGTAATGCACGGCGCGGACCCGGGTGATCTGAGCGGTGTGGCGAACCCCGCTGCGCTACAGGCCTTCATTGGCCTTATTTAGAGTCCGTTTGCTATTTGTTCCGGATCATCGCGTAATAATGCCGTTGGCCACGAGGGGGAACCATGCGGGCACTGATGCTCCGCCCCAATGCGCACTGGCTGTTTGGCGGCGCGGCGCTGCTGGGCTTCGTGTTGTTTGGGTTTGCGACCGGCGTGCTGATGGGGCCGCCGAGTCAGGTCGTGGGCGAACGGCTCGCGGAGCTGACGTGCCTGCAGGTGGCGTTCACTCCG
>JAZBOT010000150.1:0-14337 GCA_036351295.1 Gammaproteobacteria bacterium | reverse complement strand
CGGATGCCCTGCGAGGACGGGTATTAGACCGGCGCGGGTGCAGCGAGTCAAGCGGCAGCCCGTGGTCCCGCCGCGGCGCTACTTGGGGACGTACTCGCCCGGCGCTGCGGAGCCGCCCTCGAAAAAAAACTTTTCCATTTCCTGCTCAAGGTATTTGCGGTCTTTGGGCTCAATCGGCACCAGCCGATACTCATTAATCAGCATGGTCTGATGGCTCAGCCACTGCTGCCAGGCTTCCTTCGACACGTTCTCAAAGATGCGCTGCCCCAGCTCGCCGGGATACGGCGGGCGGTCGAGTCCGGGCTTTTCGCCCCCAAGCAGTATGCAGGTTACGGTGCGGCTCATGGCGGTGTCCTGATGGTTAACGGGCTGCACTCTTTTAAGAGTCGGCCAGGGCCCGCAGTAATTTGGCAACGGGGGCCGCGAGGCCCACGTTTTCGGGGTTGCGGGTGTTATACCAGAGCCATCGACCGGCTTCCATGACGACCGCCTCGGCTGCCCGCACCTCGATTTCGACCGGCGTCATTTCGAAGTCAAAATGACTGAAACTGTGCGTCACGGCATCCCAGACGCGCGGCGGGGCCGCCCCCGCGCCGAACCGGGATTGCACCCACTCCGCAACGGCGTCGAGATCGGCAAACTCGGGAAAACTCCACAGTCCGCCCCAGATGCCGCTGGCCGGACGCTTCTCCAGCAGCACCTCGTGCGGCCCCCGGCGGGCCATCACAAGCACTGCGCTGCGCTGTGGCCGCACTTGCCGGCGCGGCTTGGGTGCAGGAATCGCACTGACCCGGTTGGTGGTGTACGCGCGGCAATCGGTGCGCAACGGGCACAAGGCGCAGGCGGGCCGCGACCGGCTGCACAGCGTAGCGCCGAGGTCCATGATGGCCTGGGTGTAGTTGGCCACGCGGGTCTGCGGCGTGCAGGCTTCAGCATGCGCCCACAGCAACTTCAGGTTTGGCGTGCTGCCGCTCCAGCCTTCGACAGCGAAGAAGCGCGCCAGCACCCGTTTGACGTTGCCGTCGAGGATCGGGTGCCGCTGGTCGCCGGATAAAGCCAGTATGGCGCCGGCGGTAGAGCGGCCGATGCCGGGCAGCGCCATCAGCCCATCGAGCGTGACCGGCAGCACGCCGCCGCAATCCGCCGCGATAACCTGCGCGGCCTTGTGCAGATTCCGCGCGCGGCTGTAGTAGCCGAGGCCTGACCAGTGATGCAGCACCTCGTCCTGCGGGGCGGCCGCCAGTGCGGCCACGTCCGGAAAGCGCCGCATGAACGGCGTGTAGTAGCGCTCGACGGTGGCCACCTGCGTTTGCTGCAGCATGATCTCCGACACCCACACGCGATAGGGTGTCGGCTCCTGCTGCCACGGCAGGTGCTTGCGGCCGTGCTCATCCCACCACGCCAGCAGCTGCGGCCCGAGCCGGGCTGCGCTGACCGCCGGATCAGGTAGCTGACTGGCGCGGTTCACTCAGCGCTAACCTCTCGATACGCGTTGCGGCTTTCAGCGCATCTTTTTCCAGCGCCCGCTTGATCGCCCAGACGCCCAGCACCGGCGGCACCCAGAAGCGGGGGTCGAATTCGTGGGTGTAGAGCACCTGGGTGCGCTGACCGGCGGGCGTGGCCACTGTTGCCAACTGCCAGTTTTCAAGACCGTAATCGAAATCGCTCTGCTCCGGCTCCACCTCGGCACGGATCGTATGCGGGCTGTCGGTATACAACCGGGCGTGCCGGGAGATGCTTTGGCAGTAAAACAGCACGCAACCTTCCATGCGCGTATAAACACGCGGCGTGCCGTCTGCGGCCGGCTCTGCGAAGCGGCTCTCGCGGTAGCGCGAACTTAGTTCGGCAAACCGCTCGTAGTCGGACAAAGCCGCGAACACCAGTGGCTGCGGCGCATCGATGAGCATTTCGGAACGCACCTGCAGGCGCCCGCCGCTGCGCTGCACGTCCAGGCTGACCACTTCGGCGGCACGTCCCGGCAGGGCGCAGATGCAGAGCAGCCCTGCCAGACACCCTGTCAGTGCTGCCCTCACCCGCCGAGCAGGTCGCGCAGTTTATCTTTTACGCGATCTTTGGCTTCATCTTTAGGGTCAGCCGCGGGCTCGGTCGCGCCGTCTGCGCCGGGCTCCGCTTCGGCTTCAGCGTCGAGCCCCAGCTTTTCCAGCAGCTTTTCACGCCCTTTCTGCTGCAACAGCTCAGTGGCGAGGCCCTGCGCGTCAACGCCTATTTCAGGCGCTGTCAGCGTGCCGGTAACGCTGACTGGCAGGGTCAGGCCCGTGAGCTTGTCGAGGCGGGTGCCATCGGCAAACACAGGGGTTTCGGTCACCCGCGCCCGCAGCCCGTAGTCGAGTGACCCGTCAAGCAGATTCACCGCGCCGCTGCCGCTCAGCTGCAAGAACTCCATGGCCGCGGCGAAATCACGGTTCTGCAGTTTGCCGTCAGCAAATTGCAGACTGCCCGCAAGGGTCTGCAGCCGGGTAACCGGGTTGGCCGGGGCGGCCGGCGCAGGCTCCTGTTTAATGAGGGCGCGTGCCTTGCGAATCTCGTACCACAGGTCGGCCCCGCTATAAGTGGCGTCCTGCAGGTCAAACTTCACATCACCCTGTAACTGACTGATCAGCGCATTGACGGTATTGCCCGCCGCGTCACCCTGAATGGTGAGATTCGCCAGGCCGCTCAGCGGGGCTGCCGAGCCCACGTCGCCCAGCAAGTCTCGCACCTGCACGTTGCGCAAGCGCTCGTTCACGGCGAGGCGGGGCACGTTGCCGCGCACGTTGAGGCGCACATTGCCGGCGTAGGTACCGCCATACAGTTTGGCGGTCAGGGGTTGAAGCGCGATAAGGCCGGTGTCAGCGCCGATGGTGACGTCCACGTCGGCGAGGCGCGCACCGGAGAAGGTCAGCGCGCCAATCCGCAGCCGACCGTTCAGGTCGAGCGCCCGCAGCTGATTCAGCGGCAGATCGAGTTGCTCGTCGCCGCTGCTCGCCGCAGCGGCGCCGCCGTCGGCTTCGTCCGCGGGTGCCAGGTAGCGGTCAGCATCCAGGGTGTCCAGCTGCAGGTCAAAGCCAAGCGCCTCACGCTCGATACTCAGCACCTTCAGGAAGCCGCTAAGGCGGGTCTGGTCGAGCTGCCCGGCCAGGTTCTCAACTACCGCCGTGTCACCCCGGACCGCCCAGTCGCCGGTCAGCTCAAAGCGGCTCAGCGCGTCCGGGTCTGCCGTCGCAACCGGAGTATCGCCGAGGCTGTCCAGCAGCTTGCGGAGCGCAAACGGCGGGATACTCAGCTTGCCACTGAACCGGGGTTCCGTGCCTGCTAGTTGGCCGGCGCCGCTCAGCTGCGCGCGCATGGCGTCCGCCACGATATCAAGCTCCAGACCATCCACCTGCACCACGTCTGCCCCCAGGCCGCTGACGCGCTCCATTGACAGCGTAACCTCGGCGCCGGAGTCCGGCAGGTCCGGGCCGCTGGCGGTGACTGTCAGCTCGATATCAGTAAGCAGCGCCGCCACCTCCTGCTCCGGCAGCTCCGCGGTTGCCGTCAGCCGCACGCGGGCATTCGTATCCTCCAGCAGACCATCAGCATCAACGCCGGCGCTGAACTCAAAAGGCACGCCGCTGCGGATGCGGCCGGCCTCAAGATTGATATTGGCCAGGCGGATTTGGTCCCCGGCTGTGTTGTCGACGTATTCAATTTTGCCGTTGGTCACACGGATGCCGGCGATATCGAGGCGGGGCTCGGCAGACTCCGGATCGTCGCCGTCCGCATCATCATCCGCTGCGGAGTCACTGTCGAACTCCCAGTTGGTGAGGCCATCGCTGCGCCGGATGAGGCGCAGCTCCAGACCTTCGAGGCGAATCTCGCCCACCTGCAGCTCTTGGCGCAACAGCAGCGGCAGCACCTTGACATCAATTTCGGCGCGACCGACCTCGGCAAACTTCTGCTGCTGCCAGCCGGGCGGATTACCGAGCGCCAGCGGCCCGAGGCCTACTCCACAGCACGGGAATACTTCGAGGTCGAGCTCACCGTCGATGGTGAGCTTGCGCCCGGTCTGCTCCTCAACCGCCGCGGCAATCTGTTCGCGGTAGTCGTTGGGATCCACCAGCAGCAGCACCAGCAGGCCGAGGGCGATACTCAGAACCACCATCGTGCCGAAAGCCACAGCCACCCATTTGAGTAATGTTTTCATGCGGCTATTACACCACCGCTGCGGCCGCCGACCCAAGATTTGTTGTGTGCACTACTCCAGCGGCCAGTGTGGCCCCAGCAGCCGGTTGATGCAGACGCGGCGACCCAGCGCGCCGCCCGGCAGCAGCCAGAGGAGCGGCACCAGCAGCAGGTAGTCGGTCGTTGCGCGTGAAAAGTCAAAGCGCCAGGCAAGGTTGACGGCCGCCAGCCACCAGATCAGCGTCCACGCCACGAGCCGCGCGCACAGCGCCGTGCCGCAGAACAGCAGCAGTGCACGTGCACTCAACCGCTGCCTGGCCGGCCAGTCCAGCTGGTCGAAGCCGGGGATTTGATTGCGGCGCAACATAGCACGCAGCGCCAGCCGCATGCGGCCTGCAAGAGTGTGCCGGGTCATAGAACAATGGCAGCACAGCCACCAGGCCTGCACCAGCTGCGATACTGCGGCAAAGCCGACGAAACGGTTACGGCAAAGGATGCTCGGCGGCGTGGCGCACCACTTCGATATTGTGCCCGTCGGGATCCAGCACAAACGCGCCGAAATAATGCGCGTGATAGTCGGGCCGCAGACCCGGCGCGCCGTTGTCGACGCCACCGGCCGCTACTGCCGCCGCGTGAAAGTCATTGACCTGCGGGCGATCCGCCGCAGTAAAGGCGAGGTGCACTGAGGCTGGCCTGCCGGAGCAGCGGCGCAGGGTCAGATAGGGCATTCGACCGATGCCAAAACTCGCGGAGTCCTGACTGCTGGCCAGCAGGGTCATGCCGAGCGGCCGCAGCGCCGCTGTGTACCAGCGCGCGCTGACATCGACGCGGCTGACGGGCAGAGTTACGTGGTCGAGCACAAGTTGTCAGGGCAACAGCGACACGCGCAGATCGGCCACAGACGGCAAACCCTGCGCCGACAAATCGTGATCGAGCCGTTCGCGCTGAGCATCGGTGACGGCCGAGCTGACCGCCCACTGCACCAGCTGCGCCAGCACCCCACCAATCTCGTAGTCGGACTGCGAGCCCTCAATGCGGGCGATGTATTTCTTCTCGAAATAGCCGTGGGGGTCAACGGCCAGGGCCGCAATCAGTCGGGCAAAGGTGAGCCCGAAGTCCCGCAAACTGACTTCTCGGCTCGCCAGCAGCTCATTGATATCGGTTCTCATGTTCCTGTGCCGTCCGTATCAAGCTATATACAGTGATTTCGTTGCCCGGGGGGCTCTAGATTTTAGTGTGCTCTTTTTCTGCGAGAAAGCTGATGAACCGGTTATTTTCATCGACAAAAATAACCTTGGCATCCACAGGGGTTGCGGTCAGCTCAAAGGCCATGATGACAACCACGTCACCCGCGGCAATCAGGTGGGCCGCCGGGCCGTTCATGCAGATGCAACCGGAGCCGCGCTCGCCTTCCAGCACGTAGGTTTCCAGCCGCGACCCGGAGGTTTTGCTGGCAACCAGCACCTTTTCATTGGGCCACAGGTCAACCCGATCCATCAGGTCGCGATCGATCGTGATGCTGCCAATGTAATCAGGGTCTGCCTGAGTCACAGTGGCGTTGTGGATTTTTGCTCTTAGCACTGAGCGCAACGCAGCGTCTCCTGCCCGTTTGGGGGGCGTAATGCTACCAGAAAGTAACCCGCGCTCGAATCTTCCTCCGCCGCCGGGAAGGGGCCGTCAGCCGGCCTGTCCAAATGTTTCGCCGCCGGCAGCCATGTACGCGGTTTCAGCCGGGGTTGATGCGCGCCCCAGCACCTGGTTGCGATGCGGAAAGCGGCCAAATTGCGCGATGATGTCGTGGTGCAGAACCGCGTAGTCGGCGTAGCCCTGGGCCAGCGGCCGCCAGTCCTCCGGGGACTCGGCCACAAGAGCTTGCATTAACTTAACACCGGCCCGCTGCTCGTCGATATCTTCACTGTGCTGGAACGGCATGAGCATAAAAGCCTGTTCCGGCACCGCAAGGCCGGCCAGATGCCCGCGTTTGACGCCGGCTTCAGCGAGACCCATGGCAACCCGGTCAAACCGGAATACCTCGGCCGTGCCGCGGTAGATGTTGCGCGGGAACTGGTCGAGCACGAGGATCAGCGCCAGCCTGCCGTGCGCCGTTGCGGTCCAGTCGTCGTAACGGCCGGCTGCAGCGTCGACCACGAGATCGCCGTAACGTTCCCAGATCAGGCGGTCGACAGCCGCACTCGGCCTGAACCAGAAGGCGTTGCGTTCAGCTGCCGCGGCCGGACTGCTCAGTGCGTCCGCAAACCAGAACTCCAGTATCTCTGTGGGTTGCGTCAAGTCGGGACTCTTCAGGGTCAGTGCTTACCAATAACGTGTGTAGCCGCCAAGCTTACAGGCTGTCGACAATGAGTGTCAGTGCTGCCGCCGCCGACACTGCCAGCACCCCGTAGCGCGCAGCCGTGCCCTGACCAAGCCGGCCGGCCAGCGGCCGCGACAGCAGATAGCCCAGAATCATACCGGGCATCAGCAAAAAGCCGGTCTGGACGCCCTGCCAGTCGAACTTGCCGAAGACCGCGAGCACACCAACAATCAACAGCGAGCACAGGGTGTAGATCAGCGCGAGGGTTGCGCGAATGCCGGCACCGGTTTTGTCCTGGTACAGGACGGCAATGGCCGGTGCACCAATGCCGGAACTCGCGCCCATCGTGCCGGCAACAAACCCGGCCGCAACGGCGGTGGCGCGGTTCAGTGCAGGTTTAAGCCCGAGCGTGGAGATCACAATGGCCAACAGAATCATGCTGCCGAAAATCAGCCCCAGGCGGTCGGCCGGCACCCGGGTCAGCAGCCATGAGCCGAGCGCAGCGCCGGGCAGTGTCGCCAGCACAATCCACCCGACATTGAGCTGGTCGATAGCCGCGCGCTCCCGCCAGGCCATCAACGTGGACAGTGCCAGCGTGGCGAATATCATGGGTCCGGGCAGGTAACCGACGTCGATCATGGCCAGCAATGGCACCATGATAAACCCGCCCCCGACCCCGCTGATGCTCTGGACTATGGCACCCAGCGCGATGGCCGCCGCAGCGAGGACGAGATTGACAGGTTCCACGCTAAAGACTCTGCGCGGCGCTAGTCGCCCAGCGCCGTCTCGCGCGACACCGGGCCCCCGTCGGGCAGCCAGAACGGCGGAAACCGCATCGCGACGGCGGAGGCCGCAAGGGCGAAGGTCAGCAGCAACATGTACATCGCGGCATCCCCGTAGGCCACGAAAAGCGTTAGCGTGACCAGCAGGAACGGCTGGTGCGCAAACGCGACCTTGCCGTTGTTGGTGGCGCGAATATTGTGGGGCGGCGACACGTAGATATCCCACCAGCCCAGCTGGTAGTTGGGACTGTAGACAGAGAGAATGAGCACCAGCAAAACGGCGTTGACGAGCGCGGGCAGCTGAAACTGCTCCAGCAACGCGTAGACCGACAAATACAGCAGACCGCCGCTGACACCCCAGAGCGTGCCATGCACCAGCGTCGGCAGCAGGTACAGCCTGCGGCCGTGCGTGAGCGTGCCGCGCGGCCACCAGTAAACGTAGCCCCAGACGGCCGCTACCCAGCACAGCGTTACCAGCACCAGCCAAGCGGTGTCGTCGGTGCGGCCGGGCGCAACCAGCGGCTGCTCCAGCACATAGCCGAGCACGCCGGTCACCCAGCCGAAGACCATGACGATGCAGTAGTAAAGCCAGGCCCGCAGCCAGGCCAGCCGCGGACTGTAGACCTGCGGCGCATGCTTGGGTTTTTCGGCAAAGAACACCGCGCCCAGTGCCACTGCGAGCAGGAGCACGCCGAGCATGGCCCAGCGCAGCCAGCCGGGACCGCCAAAAGCTGCGCCGGCAAAGTAATCAGTAGGATTCACGAGCCACGCCGGATAGCGATGGTTGCCAAACTAGATGATGCCAAACCAACTCAGCGCCGGCCCGGCCAGGGCGCCCAGTACCAGCACCAGCTGGGCCAGCTGACTGATGGCAAAACCGCGCCCGCGCGCGGCCGGGTCGCGACGATAATCGCGGCTATACAGTCCGCGCCCCAACATGTTGACCAGCCCCAGACCTGCGGCTACCGGCGGGCTCAGGTACCACCCGAACAGCCACAAGGCGGGTAGCGCGACGATCAGCTGCTCCAGCGTGTTCTGCTGCACCCTGAGGGCCCGCTCAAACTCGGGGGCTCCGGTAATGGCGGGTGCCTTGACCCCGTGCTTGACCCGGGCTCTGCCGACCTGGAGGACAAAGATGAAATACTGCAGCAGTATCAGCATGGTCACGATCGCGACGGGTTCCATGCCCTGCATAGTCAGTACCTGCCAGCTGGTGGTTCGGTGTCGGTCCGGGAAGCGCCCGGACGAGACTAGTCCTTCAGCTCGTTAACGGGCACCGACTCGTCTATGCCCGCTTCTTTAATCGAGTTAATGACGCTGACCAGCGTATCGGCACGCGACTTGGAATGCGCCAGCACCGAGACGGCCGCTTTGGGGTTCTCGGCCTTGCGGCGGATAATCTGGGCCGCCACGGCGCGCTTGTCGATGGTCAGCTGGTCAATCTGAATTTCGTCGTTCGCGCGGATGACAATCGCGATGGACTTGGAATCTTCGGTCGTGATCTCGACATCCGGCGGCTTGTTGGCATCGAGGGCGAGTTCGTTGATAAAGCTGGCCGTGACGATGAAAAAGATCAGCATGATGAACACGACGTCCAGCATCGGGGTCAGGTCGATCTTCGCCTCTTCTTCTTCGGCAAACATCTGGTTGGCGCTGTCGATACGGCTCATGCAATCACCCTCAAAGTTACGGCGTTGTTCTTGTTGTTCGCTACCGCGATGCTGTCAACGGCTGACAGTTAAGTCTAGCATCCTCTAGGGCGCTATTCTGCGGCAATCGGCCAAGCCTGCCAAGCCGCCCGGCGGTCAGAGCCGGGGCCGGCCGGCCAGCAGCAGCCCCGCAGCGATGGCGCCGAGTGCCCAGCCCGCCCAGACCGGCTCCGCACGCAGCCCTACCAGCAGCGCCGCCGCAACCAGCAGCGCCGCGCCGGTAAACAAGGCATAACGGCCGCGCGCCACTTGCAGCATCAGCCGGGGGTCAGGTCCGAGCGGCCGCGTCTCGTCTTCCAGGCGGTCAACCACCCGCCGCGCGACGGTCGGCAGGCGATCCAGCATGTAGCGAATCTCGGGCAATTCCTGCTTGATGCGCCGGGCCATGGCCCGCGGCCCGGTGCGCTCCGCCATCCATTCACGCAGCACCGGCTGGCCGGTCTGCCAGAGGTCGAGTTCAGGATAAAGCTGCCGCCCCAGGCCTTCAATATTCAGCAAGGTTTTCTGCAGCAAGACCAGCTGCGGCTGCACTTCCATATTGAAGGCCCGCGCTATTGCAAACAGGCGCACCAGCACCTGGCCAAACGAAATGTCCTTCAGCGGCTTGTTAAATATCGGCTCGCAGACCGTGCGCACCGCGGACTCCAGTTCGTCGACACGGGTGCCGGGAGGAACCCATCCGGAATCAATGTGCAGGCGCGCAACCCGGTGGTAGTCACGGTCGAAAAACGCCAGGAAATTCTCGGCCAGATACCGGCGATCGCGGTCATCGAGCGTGCCGACGATACCGAAGTCGACGGCCGCGTACTTCGGATTACGCGGATCAGAAATATCGACAAAAATATTGCCCGGATGCATATCCGCATGAAAAAAGTTATGCCGAAAGCACTGCGTGAAAAAAATCTCCACGCCATTCGCGGCCAGCTTGGGGATGTCGGCGCCCGCCCTGCGCAGCGCGGCCATGTCGTTGACCGGTACGCCGTAAATCCGCTCCATCACCATGGCTTCTGAACGACAGAAGTCCCAATACACTTCCGGCACATACAGCTGCTCGGACCCCTCGAAATTGCGGCGTATCTGCGACGCGTTGGCCGCCTCGCGCATCAGGTCGAGCTCATTCAGTATGGTTCGCTCGTACTCGCCCACCACCTCGACCGGTCGCAGGCGGCGGGCGTCACGCGAGTAGCGCCGCGCCAGCCGCGCAACCGCATACATCACTTCGAGATCCTGCTCAATTTGTTGACGCACCCCGGGACGCAGCAGCTTGACGACGACTTCGGCGCCGCTGTGCAGGCGCGCGACGTGCACCTGCGCGATTGAAGCGGCTGCCAGGGCGTTGGGATCAAACTCGGCGAACACCTCGCTGGCGGGCTTGCCGTAAATGCGCTGTATCTGCGCCAGCGCCTCATCCGGCGGGAACGGCGGCATCTGGTCCTGCAGCTTGGAGAGTTCCGCGCCGATATCCGGCGGCAAAATGTCCTGCCGCGTCGATACCGACTGGCCGAATTTCACGTAGATGGGGCCGAGCTCCTGCAATGCCTCGCGAATACGCACGGCGCGCGGTGCCGCTGACTTGCGCTGCCCCCAGGTCCATGGCGACAGCAAGAACACATAGCGGAACGGCCGCAGCAGGTGGGTCGAAGCGATCAGGTCGTCGAGACCGTGCCGCACCAGCACGCGCTGAATCGCGAGCAACCGGAAAAACAAGCGCAACCGCATGAGTCGAGCCTCAGGAGGCGTTGCGCGCGGCTTGCAACAAACGCAGGCGAGCCGCCGCGCGATCTACTGCCGCGGCGAGGTCATCGACCTCGGCACAGAACGCCTCGATCTCAGCGGCCGCCGCGACACTGCGCGACTCCTCCGTGAGGTACTCGCCGGCGCTGCGGCTCAGACTGGTGGCGGCTTTGTCGAGCCAGCCGACCGTGCCGCGAGCGACGCGACCCAATTGATGTGCCGGTGCGTCACCCACCCACTGGGCCAGTTCGTCTTCCCAGTCGGGCCGGACCCGGTCCAGCAAGACCTGAAACTCAGCGGCGATCTCTTCGTCACCGGTCAGCCGCACATGACCCCCGCGAATCAACGCCTGCGGGTCATCGCCTGCGCCCAGGCGGGCTAACCCGAACGGCGAGCCCGTAAGCACCGCATCGGGTGCGGCCGCCATGCCGGGCTGCAGCTGCAGCTCGCCATCACGAACCTGGAGATAGGCATTGAGGCTGTCAACGCCCGTCGCGATCTGCAGCACCTTGCCCTCCAGGCGCTCACACAGCGCCTGCGCGGTCGTCGAGCCCCCAACGCCCCGTGCCAACCAGAAGCCCGCCGGCTTGCTCAGCAAATCAAACAGCATCAGTAACGGTACCCCACGTGCAGCGCGACGATGCCGCCGCTGAGATTAAAATAGTGAGTGTCCTCAAGCCCGGCTGCATTCATCATGTCGCGCAAGCTTTCCTGATCGGGATGCATACGTATCGATTCCGCGAGATACCGGTAGCTGTCGGCGTCATCGGCTACCAGCTTCCCCAGCGCAGGCAGTATCTTGAACGAGTAGGTGTCATAGACCGGCTGCAGCCATTTCGCCACCAGCGTGGAGAACTCGAGAACCAGCACCCGACCGCCCGGGCGCGTCACCCGGGCCATTTCGGCCAGCGCGCGGCTCTTGTCGGTCACGTTGCGCAGCCCGAAAGCGATGGTGACGCAGTTCATGCTGGCGGACGCCAGCGGCAGCTGCTCGGCGTTCGCCACGAGCGAACACACATTGGCACTTATGCCCTTGTTGAGTAAGCGGTCACTGCCGACGCCAAGCATGGCGGCGTTAATGTCGGTATGCAGCACGAGACCGTCCTGACCCACCTGGCGGGCGAGGCCGGTCGTGATGTCACCCGTTCCGCCGGCCACATCAAGCGCAGAGTCACTGGGCCGCAGTCCCGTGCGGTTCAGCATAAAAGCCTTCCACGCACGGTGCGTTCCCAGTGACATCAGATCGTTCATGATGTCGTACCGGCTGGCGACCGAGTCAAATACAGCACGAACCCGGGAGGCCTTTTCGGCCGCCGGCACGGTCTCGAAACCGAAGTGCGTTGTTGCTGGCTCCTGCTCGCTCATGCGGCGATTCTACGCCAGTGCGCCGTCCCGGCATACCGCGGCCGGCACCGGGACAGTCGCTTACAGGATATAGCGACTCAAATCTTCATCCTGCGCGAGCTCGCCGAGCTGCGCATCAACATAAGCCGCATCAATCACGGTGGTCTGGCCGCTGCGATCCGCGGCTTCATACGAGACGGTTTCAAGCAACCGTTCCAGCACGGTGTGCAGCCGCCGGGCGCCAATATTTTCGGTGCGCTCGTTTACGCGGAACGCCGTCTCGGCGATACGGGCTACACCGTCCACCGTGAACTCCAGCTGCAAACCCTCGGTTTGCATCAGCGCCGTGTATTGCTCGGTGAGCGACGCATCCGGCTCGGTGAGGATGCGGACAAAATCGTCGCTGGTCAGCGCATCGAGGTTCACGCGGATTGGGAACCGGCCCTGCAGCTCGGGGATGAGGTCAGAGGGCTTGGCCGTGTGAAAGGCACCCGAAGCAATGAACAGGATATGGTCTGTCTTGACCATGCCGTACTTGGTGCTGATGGTGCTGCCCTCTACCAGCGGCAGGAGGTCACGCTGCACGCCCTCACGGGACACGTCGGCACCCTGGGCATCCGACCGGCGGGCCACTTTGTCGATCTCGTCGATAAAGACAATCCCGTTCTGCTCTACCGCTTCAAGTGCGGTCTCCTTGATGTCATCTTCGTTGACGAGCTTGGCGGCCTCCTCTTCGGTCAGCAGTTTGAGGGCCTCTTTAACGGGCAGCTTGCGGGTCTGGCTGCGTCCCTGACCCATGCTCTGGAACATGCCCTGCAACTGGCTGGTCATCTCCTCCATGCCCGGGGGCGCCATGATTTCCACCCCGATCTGCGGGGCCTGCAGCTCGATTTCTATTTCGCGGTCATCCAGCTCGCCCTGCCGCAGCTTTTTGCGAAATTTCTGGCGGGTGTCGGATTCCGGGCTGCTGCCATCAGCATGGGCCGGGGGCGGCAGCAACACGTCGAGCACGCGATCCTCGGCGGCATCCTCGGCGCGATGTCGCACCTTGTCCATCTCGACTTCACGGGTGAGTTTGATCGCGACGTCCATCAGGTCACGGATAATGCTGTCGACCTCGCGGCCCACGTAACCTACCTCGGTGAACTTGGTGGCCTCGACCTTAATAAAGGGCGCGCGCGCCAGCCGCGCCAGACGCCGCGCAATCTCGGTCTTACCGACACCGGTAGGCCCCATCATCAGAATATTCTTTGGCGTGATCTCGTTGCGCAGCTCCGGTTCAACCTGCATACGCCGCCAGCGATTGCGCAAAGCGATCGCTACCGAACGTTTGGCCTTGGTCTGGCCAACAATGTGCTTGTCAAGCTCCTGCACAATTTCGCGAGGGGTCATTTGCGACATGAGGGTTTCCTTTAGTCGCTGTTGAGCGTCTCAACAACGATGTTGTCGTTCGTGTACACGCAGATGCTCGCCGCTATCTGCAGGGCGCTGGTGACGATCACCTCAGCGCCGAGTTCGGTGTGATCCAGCAAAGCCCGCGCCGCAGCCTGGGCGAACGAGCCACCTGAGCCGATGGCCATCAGGTCGTCCTCCGGCTGAATCACGTCGCCGTTGCCGGAAATGATCAGCGAGGCCTCGGCATCAGCGACACACAGCAACGCCTCGAGACGCCGCAAGCGCCGGTCGGTGCGCCAGTCTTTGGCCAGTTCGATAGCCGCCCGGGTCAGGTTGCCGTATTGCTCCAGCTTGGCTTCGAACAACTCGAACAGCGTGAACGCATCCGCAGTGCCGCCGGCGAAGCCCGCGAGCACGCGCCCGCCCGCGAGTGTGCGCACCTTGCGGGCATTGCCCTTCATAATCGTATTGCCCAGGCTGACCTGCCCGTCGCCGGCAATGGCGACGATGCCATTGCGGCGAACCGACACTATGGTCGTGCCACGGTATTGCTGCATAGCGGATTCCTCTGGAAGTCTCGCGCGGGCTATGGCCCGCTTATTTGTCTGTCTGGCGCCGCGCGCGCGGGTGCGCTTTATCGTATATCTGGGCAAGATGCTGAAAATCAAGATGCGTGTAGATCTGGGTGGTGCTGATGTCGGCATGCCCCAGCATCTCCTGCACACCGCGCAAGTCGCCCGATGACTCCAGCATGTGCGTGGCGAAACTGTGCCGAAATAAATGCGGATAGACCCGCTGCGGCAGTCCGGCCGCGGCGGCACGGCGGCGCACCATCGCCTGCAGCGAACGCGGGCTGATGCGCTTCCCGCGCATACCCACGAACAGGGCGGTGGTGCTG
>JAZBOT010000149.1:0-3173 GCA_036351295.1 Gammaproteobacteria bacterium | reverse complement strand
GCGACGGCGTCACCGTGAACGGTGCCAACGTGATTTCGGCTGATGTGGGCGCCAGCAACGGTGTGATCCACGTCATCGACACGGTATTGCTGCCGTAAGCGCAAGCGTCACGAAGATCGCGGAAGGCCGGAGCGGTTGCTCCGGCCTTTTTTTTTGCGCGGCTCGATCCGCTCTTTGGTCATCCGCGCGCCAAACCCGCACGGCCCGCAGCCGCGGCCGCACAATAAGGCCATGCTTACATCGTCACGGCCCATCGTTGCAATATCGACCGTGCGCGGGCTGGTCAGCGCGGCGTTGCTCGCCCTGCTGAGCCCGGCCGCGCCCGCGCAGTTCGTGCCGCCGGGTATTCCCAAAACCCAAACGCTGCAGCTGGCCGAGAACCTGTACAGCTTTCGCTGGGGCGCCTACCGCAGCCTGTTCATGGTGACCCCGGCCGGGGTGATTGCCACGGACCCCCTCTCGCCGGAAGCCGCGCAGGCGTATCGCGCGGCCATTGCACAGGTGACGCCCCTGCCGGTGCGCTACGTGGTGTACTCGCACGCACACTGGGACCACGCGCGCGGCGGGCAGATTTTTAAAGACGAGGGCGCAAAATTTGTGGCGCAGGAACGTTGCGTCGACAGCATGCGCGCCTCGCCCAACGCCGACGTGATACCGCCGGACATCACCTTCAAAGACACCTACCGCGTCAAACTCGGCGGCGAGTCGCTCGACCTGTTTTACTTTGGCCCGAGCCACGGCACGTGTCTGATCGTGATGATCCCGAGGCCCCACAAGATGATTTACACCGTCGACCTGGTAACACCGCGGCCGGCCGGCGGCGACTACATGCCCTGGGACCCGCAGGTGGCCGACTTCCAGTTTTTTAATGCCGTGGAGTACCTGCGCCAGGTGGAAGCGCTGGCGGAACGCGAGCAGCTGGAGTACGTGATCGGGGCGCACCTGGTGCCGCTGCCCGGCGACAAAAAAGCCGGCGACCCGCCGTTTATCGGCGCCGACCCGCTCGGCCCGGTTGTGCAGATAAGCGAACGGCGCGAGTTCTGGGAGCAGCTGATGACTGCCGTTAAAGCCGAGATGGACACGGGCACCGAAAGCTTCATGGTCGCCAACCGCATCGACCTGGGCCCGTGGGAAACCCGGCCCGGTTACAACAAACGCAAATTCAAACTGCTGGTGGACCGAATAGCGGCGTACTACGCCATTGGCAAATAAGCGCTGCAGCGGCGGAAATTATGACCGCTAACCGGCCGTGCTGCGCTAACCACCTCGCCCGTTTGACGGACTATACTGGGTGAGGCATAACTAGCGGCCTGACCGCCTACGCGCCCACCGAACACACGGAGCCCGAGCATGACCAAGCCACTATCCACACTGACCCGTCGCACGGTACTGCAGGGCATCGCCGCCGCGCCGTTGCTGAGCGCAGCCGGGCCGCTGCGCGCGCAAAACCGCAGCGATGTGATTGTTATCGGCGCCGGTCTGTCCGGTCTGAACGCGGCCCTGCTGCTGGAATCGGCGGGCCTCAGCGTGACCGTGCTGGAAGGCCGCAACCGCATCGGCGGCCGTGTGGAGTCACTGCGCAACATACCCGGCAACCCCGAGGTGGGCGGCACGGCCTTTGGCCCGGGTTACGCGCGGCTGGTGGATGCCGCCAACAAATACGGTGTGGAGCTGATCGATATCACGCCCATCATTCCGTACTTTTTTGACCGGCAAGTGGTGCTGCAAGACCAGTTCATCAGCAACGCCGACTGGCCCACCAGCCCGCTGAACCCGTTCCCCGAGCCGTTCAAAAAGTTGCCGCCCTACGGCTATTACAACGTGACGATGGGCAGCCTCAACGAGCTGGTGACGCCCGACGACTGGCTGAACCCCGACTTTGCCAAGTACGACATTTCGCTGCACGACTGGCTGCTGCAAAAAGGCCAGTCACCCGAGACCATCGAGCTGGCGTATAACACCAACCCCGATCACGGTTCGTCGGCACACGATATCTCGGCGCTGATGGCCATGTTTGTCTCCAAGTTTGCCAGCTCGCAGGGCAAAGTGATGGAGAAGAACCCTGTCAAAGGTTACACGGCCCAGGGCGGCAACCAGGCCATCCCCGAAGCCATGGCCAACGCACTCAAGAACGAGGTGCGGCTGCAGCAGACCGTAACCGGTATCCGCTCAAACAATGACGGGGTGGAGGTCTACACCGAAGACGGCACCGTGTACCGGGCCGACCGGGTAATTTCCTCGCTGCCCTGCTCCGTGCTGCGCCGCGTGCGCATCGACCCGATGCTGACCGGCAAGCAGGCCCGCGGTGTGCACATGCTCAACTCGCAGATTGTCAACCACGTGCACATCGTGCCCAAGACCCCGTTCTGGGAAAAAGACGGCATGAGCCCCAACATGTTCTCCGACAGCCTCGCCGGCATGGTCATTGCCGAACGCAAAGGCGCAACCCCCGACGAGGTCACCAGCCTCACGGTGTGGTTACGCGGCGAGCGCGCCGCCTGGGCCGACCAGGTGGACCAGGACGTTGCCATCAAGAAAGTGGTGGCCGACCTCGAACGGCTGCGGCCCGCCGCCAAAGGCCAGCTGGAAGTGCTGGGCTACAAGTCGTGGTACCGCGACCCGTACTCCTCCGGCGACTGGGCCGTGTTCAAACCCGGTCAGGTCACCGGTTTTGCCAGCGAACTGGGCAAGCCCCACGGGCGCGTGCACTTCTGCGGCGAGCACACCGCAGTGTCCAACCGCGGCATGGAAGGCGCCATGGAGTCGGGCGAGCGCGTGGCGCTGGAAGTGCTGAGCGCCGCCTGAAGCCGACCCGCCGCAACGTCCCCGCAGACACCGAAAGAGCCTGACACCCATGAGCGCCAATATAATGTTCCCCCTGTACGGGGTCGGCCACGCCATCATCTCGGTGTGGCTCATCAAGATGATGATTGAGCGCAAGCTGCCGTTTGTCGGGCTGTATGTGGTGGTGGGTGTCACGCTCATCTACGACAACTGGATGATCGCCTTTGGCCACCTGATTGGCTTTGGTGACTTGCTGCTGACGCTGAACTACCCGCGCTTTTGCATCCACGAAACCGTCACGCCGTTCTTGCTGGTGGCCATCGCAGCGCTCGGCAAGCATGCCGGCATCAGCTGGTGCGGCAACCGCAACGTGCGGCTGCTGCTGTGGG
>JAZBOT010000148.1:0-20332 GCA_036351295.1 Gammaproteobacteria bacterium | reverse complement strand
TGGTCGCAGGCCCCGACCCCAGCCAACCCGGGTTTCGGCCCGTGCGGCTGGCGCCGCAAATCATTGCCGGCGACGGCACCGCCTATGCGTTTCTCGTGCTGCCCGCCAACATCAACATCTGGGGCAATACCGCGACCGCGCTCGGCCTGGTGGCCGCAGCGTTGCTGGTGGTTGCGACGGTGGCCTGGTTTATTGCGGGCACGATCGGCAGACCGGTGGCCGAGCTGCAGCAAGCGGCGCGCCGCCTGGCGACCGGCGACATCGCGGCGCGCGTGCCGGCTCGACTGGCCGAGCGTGCGGATGAACTGGGACAACTGGCGGCCGACTTCAACTACATGGCCGAGCAATTGTGCAGCCTGCTGGAGGGTCGTGAAAACCTGATGAGTGAGCTATCGCATGAGCTGCGGTCGCCGCTCGCCCGGCTGCAGGCGGCGCTGGCACTCGCGGCGGCTCATGACCGGCTGGAAGACCATGAACGCATTCGCGTCGACCGCGAAATCGGTCTGATGAACCAGGTCATCGGCGAAATTCTGCGCTATTCCAGTCTCAACACGCCGGTGCGAATGCGCACCAGCCTGGTGCGCTGCGACCGCATCTTGCGACAGCTGCTCGAGCTCGAAGAAGTCGAGGCCGCGAGCAAGCACTGTCAGCTGAGCCTGGCCACCGCAGCGGACTTGCTGGTCGCAGGTGACCCGGAGTTACTGCAGCGCGCTTTCGAGAACGTGTTGCGGAACGCCATCAGGCACGCCCCGGAGGACTCGGTGATCGACATTGAGGGCTGGCATGAGGGCAACAGCGTGTGCATCGGCATTCGCGACCGCGGTCCCGGGGTACCCGCTGAACAGCTGACCCGCATTTTTGAGCCTTATGTGCGCAACACACAGGGCAGCATCGGCAGCGGCCTCGGGCTCGCCATTGTCAAGCGAATCATCGAGCGTCATGGCGGCAACGTCAGCGCCGAGCTGTGCGCCAGCCCCGGTCTGCGCGTGGTCTGCCGTCTGCCTGCGGCCGAGTTTGCCGAGCCGGGCTAGACTTGCTCGGCTGCGGCGCGGAGTCCGCTCACATTAATGCAGGCCAGGTAGGCTGCCTCGTGGTTCAATGCACGCAGGTTCTTATTCACCAGCCCCTGCAGGTTGGGCTTTTTCTCGGCCGGGCCCTCGCCGGTGCCGATACCACCCCCAAACTCGATAATGCGCGTGATGCCCTGCTCGACCGCCGTGCGCATGCACGACACCCACTTGACGGGGTTGAACAGCTGGAAGAATAAAGCGGTCCGAATCGCCTCCGGCGTCGCGGAATGCGGACGACCGGAATAGTTGGACAGCACCGCACAGTCGGCCGGCGCGAACCGATAGCCGTCCAGCACCGCGCGAAATTCCCGCGCCGCATGCACCATCAGGTAAGTGTGGAAAGCACCCTCGGTCTTCAGGCGCGCTGCGCGTTTCCGCGGGTAGTGCTCCGCCAGCGCGGCTTCCAGTCGAGTCAGATCCTCTTCTGCGCCGCCAATGACCGTCTGCTCCGGCAAGTTACAGCCCCCCACCTGGCAGTAAAACTGATCGGCCAGCTCACCCGCTGCCGCCAGGTCAAGCCCGAGCGCGAGCATACCGCCCGTGCCGTATTCGCCCATCAGCTCGCCGCGCCGGCGCACCAGCCGCAGGCCGTCAGCAAAGCTCAAGGCGCCTGCGGCCACCAAAGCCGTGTATTCGCCGAGGCTGTGTCCGGCTGCAACGGTTGGTTGCACAGCATGGTCCGTCAGCTCATTGAAAACCTTCAGGCAGGCCATCTGGTGAGTCAGCAGCGCTGGCTGTGTGTTGCGCGTCAGTCCGAGCTCTTCTTCGGGACCCGCGTGGGACAGCGCCGTGATATCGAAGCCCAGCACATCGTTGGCTTCCGCGTACAGGTCACGCGCCACCGCAAATTCAGCGCACAAATCGCTGCCCATCCCCGCATATTGCGAACCCTGACCGGGGAAAATAAACATCGTACCGTCAGTCATAAGCCCCTACCCGTAGCTAATCACGAGAGCATACGGCGTGAGGCCCGGAGGGACAAGAAGAGAAAGCTGCATCGGCCGTCCGCGAGCAGCGTGAACGGCCGATGCAGGCAGTGCGCGAGGACTACGCGGCTTTGCGGTTGTCGAGCCAGGCCTCAAGGGCCTCGCTGCCGCCGATAAGTTCGCCGTTGATAAACACCTGCGGAACCGTGTTGGCACCCGCAAGCGCGCGCAGGTTGCTATGCCGGAAGTCTTTGTTCAGCTTGAGTTCGGAATACTCGATCCCTGCCTCACCCAGCAGCTCTTTGGCGCGCGCGCAGAAGCCACAACCGTCGCGGGTGAGGATCGTAACGTCAAGCGGGGCCTGAGCCTCGGCGTTGATGTACTTAAGCATGGTATCGGCGTCAGACACATCGAAGGGGTCACCCTCGACTTCCGGTT
Organism: Gammaproteobacteria bacterium; assembly: GCA_036351295.1. Lineage (GTDB taxonomy): Bacteria > Pseudomonadota > Gammaproteobacteria > Steroidobacterales. Next base: position 17,898 of record JAZBOT010000148.1, on the reverse strand, counting down.
CAATGAACATTTTCTCAACCACGCCGTCGCGCACCAGCATCGAATAGCGCCACGAGCGCATACCGAAACCGAGGTCGTCCTTGTTGACGAGCATGCCCATGCCCTTCGTAAACTCACCAGTGCCGTCCGGCAAAAACCGCAGGTTGTCAGCGCACTGATCAATCTGCCACTCGTTCATCACGAAAGCGTCATTGACAGAGACGCACACGACCTCGTCGACGCCATTCGCCTTGAACGTTGATACCAGCTCGTTGTAACGCGGCACGTGCTGCGATGAGCAGGTCGGCGTGAAGGCGCCGGGCAGTGAAAATACGACCACTGTCTTGCCGGCAAATATGTCCTGCGTAGACACGTCGACCCAGTCGGAACCCTGGCGGGTTTTGAATATGACGTCCGGGACACGTTGCCCCTCATGGTTTTCTAACATCTCGTTTCTCCTTACTTAAATTAAGCGTTGCGTGATCAGGCGCAGGCTGCACGCGCTCCGCGCAGCCACCACCCTGCCGTTCAGGTCTCCAGCATGCTCCTGAGCATCCAGGCATTCTTCTCATGGACCTGCATGCGCTGAGTCAACAAATCGGCTGTGGGCTCGTCGCTGGCTGCATCGACCAAAGGCAACAACTGCCGCGCCGTGCGCGTGACTGTCTCCTGACCAATCACCAGATTGCGGATCATGTCTTCCGCTGCAGGCTCTTCGGTTTCTTCGGTGATCTCCGTCAGCTCCGCAAACGCCGCATAGGAACCGGGAGCCGGAAACCCCAGCGCGCGAATGCGCTCGGCGATCTGATCGACTGCGAGGGCGAGTTCGGTGTATTGCCCCTCGAACATCAGGTGCAACGTGTTAAACATCGGCCCTTTGACGTTCCAGTGGTAGTTGTGGGTTTTCAGGTACAGCGTGTATGAGTCGGCCAGCAGCCGGCTCAAGCCCGCGGCAATCTCGCTGCGGTCGCTTTCAGAAATACCGATGTTGATACTCATCTTGACGCCTCCTTAAGGCTGAAGCGGCGACCCGGCGAACCTGCCGCGTACCGCGATGAACTCAGGGAAACAGCATAGACCCACCTGATTGATTAATGAAATGGTATTAATTAATATTAATGTCCTATTTTTTAGATGAAAAGACATGTCCGGATTACCCAGTATTCGCCAGCTGCAGTACTTTCTGGCGCTCGAAGAACATGAGCATTTCGGTCGCGCGGCCGCAGCCTGCTTTGTCTCGCAGTCAGCCTTCAGCCATGCTATTCGGGAACTGGAGCAAACGCTGGGGCTGCGCCTGGTCGACCGCAACAACCGTTCGGTCACCATTACGAATGCCGGCCGCGACATCGCGGTACAGGCGCGGCTGGCGCTGCAGGATGTCAAGTCGCTGGTCGAACTGGCGCGCACGCACAGCAATCCGCTGAGCGGGCCGCTGGTCATGGGGGCGATACCCACAATCGCCCCGTTTCTGCTGCCGCGGGTAATGCCCAAGCTGCGCGAGCTGCACCCGGAACTGCAGCTTTACCTGCGGGAAGCCAAAACGGAGACCATCTGTGCCGGCCTGCAGGACGGCAGTCTGGATGTGATTGTCCTGGCGTTGCCGTGGGAGATGCACAACGCGCGGGTGATGCACCTGTTTAATGACAATTTCCATCTGGCCTGCCATCCGCGGACCAAACTCATCGACCCCGACAACTTTTCGCTCAATCGCCTGAGCGCGCGCAGCGTGATGCTGCTCGAAGACGGCCACTGCCTGCGTGACCATACGCTTTCGGCCTGCAAGATCGTCAGCCAGGACACCATCAATCGGTTTTCGGCGAGCAGCCTGATGACACTGCTGGAAATGGTGAAAGCCGATCTGGGCATTACCTTTGTGCCGGAAATAGCGCTGGATGCCGGCGTGATTGATGCCAATGACATTCGGACGCTGCCCCTCAAGCCGCCAAGCAGCCGCGAGATTGCGCTGGCATGGCGAGCCGACAGCGCGCGCGGCGAGGAATTCGAGCAACTGGGAGAAATCATTCGCGCAGTCGCCGCACCTCCGCCGCCAAAGTCTTGATGCCGCGCTCAACGCTCACCGGGTCCTGCGAATAGGTAAGGCGCACACACTCATGGCGATGCGCCCAGTCACCGTCAAGACCCGGAAAGAACTGGTGGCCCGATAACACCAGCACATCCCTTGCCTTGAGGCGCTCATAAAGCTGTTCGCTGCCGCCCGGCAAACCCGGTAACCACAGCCACAGGAATAAGGCGCCTTCCGGCACATGGATACGATAGTCGAGCCCTTCGAGATGTTCTTGCACCCAGCCGACCGCCTGCTCCATCTTGCGCCGGTAATATGGCTGGATAATGCTGCGGCTCATCTGCAGCAAGCGGCCGCTGACCACCATCTCATGCAGCAGGACCGCGCCGACACTGGGCACGGCCAGGCTCAACACCGAGTTCACGCCGGCGATGGCATCGATCACTTCCTCACGCGCGACAACCACGCCCGTGCGTATCCCGGGCAACCCGAGCTTGGACATACTCATGCACAGGATCATATTGTCGTTCCAAAAAGGCGTAACTTCGGTAAACACGATACGCGGGAACGGCAAACCGTAGGCATTGTCGACCAGCAGCGGCACGTCGGCATCCGCCGCAACCTGCATCAGGCTGTGCATTTCCGCATCGGTTAAAACGTTGCCGGTGGGATTGGTCGGACGCGACACGCAAATTGCCGCGATGTCGTCGGCCACCTGCAAATTGGGAACGTCGAGGTGGTACTTGAAGTAATGATCATCCAGCAGCTCAATACTGGGGCGTGCTGACGTAATCATGCCGGGACTCAGGCCCAAATCCTGATAGCCAATGTATTCGGGCGTTACGGGAAGCAGGATACGCTTAAAGCCGCCATCCGTCTGGCGCCCGGCAAACAGGTTAAACAGCGTAAAAAAGCCGGTCTGACTGCCGCTGGTCAGCGCGATATTACCGGCCGTCAGCGACCAGCCGTACTCGCGGTTAAGCAGCTCCGCCAGTGCTGTACGAAAACGCTCCTCACCGGCCGGCGAAGGGTAGTTGGCAAACATCCGGCGATATTCGCGTTCGTCAGCAAGGATGCGGTGCAGCTCATCGGCGAACAGCGCCTCGACCTCGGGTATATGCGCCGGGTTGCCGCCACCCAGCATGGCAATGTCGCGGTCGCCGGCCAGCGCCGCGCCCAGATCCTCCATGAGCAGGCGCGCGCCGGTCGGACGCGTAAACCGCTTGCCAAACTCAGACCAGTTCACGATGCGCTTCTGCTACCACCTGCCACCGCTCGAGCTTACCTGAAAAATCGAGCGCCGCCAGCGCCGGGCTGGTAGACGGCAAGCACGCGTAGCGAACGTCGGGCCGCAGCTCCTGGAGCTCCGGCATCACTCTGCGCCGGAAGATCTCCTCAGCCTTGCGGCCGTTGAAAAAGACTCGTGCCAGCGTCGGCTGTTCCGCAAACAGCCGTGCAAAATTATTGACGACCACAGTCGACATTTCGATAGCACTGTCCAGGCTGCCGCTGCGCGCGCCGGCCGCCACGACATCCCAGACCGCAATACCTGCGTCGGTGAGGCGCCGCACGCGTCGCTCATAGCTGAGGTCGGGGCTCGCTCCGAACAGTTCACCCATCAGCGGCCAGAAGGCGTTGCGTGGATTGGCATAGTACTCCCGATGCCGAAGTGACAGCAGACTGGGCATGGAGCCGAGCAATAAAATGCGCGGCGCCGCGCCCAGCAGCGGCGGGAAACCCTGACTTAGCTTGTCCATCAGGCATAATATACAGCGCTGACGCGGCCGGTCTGCGTCAGCGTCCCGGCTGCCGCGGCATCGCCCTACTGAGAATCATCCGGATTACCAACCCCATGCTCAAAAGCCGACTGTTCTGGCTCATTGCCATCGCTGCGCTCGCAGCGCTCGTGGTTACCCTCGACCTGCACACCCTGTTCACGCTGGATAATTTCAGAGCGCAGCAGGCCGAGGTTGACGCGTGGGTGGCGGAGCGGCCGATTGCTGCACCGTTGATCTACTTTGGCATCTATGTACTGGTGGCGGCACTCAGTATCCCGGGTGCCGCGGTCATGACACTGACAGGGGGGGCTCTGTTTGGGCTGGTCAAGGGCACCCTGCTGGTGTCGTTCGCCAGCTCGATTGGCGCAACGCTGGCATTTTTGTTTTCGCGGTTTCTGCTGCGTGACTATGTCGAGCGCCGGTTCGCCGGCGTCGTCACGCGTATCAATAAGGGTATTGCGGAGGAAGGCGCCTACTACTTGTTCACCATGCGCCTGATTCCGGTATTTGCTTATTTCGTGATTAATCTGGCGATGGGCCTGACGCGCCTGCCGACGCGGACCTTTTACTGGGTCAGTCAGCTTGGCATGCTGCCTTTCACTATCGTTTACGTGAATGCCGGCACGCAACTCGGTCAGCTTGAGTCCCCCAGCGGCATTCTCTCGCCTGGCCTGCTCGGATCATTCGCGCTGGTTGGTCTGTTTCCGCTGCTGGCGAGAAAGCTCGTCAACTATGCCAGGGCACGTAAACGCTACAGCGGTTTCACCAGGCCTGATCGATTCGACACAAACCTTATTGTGATCGGCGCAGGTTCGGCAGGCCTGGTAACGGCCTATATCGCGGCCGCGGCGAAAGCAAAAGTCACCTTGATCGAGCGCGAAGCGATGGGCGGCGATTGCCTCAATACGGGCTGTGTCCCCAGTAAGGCGCTGATTCGATCATCACGCATTGCGCGTTACATCGATCGCGCCGCCGAGTTCGGACTGCACAGCACCAGCAGAGTGACTGACTTCCCTGCCGTCATGCAGCGCGTTCGGAATGTCATTGGCGCCATTGCGCCGCACGACTCCGTGGAGCGCTACACTGATTTGGGGGTGGACTGCGTGAGCGGCACCGCGCAACTCACATCACCATGGAGCGTCAGCGTCAACGGCACCACACTCACGGCCCGCAGCATCGTGATTGCGACGGGTGGCCGACCCGCCGTGCCGCCCGTGCCAGGCCTGCAGGACATTGACTACCTGACCTCCGATACGCTCTGGCAGCTGCAGGAGCTGCCAGAGCGGCTGCTGGTGATGGGCGGCGGCGCGATCGGCTGCGAACTGGCGCAGGCTTTCCGTCGACTGGGCAGTCAAGTCACGCTGGTCGAAATGGCCGACCGGCTGCTTGCCAGCGAAGACCCGGCGGTCGGCGCTATGCTGGCCAAGAGTTTCCAGGCGGACGGCATCGAGCTCATGCTTGGCAGCCAGGTTACGCAATGCCTGGCCGGCGGCAAGTCAGCGCCGGCAGGCGACGACGTTGCAATCTGCACGGGCACGGGCGGAGCCGAGGTGCGGGTTGCGTTTGATGCACTGCTGGTGGCAACGGGGCGGCAAGGCAATACCACGGGCCTGGGGCTTGAAACGCTCGGCGTTACGCCCAACGCCAACGGTACGATTCCGGTCAACGAGTACCTGCAAACGGTCTATCCGAATATTTATGCCTGTGGCGACGTTGCCGGGCCCTATCAACTCACGCACGCTGCGGCCCACCAGGCCTGGTACGCGGCGATGAACGCGCTGTTCGGCAAACTGTGGAAGTTCCGGGTGGACTATTCAGTGCTGCCGCGCGCGGTGTTCTGTGACCCGGAAATTGCCAGCGTGGGACTGAACGAGACCACTGCGCAACAGCAAGGTATGGATTACGAGATCACCACCTACGGTATCGATGATCTCGACCGGGCCATCGCCGATGGCGAAGCCCATGGTGAGGTGCGAGTGCTGACGCCACCCGGCAAGGACACAATCCTCGGTGTGAGCATCGTCGGTCCGCACGCGGCCGATATAATCAGTGAGTATGTGCTGGCCATGCGCCACGGCCTCGGCCTCGGGAAAATACTGGGCACCGTGCACATCTACCCGACACTGGCCGAGGCCAACAAATTCGCAGCCGGCAACTGGCGCAAGCGGCATCTGTCAGGGCGGCTGCTGGCACTGTCTGCTTGGTGGAATCGGCGCCAGATGACATAAGCACGCACACCGGGAGCGTTACATTTTGCTACATATCAGACCGGCAATTGATGCCATCATGTCGTATTGGCACAACCTATGAATGCAGAAGCTCAACAATCGCCCCTTATTCGCATCCGCGACCTGATGCGCACCTATACCATGGGTGACACCAGCATCAATGCCCTCAACGGCGTTGATATGAGCATCTACCCCAACGAATACGTCGCCATCATGGGCCCATCGGGCTCGGGCAAGACCACGCTGATGAACATGATCGGCTGTCTCGACAGCCCGACCTCCGGCACCTACGAACTGAACGGCACCGAAGTATCGGGCATGCGCGACAGCGCGCTCGCGCATGTCCGCAACCGCGAGATTGGTTTTGTCTTTCAAACCTTTAACCTGCTGGCCCGTGCGACGGCTCTGCACAACGTTGAGCTACCCCTGATTTACGCGGGCCTGAGCAAGCGCGAGCGGCTGGAGCGAGCGCAGCATGCGCTTGACCAGGTCGGCTTGAGCCAGCGGTCGGGACACCGGCCGGGCGAGATGTCCGGCGGCCAGCGCCAGCGGGTCGCGGTCGCGCGGGCCCTGGTGACACAGCCCAGTCTGCTGTTGGCCGATGAACCGACAGGCAACCTCGATTCGAAGACCGGCCACGACATTATGGAGCTGTTCGACTCCCTGCACAGCGAGGGACAGACCATTATCCTGGTGACGCATGAGGCCGATATCGCCGCGCATGCCCAACGCGAGATCCACTTACTCGACGGCAACATCGCCTCCGACACTCGTACCGGAGGCCGCCGTGCCATTGAAGCTGTACAGGAAGCCTTAAATTGAACATATCCGCTACACACGCAGGCGCCCTCACGCTTGTCGCCGCACTGCTGGCCGGTTGCGCACAAGAAACACAGGAACGCTCATGGAACATTGGGGGCGTCAGCGAACGTGACATTATCGTGTCGGTACAAGCCGCCGGCATTATTGAGCCAGTGACAACCGTTGAGCTGAAATCAAAGGCGTCCGGTGAGATCCTCGAGATCAGCTCGGAAACCGGTGACACCGTTGAAGCCGGCATACTGCTGGTGCAAATAGACAAGCGCACGCCACGCAACGCCCTCTCGCAGGCCAATGCAGAGCTCGAGGCCGCCAAGGCGCGCCGCGACATTGCCAAGTCGCAGCGCGATCGCGCTGAGTCGCTGTTCAAAACCGGCACGTTAAACCAGGTCGACCTTGAGCAAAGTGTGCTGGAGTATGCCAACTCGCGCGCCGAAGTAGTGCGCGCCGAAGTGGCTGTGGAGAACGCCCGTATCGCGCTCGACGATACTGAGGTGCGGGCGCCGATTCGCGGCACCGTGATTTCGCGCGATGTCGAAGTGGGCCAGGTGATCTCTTCGCCCACCATGGATGTCGGTGGCGGCACGGTGTTGCTCACTATGGCTGACCTGCGCTCGGTGCAGGTACGTTCGTTGGTTGATGAAACCGACATTGGGAAAATCTCTGCGGGCCAGGAAGCAACGGTGACGGTTGCGGCCTACCCGAATCAGCCCTTTGTTGGCACAGTCGTCAAGGTTGAACCGAAGGCTGAGGACGAAGAAGCCGTTACACTTTTCGCCGTGATCGTCACCATAGAAAACGAGTCCGGGCTGCTCAAACCCGGCATGAATGCCGAAGTCGAAATTGACATAGCCAGCCGTTATGGCGTACCCGCGGTGCCGACGATCGCGTTGCGCACGCCCCGGGATGTAGCGGCGGCAGCGCTGTTTACCGGCATCGACGAGGACATTATCCGGCAGCAATTGCGTGACACGGGCATGGACATGCCGGACGCGGTGTCCGGCGCCAGCGGCGACTATGCGGGTGCACAACCGGCCTCTGCCAGCGGCCCGACCGGAGACGGCTATCAGTTCGGCGGCCGCTACTGGCTGTTTGTAATGGATGGCGACGTGCCGGTTGCACGCAATGTGGTCACCGGGGTCACGGATCTCGACTACAGCGAAGTTGTCAGCGGGGTAACCCCCGGCGACAAGATACTGCTGCTACCCAGTTCGGACCTGATCATGTCACAGGATCAGTTCAAAAAGTGGATGGGACGAACCGTGGGCATGCCCGGGATGTCTTCCGACAGCAAGGATAAATAAGATGCTGGTGTGGGAAATGGTGGCGGTGGCGATGCAGTCGATACGCGCCAACCTGTTTCGCGCGATGCTGACGATGCTCGGCATTATTATCGGCGTCGCGGCCGTCATCGCCATGGTAGCCCTGGGGACTGGCGCGAAGCGGGCCGTAGATACGCAACTCGAAAGCCTGGGCGGCAACATCTTGTCCGTGCGCGCAGGCGCCGGAATGTTCCGGGGAGTCGCGGTAGGCGACCGCCAGCTTAACCTCGACGATGCTACGGCCATCGCCGAAGTGCCCAGCGCCCAGGCTGTCGTGCCGGAAACCTCAGGCACTATCCAGGTAAAGTTTGGCAACCGCAACAAACCGATGACGATCGTCGGTACGACAGAGAACTATGCCGAGGTCAATAACTATGAACTCAACTATGGGCGTATGTTTACGGCTGCCGAGAACCGCGCGAAAAAGCGCGTCGTGGTTATCGGCGGCGATGTCGCCGCGATGTTCGAGCAGGACCCCGAAATGCTGCTGGGCCGCAGCCTGCTGATAAAAGGCACTTCTTTCGAAATCATCGGCATATTCGAGTCGAAAGGCACGGTGGGGTTCAGCAGCCGCGACGAGTATGGCTGGGTGCCGCTCGCTACCGCACAATCCCGGCTGACCGGCAACAAGGACCTGAGCAGCATTGGCGTACAAATCCGCGACGATGTGCCGATGGAGGTTGCCATTATCGACGTTGAGCGTGTCATGCGCCGCGAACACCAGATTATTCCCGGCGCGAAGAATGATTTCTCGCTCAGTGACCGCAAGCAGTTTCTCAATATGCAGCAGGAGGCCGCCGGTATATTTTCCTACCTGCTGGCAGGTATCGCGGGCATCAGCCTGATCGTGGGCGGCATCGGCATTATGAACATCATGTTGGTAACAGTGACCGAACGCACCCGCGAAATCGGCATCCGTAAAGCGCTTGGCGCGACACGCACCAACATTCTGCTGCAGTTCCTCATTGAGGCCATGATGTTGTGCATTACGGGTGGTGTCATTGGCATCGCGCTCGGCGCCTCTGTGGCCACGCTGATGGCTTCGTTGGCCGGCTGGTCCACGCCGCTGTCATTTTCGGCCGTTGCAATCGCTTTCGGCTTCAGTGCGGGCGTTGGCCTGTTGTTTGGCCTGCTGCCCGCGCGCAAAGCGGCCAGTCTCGACCCGATTGAGGCGTTGCGCTACGAGTAACCGGCCGGTAACTCGTCAAACCAGTGCTATGAGTGGCTTTGCGGCGTAGGTATCACTACCTATAGCGAGCAAGGCGTCCATTTCGGAATATTTCCCCTACACCGTCGGCATGGGCTGGGCGGGCTACGTCAGGAGAAAACCATGTACATCAACTTTTGGTACCCCATCGTTCGCAGCGAAGACCTGGCCATGGACACACCCGAGAAAGTCATGGTTCTCGGCGTCAATCTCGTCGCATTCCGCGATGAAGACGGCGAGGCTCACGTGCTGAGCGATACCTGCGTGCACCGCGGCGGCTCTCTCGGCGGTGCCTGGTCAGCCGGCCCGAACGTGCCGCGCATCGTCAATGGCTGCGTCGTCTGTCCCTATCACGGCTGGGAGTTTGGCGGTGACGGCGAGTGCAAAAATATTCCGTCGATCGGTTACGGCAAGAAGCCGCCCGCCCGCGCGAAAATTGACTCCTACCCGGTGCAGGAAAAATACGGCATTGTATTTGCGTTTCTGGGCGACCTGCCGGAGGCGGAGCGGCCGCCGTTGCTGGAAGTTGAGGAGTACGGGCAGGAAGGCTGGCGAGCGAACAGCGTGCTGGTGCTCGAAGTCAACTATTACTATGAGCGCTCCATTGAGAACGCGCTTGACCCGGCACACAATGAGTTCGTACACCCGACTCACGGGTTTACCGCTATGAACCGCGAGACTTATCACGTCCGCGACTACGACACGGAAGAACACGCTCAGGGCTGGGGCATGTGGTTCATGCACCGCTTCAATGCGCCGCCGCTGAAGAAAGAAAACTGGGGCAACACGCGTACCGAACAGGGCGATTTGTGGGCCGGTGGCGGCACGTACGGGCCCAACGTGGTTGTGACCCATATCAACCCGCAACCGGACAAGGGTTTTCGGCAGTACTTCTTCGAACAGCCGGTTGACGAGAACCACACCAGGATTTTCTTTCTCAACATGCGCAACTTTATGACCGATGCCAAACACGACGGTCCGATTCACGCACGCAACAAAGAGATTGCCAAGCAGGACATCGATATTCTTAACGTTGTCTATCCCACCCAAACGCCCCTGAGTAACACCAAAGAGGTGCTGATGCCGGCCGATAAGGCAGTGGTCGCTTACCGCGAATGGCTGACTAAGTTTGATGAAGCGGGCTGGCGCATTGACCTTGAAGAATTCCGTCGCCGCAACGGCAAGGACACGGCGTTCGCGATCCCCAGCCCTGGCAGACGTGAATCAAAAAACTGGGTTGTGGAATCAGTACCGCTGGTAAAAAATCGCGCCGAGCGAAAATTGTCGAAAGCCAGTTAGCGCACCGGGCGTGCGGATGCTGCACCCCCGCGCCGCACTGACAACACCGACGGCCGCGGGACGTTCACGACGCAGCAGGTCAAACCTCAGTGGCGTTAATGCCAGTGAGGTTTGGCGTTTTCTAACCGGCCCCCTGCCCCACTGAATTCTGCTCCGGCCAGCGCGGATGATGATCGTCGATATGGAAGGTATGGGAGTGTTTCAGCGGTGAATGCCGATGCGGATGCCGATGGGGCTCGGGCCCCTCATCGCCCGTATGTTCGTGCTGATGATGCTGTTCATGGGTGTGGAGGTGCTGATGCTCATACGCTGCATGTTCATGCTCAAGCTCGGCGCTGGCGTCTGCAGGCCAGAACAGCAGCGCGAAGCTGGCAAATACCATAATCGCACCACCCATGACGAGCGCAGCGCCGGGAACCCCAAGCCAGGCACCCAGCTGGCCTGCCACCGGATACGCCACCAGCCAGCACGCGTGCGACAACGCAAACTGCGCGGAGAAGTAAGCTGAGCGGTCACTGCCACCAGCCGAACGATTCACGACGCGGCCTGCGGGAGTCTGCACCAGCGACCAGCCAAAGCCGATAACGAACCAGACGGTCAGCAGCTGGTTAAGGTCGGGCTGGATAAATATCCCGAGCACGCCGCAACCCATGACGAAGGCACCTGCCACCATCACCTGCCGGTCGCCTATTCGCTCGAGTATCCGCGGCGTCAGCAATGCAGCCAGCATGGAGCCGAACCCCGCAGCAGCAAAAGCACTGGCGACCTGCGTATCAGAGCCACCCCACAGCTCCTTGACGTAAATCACGGTGTTGACGATAACCATTGCACTCGCGCAGGCAACCGCCATATAGAGTGTCAGCAGGGCCCGCAGTCGGGGCGTCCGCATATAGGCCTTCAGGCCAAAGCTGATTTCCCCCCAGAGACCGCCCAGCCGGTCTTGCGGCATCGCGACCGGCAACCAGGACGCGAGTATCAGTGCCGCCGAGATTACAAAAGCTACCGAATTGGCCACAAACAGACCGGTATAGCTAAATACCAGCAGTGCCAGTGCGGCGAGCGTCGGGCTTAAGAGGTTTTCCAGATCGTAGGCCAGGCGTGAATAAGCGAGCGCTTTGGTGTACTGCTTTTCGTCAGGCAACACCTCGGGAATGGTGGCGGCAAATACCGGCTTGAAGCCGGCGGAAAACAAGTTCAGCAGAAAAATGAGCAGGTAAATTTGCCAGACGGCGGTGACAAACGGCATCGCCAGCACGACCAGTGCCCGCGCGATGTCCAGGCTGATCAGCAACGGCTTGCGGGGAAAGCGGTGGGCGATGCCGCCGATGACGGGCGCGAACACCACGTAGGCCACCATCTTGAAGGCAAGCGCTGTGCCCACGACCACTCCCGCATTTTCTTGGGCGAGGTCATACGCCAGCAATGTCAGGGCGACAGTGGTAAGCCCCGTACCGACAAGCGCAATAGCCTGCGCGGTGAACAGCCGGCGAAAGACGGGGTTCATTAGCGGCGATGCAGCGAATTGACCGGGCATGCGGGCGAGCCGTGGCTGATAACAGGCCAAATACTGCGCCGGGGGCGCGCCTGACGCAAGCATCGGCGTCACTCTGTGGCGCCGTCTCCACATGGTAGACTAACTGCCTGTAGCGGCTACCCAGACTGACGCAATGACACCACCTGCCGACTCCGTCCCGCCTATGCCGGAATCCATGCTCCGTACCGGAGCCGACTATATTGCGAGCTTGCGCGACCGTAACCTGAACGTCTACCTGTTTGGCGAGCGGGTTGCTGAACCGGTCGATCACCCGGTCATCCGCCCGTCTATCAATGCAGTAGCCAAAACCTACGATCTGGCCATCAGCAACCCGGAACTCGGCAGCGCCTTCTCACCCTATACAGGCACGCTGATCAACCGCTTTCTGCATATCGCGGAGAGCCCTGAGGACCTGGTGCTGCAAAACAAGATGCAGCGTCGTCTCGGGCAACTCACGGGCACCTGTTTTCAGCGCTGCGTCGGCATGGATGCATTTAATGCGCTGCACTCAGTGACCTTCGAAATCGATGCGGCTCACGGCAGCCCTTATCATGAGCGATTCAGGAGTTTTGTCGCCATGACCCAGGCGGCCGGCTACGTGATTGGCGGCGCGATGACCGACGTCAAGGGCGATCGCAGCAAGGCGCCACACGAACAGACCGACCCGGACATGTATGTGCACGTGACGCGGCGCACGGCTGAAGGCGTTTATGTGAGCGGTGCCAAAGCCCACCAGACGGGCTGCGTTAATTCACACTGGATCATCATCATGCCGACCATACGGCTGGGCGCAGGTGACAAGGACTATGCCATTGTCGGCGCGATACCGGTCGACGCCCCCGGCATCACCTATATATACGGACGCCAGTCCTGCGATACACGCAGCATGGAAGGCTCCGGGCTGGATGCCGGCAACGAGCAGTTTGCCGGGCAAGAAGCCATGATCGTGCTCGAGGACGTATTCATACCCAATGAGTACATCTTTATGAACGGCGAGCACGAGTTCGCCGCCATGCTGGTTGAGCGCTTCACGTGCTACCACCGCCGCAGTTACGTCTGCAAGTCGGGTGTGGGCGATGTACTGATCGGCGCGGCGGCGACCATCGCAGAATACAACGGTGCCGACCGCGCTTCGCATATTAAAGACAAGCTGGTCGAAATGACGCATCTGAACGAAACGATCTACAGCACCGGGATCGCGAGCAGCTATCAGGCGACCCAAACGAAATCCGGCAACTACATCAATGACGACATGATCGCCAATGTGTGCAAGCATCATGTCACCAAGATGCCGTACGAGATTGGCCGGTTGGCGCAGGACCTGGCCGGCGGTCTGGTCGTTACCCTGCCCTCTGAGCAAGACCTTGATCACCCGGAAATCGGGCCGATGATTCGCAAGTACCTGCAGGGTCGAGCCGACATCTCCACCGAAGACCGTATGCGCATACTCAGGCTGATTGAGAACATGACCCTGGGGCGCAACGCCGTCGGCTACCTGACCGAATCGATGCACGGAGCGGGCTCACCACAGGCACAGCGCATCCAGATCGCGCGACAAATGCAGCTCGATTTCAAGAAGCAGCTGGCGAAGAAGCTGGCTGGCATTGATGCGGATGTCGCTGAGGCCATCAGCACCGACCTGGCGGAGTACTTCGCGCGGGTGTTCCGGCCGCCGGGCAAGCGCTAGGCTGCCGCATCGCATTCCGCTTGAGCATCAGCTCATGCAACCTACCCACACGAACGGCAACGCCGAAACCCGCGTTGCGGAGCCAGCGAAATGAAGACCAAACAACTCGGCAACTCGGATCTGAACGTATCGGTCGTCGGTATTGGCTGCATGATGTTTGGGCTGATGTGCGACCAGAAGCAAACCAGCGCCATCATCAAAGCGGCTTTGGACGCGGGCATTAATTTCTATGACACCGCAGACATCTACGGGGGGCCCCACGGGCGCTCTGAGGAGCTGGTCGGCAAGGCGCTCGGGGCTGAGCGCAAGAACATTATTCTGACGACAAAGTTTGGCGCCCAAAGCGGTGGCAAAGGCGGCAGCGTGCCCGGGGGAGGCACAGCCGCATACATCAACGAACACCTCGAAACGAGCCTGCGCCAGCTGGGGACCGACTACCTGGACCTGTATCAGTATCATTTCCCGGACACGAGCACCCCGGCGGAGGAGACGCTGCGGGCGCTGGAAGACCTCGTCAAGTCCGGGAAAGTGCGCTTTGTGGGCTGTTCCAACATGAACGGCGAGCAGTTACAGGAGGCTGTTGCTGCAGCAACCGAGCTGGGCATCACGGGCTACGTGTCGGCACAAAACTGGTACAGCCTGCTAACCCGCGGCATCGAGGCGGACTTGCTGCCGGTGGCCGAGGCTAACAACATCAGTCTGATACCTTACTTCCCGCTGGAAAGTGGCCTGCTCACCGGCAAGTACCGCAAAGGCCAGGACGCGCCGCCCGACTCACGGCTGGCCAAATGGGGCGGATTCGGCTCTGCCGCGAAGCTCGACAAAGTAGAACCGTTAATCAGCTACGCCGAGTCGCTCGGCTGTTCCATGCTCGACCTGGCCATGGGGGGCCTGACCAGTCGGCCGTTTGTCGCCACCGTGATCGCCGGCGTTACCAAGCCAGAACAGGTAAAGCAAAACGCCGCCGCCGGCAACGTCGAGTTCTCCGCAGAACAGCTGGCTGATATCGATCGCATCAGCGCAGCCTGACTCAGGCTCGGCAAGACGGCGCGCCTGCCGCCCGCGAGCGAGCGTTACTCAGCAGGGTTTGCGGCCGGTTCCGGCGCCGGTGCGGGCTCCGGTGACACCGCCGCGGCCGGCTCAGCAGTCGCTGGCGCGGGCGTCTGCGCCTGCCATGCCGCCACGACTGCGTCGGTAATATCAACCGCTTCGTCCACCCAGAACACGAACACATCCTTCGATAAAATCAGGCTCAGACCACGTTCAGCCGCAATCTGCTTCGCCAGTGGCAGCAGGTCCTGACGAAAATCTTCGATCAGCTCGGCCTCCAGATCGTTAGCCTGCTGCTGGGCCTGTTGCTGGGCCTGGCCCACCTGCTGCCGGGCCTGCGCCGTGAGTTGTTGCAAACGCGCGGCGTCCTCGGCGCTGGGCGCCGCGCCGGCCTTCTCGCGCTCATCGGCCAGCTGCTGATCGAGGCTGGCGGCCAGCTGCTGCAGCTGATTGGTCAGTTCATTAATGCCTTCCTCGGCACGCTGGCGAATAACCACGTCCTGACCCGTCTCGCGCGCCACGATGCTGAGGTCGATGATCGCCACCTGGGCGCTGGCGCCTTGCTGCGGGCCGCAGCCGGTTAGCAGGCTCACGGCAACGGCCGCCAGCCATAGTGTGCAGTAACGTAAAGAGTTCATCAGGAGCGCCTTGTCAGGTTTGAAAGAGGGTAAGTTGCGGCAAGCCTAGCAACTTACCGCAGCCACGTCATGCAGTGGATGCAAATACCGCACGCCTCACGCGTCGGCTTTGGCGACTGCTTCCCGAAACGGCTTCCACGTTGAAAACAGCAGGAGCCCGCCGACCGCGACCGACAACGTGTTAACCACAGCGATCGACTGGCCAACCGCCAGCGGGTCGCCAAATACCGCATCGTTGATCCAGCCAACTGCCGTCGGGCCCAGGCCCGCCGTGATGATGTTGAGAAACAGCATCCACGCCGCTGACACTTGCGCCCGGAGCCGGTTCGGCGTGACCAGCTGCAGCGCTGTGGGCGCCAGGCCCATCGAGATGCTGGCGCCAAAAGCAAACGGTGCAGCCAGCAGCAGTGCCCACAACGGATCAGCGATCGTTGTGGCCAGGACGCTCAGCGGGGTCATGATGGCAGCGGCCAGCACCGCAACCCGCAGCGCTGCATCGGTGCGGCCAGCACGGAACAGCGTGTCAGCAAGCCAGCCGCCCGCAATGACACCAACCGGCGCACAGATAAACACGATGAGACCGAGCTTCAGACCGGTTTCGGGCGGCGTCAGGCCAACAACCCGCATGAAATAGGTCGGCACCCACGTGGCGAGGGTCGTCATCGGCAGCGCCAGCAACGCGAAACCGGTGTAATGCGCAAGAAATACCCGCTTGCGCGCCCAGGCCCAGCCTATCGCTTCGCCCAGGGTGATACCGCTGGCTAATACCGGGTTCACGCCCTGCCGTGCCGGTTCCTTAACCAGCAGCATCATCGCCGCAATCAGCACACCAGGCAGCCCGACGGCAATAAATGCCAGCTGCCATCCGGCTACGCTGCCAATCAGCGGCAGGCTGATGTCATCGGCGGTTGCCGCAAACCGAATGGCCAGGCCGCCAAACATCAGCGCGAGCCCGATACCAAAGAATGCGCCCGACTGGTATACGCCCAGCGCGCGCCCGAGTTTGTCCTTGGGAAAGTAATCCGCAATCATTGAGTAGGCGGCCGGTGACAGCGTGGCCTGCCCCACCCCGACGCCCACACGCGCCAGGAACAGTTCGGTAAAGTTGCGCGCCAGACCACACAGCGCCGTCATGATGCTCCACAGAAAAATACCGCAACCGATGATAAAGCGGCGGCTGTACTGATCAGCGAAGCGGCCTATGGGCAAGCCCATGAGCGCGTAAAAAATCGCGAAGGCGAGACCCATCATGAAGCCCATCTGCGTATCGCTGAGGCTCAGATCGGCTTTAATCGGGTCAACCAGCAGCGCGATGATGATGCGATCGGCGATCGACGAGATAAAGGCCAGCACCAGCACGCCGACACCAAACCAGGCCACTGCTGAACTCGGCCGCGCGGGTGCCTGTGCTGCAGCGGTGGGGGCTCCGTTCAGAGCAGATTCAGTGGTCGCCATAGCGTTCTTCCACGGTTAGTAACGGTACAAATCCCGGAGCGCATGAAACCACGGAAACGCGGGCAGCGCGGCCATCGCCGCGCAGCGAATCCGCTCTGCGGAACGACGCGGGGATCAGGGCGTCGCGCGCCCCTTAACGTAAGCGGCGACCTGCTGCAGCTGCTCGGGACTCATCCAGGCAAACGCCGGCATCGGCACACCGGTTACGCTGCCCGGGTCACCGGGCATGCGACCCTTGCGCAGAAAGGCCTGCAAAGCTGCCTCACTGGAATCGGCGACGAGGCTGGAGGCGACGAGGTTCAGCCCCAGACCTTCGACACCTTGCCCGTCGGCGCCATGGCAAGCTGCGCAGTGTGTGCCAAATAACGCCGCGCCCCCGCCCGTGTCCGCCGCAGCCACGGTCGCGGCACCTCCGACCTCAGGCATTGCGCCGGTGGCGGCCGCAGTGGCATCGCTGTGCCGGGCGTTGGCGAAATAACCGGTAACGCCGAACTGTTCGGCTGAACGGCTGGCCATCCCGAACGACCTGGCCGCGTCGGTTTCAATGCTGGCCGCATCAGGCCGCGCTGCCGTATCCGGATCGACATAGCCGGGGGCAGTCACCGCGAATGCCGCCATCGACACGGCCGCGCCACCGATGGCGGCGGCAAACAGACCCGTGTGCCGTCGCAGGTTCATCCGCAGGGACGGCAGCGAGTTGAAAAAACTCAGCAGCAGGATGCCGGTACAGAGAATCACGCTAAGATGGAGGATAAAAATAAGGGTCTCCGGCGACCACATACCGCCCTGCTCAAAGGCCTGCTCCATCTGCAGCGCGGTGTCCTCAGGCAACAGCAGCAGAGCCGAATACGTCCACTGTATCTCCATGAACTTCTGCAC
>JAZBOT010000147.1:0-4962 GCA_036351295.1 Gammaproteobacteria bacterium | reverse complement strand
GCTGCTGTCCAGCTGCGGGGGCGCCAGCTGGTTCACCCCGGCCGCGGAGACTTGTTCGATCACTTTGCCCAGCAGCTCAAGCTCCCGCAGTTCGACGGTAATGGTGCGTTCCACCACGTAGCCCAGCAGTTCCTGACGTTCGCGCTCGCGGTCCCAGCGGTAGTCGGGGCGGATCTGCGCGCCGGTGGTGTTAATTTGCTCCCGCGCGACCCCCAGTTGCTCCAGCAGCCCCAGCACGCGGTTGGTGACGACGGCCGCAGCCGTCTGGGCCGCGGTGACCGAAGAATTGCGCTCCACCACGCTCATGTTGAGGTAGGCCCGATCCGGCGCGGCCTGCACCGCTGCCGTGCCGCTGACCGCAACAGTGCGCGGTTCACTGTCAGCGGCCCGCGCGCCATCCGCGCCGAATAGCAGCAGGCCGGTCGCAACGGCTGCCAGCAAACCGTGGTGGTGATTAGCCCGCGTCATGGTGTGTTCCTCATCCAGTGGCACCCTATAATAAAGGTTTGGACCATTTAATCCCGATACTTATGCAAGACTTCACAGCCCTGCGGATCCACGCCGCTGACCCCAAAGGCCCGGTTGAGCCACGCCTTGTGCAGCTCACCCTGGATGACCTGAGTCCGGGCGAGGTCGTTATCCGGTCCGCATGGTCGTGTGTGAATTATAAAGATGCGCTCGCCGTTACCGGCGCGGGTCGGATTATGCGGCGCTTTCCGTTAGTGGCAGGTATCGACGTGGCCGGCACGGTGGTCGAGTCCGAAGACGCGCAGTTCCGGCCCGGGGACGAGGTGCTGGTCACCAGCAACGGGTTGGGCGAAACTCGCGACGGCGGCTACGCGGAGTATGCGCGGCTGCCGGCTGCGGCGGTTATCCCGCTGCCCGCCGGGCTCAGCGCCCGCGCCGCGATGACGCTGGGGACCGCCGGGTTCACCGCCGCATTGGCCGTGCATCGCATGGAGGCCAACGGGCAGACGCCGGACCTGGGGCCCATTGCTGTGACCGGGGCCACCGGCGGTGTCGGCAGCGTCGCTGTCGATCTGCTGAGCGCACGCGGCTACGAGGTTCACGCGGTCAGCAGCAAGCCGGCTGCGGGTGATTATCTGCGCGGGCTGGGTGCCGCCGAGGTGCTGACGCCGGGCGATCTCCAGTGCGGCAGCCGTCCGCTCGAAACGGCGATTTGGGGTGGTGCCGTCGACAGCCTGGGCGGCGAGCTTCTCAGCGGACTGACGCGCAGCACGCGGTACGGTGGCAATGTGGCCAGCATCGGGCTGGCCGCCAGCCACGAGCTGCACACCAGCGTCATGCCGTTTATCTTGCGTGGCGTGAATTTGCTGGGTATAAACGCCGTCGATACGCCCCGCGAGCTGCGGCTCGCGGTCTGGCAGCGGCTGATGACAGACCTCCGTCCGCGGCATCTGGACGCAATAGCGACTGCTGAACTCGGTCTAAATGAACTGATCGCGCATATGCAGGACTGGATCGACGGCCGTGTGACCGGACGGACGCTGGTCAGGCTCCAGGGCGCCGCCGGTTCCGCGGCTGGTTAATTGATTTGGATCGAGCAATCCACGCGCTGTCGCGCTATGCTAGTAGAACAACATCAAGAGAAAGGGCCGCCGGCCCGTAGGTAAAGGGGTATACACATGAAAGCTTTTAAACGAGCCGCAGTTGCGACTCTTGCGGGGCTGTTTGCGGTCACCGCTGTTGCAGCCGACGACAACGAGAAAAAGTTCTATGTCGATCTGCTGGGCAGTTTTGCTGATTTTGACAGCGAGCGCTCGGTCAAGGACGGCTTCGCGGGCGGATCGCTGCGCTTCGGTACCGTGCTGAACGATCGCTGGAACTTCGAGATTTCCGGTACGGCGCTGAATGCGGATGGCACCGAAGGTTTTATGAACCGCGGTTCCGATCTCGACTATTTCAGCCTGGGTGCCAACGCGCTGGCCGTGTTCGACCGCGGCTCGCGCATCCAGCCGTTCCTGCTTGGCGGTCTCGGCATGTCTGAGGCGGAGTACAAGAACACTGGCCCGATGGGCATGCCGTCATTTAACGCCGGGCTGAACGATACCAGCCCGTTCGTGCAGGGCGGTGTCGGTGTATTCGTGCCATTCTTTAATAACGCCGTGCGGATCCGTGCTGAGGGCGTGTACCGCTATACCGACGATGACTTCAACTCGGACGAGCTGCTGTTCAACGTGGGCGTAAGCATTCCGTTTGGCAAGGAAAAGGCCGCGCCGGTCGCCGCTGTAGCGGCCGCCGCGGTGGTCGTGGTTGATACCGACGGTGATGGCGTGCCGGATGCGGCGGATCAATGCCCCAATACTCCGGCCGGCGCGACAGTCGACGCGCGCGGGTGTGAGCTCGACAGTGACGGCGACGGCATCGTCGATCGCCTCGACGAGTGCCCGAACACGCCGGCCGGTACCAAAGTGGACGGCAAAGGCTGTGCGATCATCACGATCATCAATCTCGAAGGCGTCAACTTCCAGACGAATTCGGCGGCGCTGATCGGCGGTGCGGATGACCTCCTGAACGAGCAGGCTGCGACTCTGAAGGAGAACCCGAATATCACCATCGAGGTGGCGGGCCACACCGACAGCTCCGGCGATGCGGGCTACAACATGGATCTGTCACAGAAGCGTGCCGAAACGGTGCGCGACTACCTGATCAGCCGTGGCGTCGACGCGGATCGCATCACCGCACGCGGCTATGGTGAGACACAGCCGATCGCTGACAACACTTCGCGGACCGGCATGGCCGCCAACCGCCGCGTCGAGCTGCGCATCAAGAACAAGTAGCGTGTTAACGCCGCACGTTTGAACATCGCAGTAGCACCATCACAGCGGGGCCGGGTATTACTACCCGGCCCCGCTTTTTTATTCAGCTCCGCCGGACAGCGGTCGGCATGGCGGGCATGAAGCGGGCTGCTGAATTTCCCCGCGCCCGCGTTCAGGCGGCTCTGCAAACGGGGCTGGCTGCACTCAACCCGGGGTTGGACACGGCGGCGCTGTCTGCTTCGCTTAATCGGTTCCTTGAAGAACTGCACCGCTGGAACCACGCGTATAATCTGACAGCGGTACGGGACCCGCTGGACATGGTGTCGCGGCACATTCTCGACTCGTATTCGGTCCTGCCGTGGGCTGCCGGGCAGCGCGTCATTGATGTCGGCACCGGCGCGGGTTTGCCGGGCATTGCGCTGGCGCTGGCGCGGCCTGACCAGCACTTTACGCTGCTGGACGCCAACGGCAAAAAGGTGCGCTTTGTCACCCATGCCGCCGCGCAGCTGGCGCTCGCTAATGTCAGGGTGGTGCAGGCGCGGGTGGAGGCCTTTACCGCGGACCCCTTCGACACGGTTATTTGTCGCGCTTTTACGGCGCTGCCTGATTTCGTGACCGGCGCTGCCCATCTGGTCGCACCCGAAGGCGCGCTGATCGCCATGAAGGGCCGCTACCCGGAGCAGGAAGTCGCTGCGCTGCCGCCGGACTGGCGGGTGGCGGAATGCGCGCCGGTTGAAGTTCCGGGCCTTATCGGCGAGCGGCATATCCTTGTGCTGCGCCGAACTCCCTGACAGCGGTTGAGTATTGCACGCCGCCAGCGTTTATCATGCACCGACACGCAGCCGGTACGGCGACGGTTAAACCACCACAGCAGGGATAAGAAGTGGCGCGCATCATTGCAATCACCAATCAGAAAGGCGGGGTCGGCAAGACGACAACGGCGGTTAACCTCGCCGCCTGCCTGGCCGCCGCCGAGCGCCGCGTGCTGCTGATCGACCTCGACCCGCAGGGTAACGCCACCACCGGTTCGGGCGTCGACAAGGCTGCGCTGGAACTCACGAGCTGCGATGTGCTGCTGGGTGACGCGCGCGCGATGGACGCGATTGTGTCGGTCGAAGCGGGCGGCTACGACATTCTGCCCGCCAACCCCGACCTGACCACGGCCGAGGTCCGGCTGCTGCAGGAGATCGGCCGCGAGCTCAAGCTGCGGCAGGCTCTGGAGCCCCTGAGCGGGCTGTTCGACTACGTGCTTATTGACTGCCCCCCGTCCATCAACATGCTCACGCTCAACGCGCTGACGGCCTGTGACGGTGTATTGATCCCTATTCAGTGCGAGTACTACGCGCTGGAGGGCCTCAGCTCGCTGCTGGAAACGGTGCGCCAGATTCGCAACAGCGTGAATCCGGATATTCAGATTGAGGGCCTGTTGCGCACGATGTTCGATCCGCGCAACCGGCTGGCCAACGAAGTTTCCGCGCAGCTGATCAAGCATTTCGGCGACAAGGTCTACGCCACCATCATCCCGCGCAATGTCCGGCTGGCCGAGGCGCCCAGCTTTGGCGTTTCGGTGCTGGTGCACGACCCCAAATCGACTGGCTCGCAGGCCTACATCGACCTGGCGCAGGAAATCGTGGGTGCTGCGGCGGCAGCGGAGCCTGCCGGCGCCGCCTGAACCCCGCCGGGCCGCCCGCGCGAGCGCTAGCGCGTAACTCGCGCTAGAATCGGCGCTTCTGTTCACAAGCGATCAGCCACTGGAAACGCCATGGCCACCAAGAAAACCGGACTGGGCCGCGGACTCGAAGCTCTGCTGGGCCCGTCTGCCACCCCCGCCCCTCCGCCGGCGCCCGGGTCGGTCGCCAGCGCGCCCGCTGCGGCCGAGCCGCCGGCCACCGGCCTGCGCGACCTGGATCTCGACCAGCTGACTCCCGGCGAGTATCAGCCCCGGCGTGACATGCACCGCGAGACGCTGCAGGAGCTGGCTGCCGCAATTAAACAAGAGGGCGTGCTGCAGCCCCTTTCAATGCGGGCGTTGAAAACTGCCGCCGGCGGACCACGCTATGAAATTATTGCCGGTGAGCGCCGCTGGCGTGCTGCGCAGCTGGCCGGACTTGCCAAAATACCCGCCATCGTGCGCGATGTTGACGACGAGCAGGCTGCGGCGATTGCGCTGATTGAGAACCTG
>JAZBOT010000146.1:0-13027 GCA_036351295.1 Gammaproteobacteria bacterium | reverse complement strand
TGAGACCGGCCTGATGAAAACGGGCCAGGTGCGGTCTTTTGCCTACACCCGCGGCGGGCGGCGTGCGTTCCTGGTGTCCTACAGTTCGGACGAACTGGTGCTGGTCGATCCGAACACGCGGCACTCGCTGGCACTGCGGCATTTCACACTGAACGGCAACAACCCGGTGGATATGGTGCTGACGCGCGACGGGCGCACCGGCTACGTGGCGTATGCCAACAGCCTGCACCTGTCGGTGCTC
Organism: Gammaproteobacteria bacterium; assembly: GCA_036351295.1. Classification (GTDB taxonomy): domain Bacteria; phylum Pseudomonadota; class Gammaproteobacteria; order Steroidobacterales. The sequence continues at coordinate 12,786 of JAZBOT010000146.1, read as the reverse complement.
GACACCTCGGCCTATGCCGGGCCGCAGTTGCCGCAGCCGGCTTACGTGCCGTTCTGGCTGAGCAAGAAACTCGTGCCGCAGTCGAGTGCCTCGCTGGTCTCCTACGGGCGGGTCACGCGCGATGCGCGGGGTGTGCCGGAGCTGCCCGCTGTCAGTGAGACCGGCACCATCCGGCTGCTTGACACTGACCCCATGGATCCGCTGATGCGCCGCGGCCGCACGCTGTTTGCCTCCTCTAATCCCGACAAGTACCCCCCGCTCACCGAGCACCGCGAGGGCGGTTGCGTGATCTGTCACGGTGACGGCGGTAACGACGGCTCAATGTGGGTGATGATCGACGGTGAGCGGCGCACCATGAGTTTGCGCGGTGGTGTCGGTGGGCGCGGCTGGCTGAAGGCCAAAGCGACCAACCGCGATGCCCGCGAGATAGCCGACCAGTTCAGCCGCGAGCTGCTCGGCGGCAGCGGCTTGAGCGACCCTGACCTGGATGCACTGGCGACCTACCTGGCCTGGGGTATCCCGCGCCTGCAGGCGCCGCCGACGGACCCGCAACAAGTGGCGCTGGGCGCGGCGTTGTTTGCCCAGCACTGCAGCGCCTGCCACCTGGATGCCCAGACCGAGCTGGCGCGCCGCGCGGAGTTGCCGCGCTTTGGCGGCGGTGGCGAGCCGCAGCTGTATGACGTGGGCACGCAAACCGACTACGCCGGCGCATCCATGGGCAAAGCGCATCAGGATTTGTTCAAGCGCGTGCCGGTGTTCGGCGAAGTGTTCAGCGCCGTGGTGGGCGACCGCGCCTACACGCCGGATGACGTGGTGTTCCGGCTGCTGGCCGCGACGCCGCGGCCGAGCCGCGCGGCGGGGGAGTTCAAGGCGCCCTCGCTGGTCAACACCTGGGACCAGGCGCTGTATTACCACGACGGGCGTTTTCACACCCTGCGCGATGCGGTCGATTACATGGTGGGTATTACCCATGTCGACCTGAGCGCGGCGGAGACCGACGCGCTGGTGGAGTACCTGCGGACTTTCTGATGGAGACGCGCTAAAGCGATGTACGCGCGCAGAGCCTGGCTGCCCGTCGCCATTACCGTGCTGCCGACGCTGACCGTCGCTACCTGCTACAGCCTGTCGGCTGCCGGCGGGTACATACCCGCCTGCAATCCCTTGTTCGAGGGGTGCACCTCGATCAGCTCGGCCGGGCGCCACGCCGCAGCCTACTGGCTGTTCAAGGCCGGCGTCATTCCCACGGCCGCGCTGCTCGCCGTGTTCTGGCCATGGTGCCGGGGCTGGTTCCTGAGCCTTGGCCTGGCCGACAGCTTCGGCCTGCGCGCCATGGTCTGGCTGGGCATGATCTCGGCGGCGTTTCTGGTGCTGTACAGCGTGTTTCTGGGCTCCAGCGGCGAGGTCTACCAGCTGCTGCGGCGCTTCGGCGTGACCGTGCATTTTTCGTTCAGCTACCTCGCGCAGGTGCTGTTGCTCAACCGGCTGTGGGATGCGCGGCGGGCCGGCCTGCTGCCGGTGGCCCAGCACATTACAACCCTGATGTTCGCTGCGACTCTGCTGCTGTTTGCGCTGGGGCTGTACAGCATTCCGGTCGGTGAGCTGATTCCGGACCCCGACGACGTGCTGATCAACATCATCGAGTGGAATTTTGCGCTGCTGCTGATCAGCTGGTACACGCTGGTGGCCGTGGCGTGGCGGAGCAGTTCACCGGCCTGAAACGCGGCGTAATCTTGCCAGCGCTCCGCAGTCGGGTTACAACTAGCGCAAGGCACCGGGGTGGGTGCCGTGTGCGGGGGTACACATGTTGCGGAAATTGCTGGTGCCGGCGGCCTTGCTGCTGGCGGGGGTTGCGGAGGCTGCCGGTTACGATGTGCAGCTGCTGCAGCCGTTGTCGGCCGGCGGTGACGGCTGGGCTTACGCGCTCAACGACAACGGCACCGTTGTGGGTCAGGCGTTCAACAGCACGACGGGTAAGAACGAGGCCGTGGTCTGGAACAACGGTATCGTTACCTCGCTGGGGCGCGAGGGCCTGGCCCGCGGCATCAACAACAGCGGCACCATCGTCGGCGAAACCGGTGGCGCTAACCTCGGGTTACCCAACGGCCAGGCCTTTAAGGTTGAGGGCGGTGTCTACACCGAAATCGGTACCCTTGGCGGCAGCTGGTCGGGCGCCTACGACATCAACGAAAGCGGTGTGATTACCGGATTTGCCTGCACCAACACCACGCTGGCCTGCATCTTCGGCGCGCATGCCTTTCGCTATGACAACAGCACTGGCATGGTCGACCTCGGCGCGGTTTCAGTGTTCAGCGGCTACAGCCGCGGGCACGGCATTAACGACAGCGGCGTCATCGCGGGCCGCGCGTCACTCGTCGACTTCATTGGCAGCGACAAGCAGATTACCTTTTGGGACGCGGCCAACAACCTGACGATCACCTCCGGCCCCGGCAACTACAGCACCGTGCAGCAAGTGAACAATGCGGGCATCATGGTGGGGAACGGTTTTAGTACGCTGGAGAACGATGCGGCCAACCAGCGCGGGCTGGTCTGGGATGCGGCCGGCAACCTGCTGGTCGAGATGGGCACCTTCGGCGGCAACCAGAGCCGGGCCTGGTCCATCAACAATCTCGGTGTCATCGTCGGTTATGCCGAAAATGCGGCGCTGGAGCGCCGCGCCATGCTGAGCCTCGACGGCGGCCTGACATTACACGACCTCAATACGCTGGCGGTTGATCTCAGTGGCTGGCAGAGTCTGGACGAGGCCTACGACATTAACGAGCAGGGTCAGATTGTCGGTATCGGCACGCGCACCAGCGGCGAGCGGGGCGCGTTTATGCTCACCGTGGTGCCGATTCCGGCCGCGGTCTGGCTGCTCGGCTCCGCGCTCGTGTTCCTCTGGAGCGTTGGCAAACCGCGCCGCCGCCGGGCGCCGTAACTGCAATCAGGCCTTCGGCGCGGGTTTGATCAGCTGGCGCGCGCCCGGGTAACCAAAGTCGCGCCACACCTGGATCTTGTTGTCCTTGATTAAAAAGTAGCCGGTTACCCGGAAGCGCATGCGCGGCACGCGACCGCCTACTTTGGGGTAAAACTCATCAATGCGGTCATTGATCACCACCTGGCCGATGGCGAACTGCCGCAGTGTTTTCCACTCCACGCTCTGCAGGCCCTCAAGCATCGGCCCGTTGCGCTTGATGTAGTCCTCAATGCCAACGACATCCGGTTGGCCTTCGGCGATCTGATAGATGATGTCGTCGGCCAGGTAGCTGGCCAGCAGGTTGATATCGCGCTTGGCGTAGTCGTTGATAAAGTTGGTGACCAACTGGTCATTGGCCTGCTCGAGCGCGAGCTGCTCATCTTCCGACAGGTAGGTTTCGTTGCCGGTATGGCCGCCGGCCTGCGCTTCGGCCAGTGCCAGCGCGGTGAGCATGCCGGCGCCCAGAAAAAGTTCACGGCGGTTAATCACGGGCTTTGGTTGCGGCATGGTCAGCTCCTCCAGTGCGAAAGCGCCAGTATGCCAGCCTGAGCTATATCGTTTGTGGCGCGCTCGACCCTATAATCGCCACATGGACAGAGACACCGCAGTACGCCTGGCGCAACAGGCCATCAAAGCCAAGAACAAACGGCTGGTCGAGGCCGTGCTCAAGCTGCAGGCCGAGCGCGGTGCGGCTGAGCCGCTGCCGCTGGCCGAACGCCCGCTCATCGCCGTGACCTGCGCCACCGGCTGGGAGTGCTACGCCATCGTCGAGGAGCTTACTAAGACCGGCAAGTTTCGGGTCCGCGCGCTGTACCGCACACCCGGCACGCAGGCGGCCGAGCGGCTGGAGCGCCTGCACGCCAAAGTCGAAGCCGAGCAGCCGGGTTTGCTGACGCTCATGGCCGGTGTGGACATGACCTCGCCGGCCAAGCTGACCGCGGCGTTTGCCGATTGCGACGGCGTGGTGCTGTACATGACGGCCAACACCGCCAAGGCCGGCAAGATTACCAATCACGGCAACGACCCGGTCAACGGGCGCATTGCGTTCATGAACCAGGCCGAGTCGGCGCTCGCCGCGCTGCAGGCCAACCCGTCCGTCAGGCATGTGATCACGCTGATTTTCCCGACCGACAAGGTCAACGGTATCGTCGCCGATGCGCCGGCCGCGCCGTGGTGGATTCACCAGCGGCTGCGCATCTCCGACTGGTTGCGGGCGCAGGGGGTGAACGTGACCTGCATTCACCGCCCGGCGTATTACTACGGCATGCACCGCGTCGACTACACCACCAATGCCACGCAGACGCGCGGCAGCTCGTCGATGTCGACCAACATGATTAAAGAAAACTGTGTGCCGGGCATCAACCACCCCGATTTCACGGTCAACTGGGTCGACGTGCGGGACATCGGCAAGTGGTGCGGCACGGTGTTCGAGTACCCGGAAGTCTTTAGCAACGAAGATTTTTCCGTGGCCTCGTGCGTGATGACCGGCAACGAAGCCGTGGCAATCTGCGAACGCACCAACAAGCACGGCACCCGTTTCAAGTACAAGATCTTCCCGCAGGCGGTGATGAAAATGTTGAGCTTTGTCACGGAGGAGGTGGTCTATCCGCTGCGCTATTCGCAGTGGTACAACGCCGAGACCAACGGTTACGATTTTGCCAGCAATGACGATCTCGCCGACCTCGAGCGGATCCACCCGCGCTGGACTTTCGAGGCCAAGCTGGAGAGTTGGGGTATTACCGAACTCAAACCCGGCGGCAAACACTGACGGCGACTGCGAGCAACTGATGCCAAAACAGCAACCCAAAGCCCCTGAACCGCACGTGCACGGCCCTGATTGCGGCCACAACCATGAGCACGAGGTCGCCACGTTCCGGCGCGAGGCCGCCAAGCTCGGCCGCAACGATCCGTGCCACTGCGGCAGCGGCCGCAAGTACAAGAAGTGCCACGGGGCCGCAGCCTGACGCAGCCCGGCGCTGTGCTGCAGACCGGCAACTGACCTGCAGCGGTTCAGGCCGCCGGGCCGATATCCCGGTCTCTGATGACTCTGAGCGCGAGGTTGTCGCTGGTCATCGTGATCACCGGCGACGGGTCGACGCGGACACAGGCGCCGGCGTAACGGCCGGCCGCTGAAAAGGTGCTCAGCTGCACGTAGTAGCCACCGACCCGCGGCAATGGAAACAACGCCTGATAAATCTGGTCGCGGTCGTCGAACCGCCCCGCGGTTTCTGCCTGCAGCAGGGCAGCGCCGTCATAGATACGAATATTCGCGCCCCCGCGTCCGACGATGGGCTTGGCGACGTAGCCGCTGGCGCGCAGTTCGTCCGTCAGCTCATAGGCGGTATTCAGCAGGTACGGGTAGTCGGGAAACAACGACCAGAGCACCGGCAAAATAGCCTTGTTGCTCGGGATGAGTGTCCACAGCGGCTCGTATACCATGACGTCCTTGCGCAGCAAGACGTCCACCAGCCGGGGCGGGTGGTCGTGCCGGGCACCGGGCAGCGTCACGGCATCGACGTCCTCGGCTTCGCACTCCGCGCGCAGCTGGTCAAGGGCGGTTTCCCACGCCCAGGTTTTCCAGACCCACTTGATGCGGTCGCCGTCGGCGTCGACGATGCCGCCATCCGCGGCCCAGCGCAGGCCTGCTACACCCTCGATGATCTTGCTCGTGATACCGGCCTGTTCCATGGCCTTCTGCATGAACAGTACATGGTAAGTTTCCTCAAGGTCGCCGTCGCGCATGATGTGCAGGACATCGTCGACGTCGCTGTGGCGCCAGGCATCGCGAAGCAGACTGCGCAGCTTTGCGCCGGGGTCATCACCATCATCGCAGCCATAGTGTTCGGCCCACTTGCCCTGCACTTTGCCGGCCTCCATGTGGCAGGAGGCCGAGTCGCAGTTGTACTCATAGACCTTCAGGCCGTGTTCCGATATCGCAAAGTCAAAGCGGCCGCTGATCATCTGGTTGCGACGGTTATCCCATGACTGATGAATCTTGGGCCACAGCGCCCGCGGAATGTTGAACCGGGCCAGCCGTGCGTCGTCGCTCAGCACGTAGTTGGTGGCGTGCATGAACAGCGCATGCAGTTCGTTGGTGGCACGCCGTGCTTCCGCAAGTGCTGTTTCGGACAGGCAGTAGTAAAGGTCGCGGTCAGCGTCGTTGCTGGTGAGACGTGCGCCGCCCATCATGGCTACGTAGGCCGCTTCGTCGGCATTGGCAACATTGAGCCAGGTGGCACCGGCGGGCGGCAGGGCACCGGCTACGCGCCGTGCCTCAAGGTTGAACAGCCGCGGTTCCGGTCGGGAAAACTGCTCCGCATGGGTCGGGTCGTCCGTCTGTATGACCCAGCCCAGTATGGTGGCGTCGCCAAACGAGCATTCCAGCCAGTACGCGCCGTCCGCGCTTACCTCAGCGCGAATCTCGCGCGCGAAGTTCTGTCCGGCCGGCCACGGGCGGTGCCCGACATTCTGCTCCGCCACGCGCACGTAGTCATCGGTGACCTCGGTAACGATGGCAACGTGACCGGTGTGCTCGAACTCGCCGCCTTCATCCCAGATTAACAGGCAGCCAGGCTCCGGGCGCCGCAGCGCGCCGTTGCGGAAGGAGTGCAGCGGGCGCAGACAGTGGCCCTTGATGTCACGCACGCTGTCGAGCCGGAAAATATCGTAGGCCATCGCAATGTCGTCAAACACATAGCCACAGTTCAGGTACAGCCAGCGGCGCGCGAACTCCACGCACTGCCATTTGTGTCCCATGTAGATGTCATCGACATAGCTGCGATACGACTGTCGGGTTGGCAGCTCCGCCTCACTCGCGGTCTCATAGTCAGAGGAATACGCCGGCACGTTGCCGGGGGCAATGCCGATCACCGTCCCGAACCGGGCCGGCTCAGGAGGCAGGAGAGAGGTCATCGCGGGGTTGCCCTACCTGTAGAAAAACGGGCGCACACAATAGCTCCGCCGGGCCGGAAGTCAATGGCTCCCGGAGTGCTACAGGTAACTGCAGCAGTAGTCGGCAACCGCCGCTATTTTGAGGTCAAAGCTGGAGTTGGCGGGCACCGTGAACCGTGTCCCGGCCGGGTAGCTTTGCCACGAGTCCTGACCGGCCAGCCGCACGTCCATGCTGCCGGCCAGCACCTCCATGACCTCGGCGGCGGCGGTTGTGAAGGTGTAGTCACCCGGCAGCATGATGCCCAGTGTCTTGTGCGTACCGTCGGCAAACTTCACGGTCCGGCTGGTGACCTTGCCGTCAAAGTAGATGTTGGCCGGCTTGACGACCGTGACATTCGTAAACTCGTTCATAAGATTTTTGGGGTCAGAGTAAAAACCCGGCGAGTGTAAGGGCAGTGCGGCCTGCAGAAAAGAGGCATCAAGCCAGCCGTGTTCAGTGCACAGTTATTACACTGACCCCTATTATGCGGCGGCTGCACAATCGCTACACTCTGATGATGGCAAAAGCAGAATTTTCGCCCCCCGAACTGGCGCGGCTTGAGGAAGCGGGCAGCCTGTTGCTGGCGGCCGAAGACAAACTGCCGGTTCTGGCGCGCACCGGCTGGCCGCCCGAACTGGCCGAGCGTTTTTTCGCCCGCGGGGCAAGCGAGATGCCGCAGCCGGTTTACGCTCAGGTTGATCCGGAGCCTACCTACGCGGCTACCTTGGCGGCCCGCAAGCTTGTCCGCGGGGAGTCGCCGGTGCACCGCTGGCTGCTCCGGCTGGCCGATACTGTCGACGACACGGCGCTGTTGCTCGCCAACCTTGGCACCGCCGGGATACTGGAGCCGGGTATGCGCCTCTACGGCTACCCGCAGAAACCGCTCGCTGACGGTAAAGCCACCGCGCTGGAACTCGCCCGCCGGCTGGACAGCCTGCTGGGTGCATTCCGCGACCCGGCAACGCTGGCCGGCGAACGGCCGCAATTTTCCGCGCAGCAGGTCAAGGCGCGGCTGGACGCTGAGCTGCCCCGGTACTTTGGCGCGGCGGCCCCGCTGGTCGAGGTCACGCCGCACCTGTCGGCCAAGGCCACTGCCGGCAAGAACATCATCCGGCTGCGCGCCACCGCGGTCTATTCTGACCTCGATACCACGCAGCTGCTGCAGCACGAAGCCCTGGTGCATATCGCGACCGGCAAGAACGGCCGCCGCCAGACCCACTTTCCGATACTCGGCGAGGCGCATCCCGGCAATACCCGTACCCAGGAAGGGCTGGCCGTGTACGCCGAATTTTTGTCCGGTGCGCTCGACCCGCAACGTCTGAAACGCCTGGCCGACCGGGTCATTGCCATCCAGATGGCGCTCGACGGCGCCGATTTTATCCAGCTCTACCAGTATTTCCTGGAGGTCTCCGAAAACGAGTACGAAGCTTTCGAGAGCGCGCGCCGCGTGGCGCGCGGCGGGCTGGTTACCGGCGGCGCGCCGCTCACCAAGGACGTGGTGTATGTGCAGGGTCTGCTCGAAGTGCACAGCTTTCTGCGGGCCGCGGTGCAGGCGGGTGACCCGTCGCTGGCGCGCTTGCTGTTTGTCGGCAAGTTCGACCTCGCTGACCTGGACGCCATGCGTATGCTGCGGGCCGAAGGGTTGCTGGTGGAGCCGGAGTTCATGCCGCCCTGGGTCACCGACCTGCGCTTTCTGACCAGCTACCTGGCTTATTCGGTGTTCCTCAACGAGATTAATCTGGGGTCGGTGCTGGCGCGTTACCGCGACGTATTTGCGCCGGACCCGGCGAGTGGCGCCGGCTAGCAATTTGTAGTCCAGCCAGCCGGCCAGCAGCCGGCTGCGAACATGACAGGCATGAGCTGAGGCTAATAACGCACGCTGCAGCATGTAATATCGTCACGCTAACTATTTGTAAAGCGAGCAGCGATATGAGCATCTTGCGAACCAGCAGCGCATGGGACTTGCCCACCGTTGAGACCTTCCTTCAGGACGTTGTCATTCCCGTCCGGCTGGGGTGCATCGACACGGCCGGGGCGCCGCTGATCTGTTCGCTCTGGTACCTCTACGAGGCGGGCGCCGTGTGGTGTGCAACCCAGCAGTCCGCCAGCGTCGTGGCGTTGCTGGGCCGCGAACCCCGCTGTGCCTTCGAGATTGCCCCGGAAACCATGCCCTACCGCGGAGTGCGCGGCCAGGGGCGGGCTGTCGTGCTGGCCGACGGCGAAGGCGAGGTGGTGCTGCGGCGGCTGCTCAAGCGCTACGTGGGTTCCTGCGAGACCGGCTTCGCCCGCTGGCTGCTCAAACGCGCGGCAACCGAGGTGGCGATCCGGATCGAGCCCGAGTGGCTGAACTCGTGGGACTTCAGCGACCGCATGCGCGATGGCCCCTGACCGCGGCAGCCCGGGGCCACCCCATCCGGCCCTCAAGCGCGACATCGGCCTGGTGTTGTTTGCGCTGTATGGCACCGGCAACATCATTGGTGCCGGTATCTATGTGCTGGTGGGTGAAGTCGCCGGCGCCGCCGGTACCCTGGCGCCGCTGGCGTTCGTCATCGCGGCCATCGTGGCCGGCTTGACCGGGTTGAGCTACGGTGAGCTGGCGGCGCGCTACCCGGTGGCTGCGGGCGAGGCCGTCTACGTCAGTGCAGCGTTTCAGCGCCGCTGGCTGGCGGTGGCAGCCGGCCTGCTGATTGCGGCGGCCGGCCTGGTGTCAGCCGCGACAATGGCGCGCGGTTTTGTCGGCTATTTCCAGTTGTTTGTGCCGCTGCATGAGGTGCTGATCATCACCGGGCTGGTGAGCGCACTGACCGTGCTGGCGGTGCGGGGCATTGCGGAGTCAGCGCGCTTTGCCGCAGTGCTGACCCTGGTGGAAGCGGGTGGATTGCTGTGGATTGCAGCGGTGGCCGCCCCCAATTTGCCGACGCTTGCGCAGCTGCCCGCGGCCGCCCTGCTGCAGCCCGGCGAGCCGGTCTGGTCGGGCGTGTTCACCGGGGTCTTCATCGCCTTTTTTGCCTTCATCGGTTTTGAAGACATGGTGAGCATCGCCGAAGAGGTCAAAGATCCTGCACGCACCATACCGCGCGGGATCGTGCTGGCCTTCGCCCTTGCCAGTACGCTCTACCTGCTCGTGGTGACCGTTGCTATTGCGACGCTGCCGCCGGCGGAGCTGGCGCAGAGCGAGGCGCCGCTGGCCGCCGTGTATCGGGCAGCCACCGGGCAGCCCGCGGTATTTATCGGGTTGATTGGTATTGTTGCCGTGGTCAACGGCGCGCTCATCCAGATTATCAAAGGCGCGCGCGTGTTCTACGGCATGAGCAACAACGGCTGGTTGCCCACCTTTCTGGGCACGGTGAGCCCGCGCACCCAGACTCCGGTAACGGCAACGCTGGTCGCCGGTGGCAGCGTCTGGTTACTGGCCCTCCTGCTGCCGCTGGTGCGCCTTGCCGAACTCACCAGCGCCTGCGTGCTCATCGTGTTTATCCTGGTCAACCTGGCGCTGCTGCGCATCCGCCGCGCCCAACCCGCTGCGGCCGAGCGCCGCGGCCTGCCGCTGTGGGTGCCGGCGCTCGGCGCCGCCTGCAGCGCCGGAATCCTTATTGGCGGTCTCCTGTAGGCACGCCGGCGCAGCAGCTCCGCACCAGGTCTTGCAGTGCATCGCGACCCATCTGGTTCATCAGCTCGACATTCCGCAGCGGGATCTGCGCCACCTCCGGCAGCGCATCGATGGCCCGCTCCACGCTGGCTTCCCGCAGCAGGTGCAGCAGCGGGTAGGGTGACCGGTTGGTGAAGTTTTCGGCGTCATCCGGCCCCGTGCCCGCAAACTGGTAGTCGGGGTGAAAGCTTGCAACCTGAATCACGCCCTCCAGCTGCATGCCAGCCAGCAGGCTGTCGGCGGCATTCAGGAACTGGTTGTAGTCGGCGAAGGACTGCAATACGGCGGGGTGAATAAGCAGCGTGGTTTCGATGCGGCTGTCGTGCTCCAGCAGTTCGAGCTCGTCACGCAACGCCTCAAGCAGCCCGGCCTCGGTAGCTGCCGGCGTCACCGCAAAGCGCACCCGCTCGGCTGCCAGTTCGCGCCGCGCAAACGGGCACAGGTTGAGGCCGATGACCACTGACTCCAGCCAGTGGCGCACCGCCTCCGCAACAGGCTCGGCATGGAAAGTCAGCATGGCAGTTCGCGAACCCCGCTTACGGCGACAGGCAGCCCGTCGCTATTGAAATTCTCCCGATGTCACCCCATATAAGCAGCAGTAACCCGTTTCAGGAGGATGTTATGGAGCAGTATATCCCCGCAGTCTCCCTCGAAGCCTGGCGCCAGCTGGTTGCCCTCAATCTGCAGCGCTATCAGCCCGAGGTCACGGACTGGCTGCACAGTGACGAAGCGCAGCCGGTTCTGCAGCAATTGCTGGCCAACGTGCCCTGCTCGATGACCGTGCACTAGGCATGGCCGGCGCTGCATGGTCAATTCGCGCGTGTGTCAGCCTCCCGTTTGGTACACACTGTAGCCAATGAAGTTCCGCGACTACTACGAGGTGATGGGCCTGCAGCGCGACGCGACGCAGGACGAGGTCAAGCGCGCCTACCGCAAGCTGGCACGCAAGTATCACCCCGACGTCAGCACCGAGCCCGATGCCGAAGCGCAGTTTAAGGCAGTGGGTGAAGCCTACGCCGTGCTCAAGGATCCGGACAAGCGGGCCGCCTACGATCAGCTCGGCAGCAACTACAAGGACGGGCAGGACTTCCGGCCGCCGCCGGGCTGGGACGAGGGCTTTGAGTTTGCCGGCGCCGGGCCACAGGAGGGCTTCAGTCGCGGCTATTCGGGCGCTCAGTTCAGCGATTTCTTCGAGAACCTGTTTGCGCAGGGCGGCCGTAGCGGCAGTGGCGGCTGGGCGGGCAGCGGTGGCTTCGATATGCGCGGCGACGACCGGCATGCCCGCATCCACGTTGATTTTCGCGACAGCTACACGGGCGCGCAGCGGCCCGTCACGCTGCGTGCACCTGCAGTGACCGCCGACGGCCATGTCGTCACCGAAACCAAAACCCTGAACATCAAGATCCCCAAGGGCATCCGCGCGGGCCAGAAAATCCGCTTGGCGGGGCAGGGCGACCCGGGGGTCGGCAAAGGTCCGCCCGGTGATTTGTTCCTCGAGGTCGAGTTCAACCCCGCGCGCGGCTACCGCATCGACGGCGCCGACGTTTACCTGACGCTGCCTGTCGCCCCCTGGGAGGCGGCGCTGGGCGCCACCGTCAAGGTGCCGCTGCCGACCGGCGATGTTGACCTCAAAGTGCCGCCAAATTCCAATCAGGGCAGCAAGCTGCGCCTTAAGGGCAAAGGCCTGCCCGGCAAGGAACCCGGCGATTTGTACGTGCAGCTCGAAGTGCGGCTGCCGGCCGCCACCGGCGACGCCGCCAGGGCGGCCTACCAGCAGCTGGCCGATGCGCTGCCGTTCGACCCGCGGGCCGAGCTGTAACATGCGAGCCGTGAGCGAGATGTCATGACCCAGCAGAAACCCGTCCCCGTCGCCGGCACGCTGTTCGATGAGCGCACCGAGATTACGCTGAGTCAGTTGTGCGAAGCCTGTGCGGCGGAGCCTGAACTGATCGCCGACCTGATTGCCGAGGGCATCCTCGAACCGGTGGCGCAGCGCGCTGACGAACCGTGTTTTGCCTACACCAGCGTGCGCATCACCCGCACCGTGGTGCGCCTGCAGGACGATCTCGGCGTGAACCTTGCCGGTGCCGCACTGGCCATTGATTTGCTCGAGCGGATCGAAGCGCTGCAGCGGGAGCTGCGGCGGCGCTAGGCGCAGCGCATTAGCCCGTGTTCTGGATGCCGCGGGCGATCCCGTTTACGGTTTCAAACAGCGCCGCCAGCATGGTCTCA
>JAZBOT010000145.1:0-2582 GCA_036351295.1 Gammaproteobacteria bacterium | reverse complement strand
TTCACCAGCAGGAAGAACACCAGGATGGTGAAAATATCCATCAGCGAAATCAGGTTCAGTGAGCCGACACTGCGCCGCTTATGGTGTTGCTCCATCCGTTTGGCTTTACGCGATAACATCTTGTCTCTCCTGAGCGGGCATGCGGACGCCGCCGTTAACGACTGGCCAGCGTCGGCGCATCACCGATCGAAATTTCGGGAAACAGCTCTGCGCGCCTGAACTCGCCCGGCTCGTCCACCCGATACGTGCGCACGGCATCCATGACCTGCACCATGACTTCGTAGTCAATGTCCGACTCCAGCAGCAGAGTGGCTGACAATTGGTCAGGGAAGTTGCCCTTGACCCGCTTCAGGTACTCGGTCAAAGCGTTGAGGTCATGCTGACCGTCGGTTTTGGCCAGTGACTTCAGCACGCCGGCGCTCCGGTCACCCACCTCAATGCGGTCTTCGCGCACAATGACCTCCAGCGAGAACTCCGGCTCCTCCTGCTTCACGACCGACTCGGCGGTGGGCAGGTTGAGCTCGATAATCGCCATGCGCGAGAACACCGCCGTGATCAGCAGAAACGGCACGAGAATGACCATCAGGTTCATAAAGGACGTGATGTTCAGCTCTTCCGGCTCGCGTTGGCGATGCCTGCGGCGGTAGCGGCTTCTCATGCCGGCTTACCCTGCTCGTTGCGGTCAAACACCGTGTTGAGGAATTTGACTGACGCCATCTCCAGACTGTCGACCAGCTCGGTCGTCTTGGTCTGCAGCAGGGTGTGCACCAGCAGCAGCGGGATCGCGACCATCAGACCGAACGCCGTCGTGTTCATCGCCACCGAGATACTGGCTGACAGCAGGTCAGCTTTTTCTGCGGGGTTGGCGCCGGACACGGCCGTAAAGGCGCGGATCAGGCCGATGATGGTGCCCAGCAGACCCAGCAGCGTGGCGATGTTGGCAAAGGTCGCCAGGTAATGCGTGCGCTTCTCGAGTCGCGGCATGACCTCCATCAGGCTTTCTTCCATGGCCTTCTCGATATCGTCGCGACGCTTGGCTGTTGCACTGCGCTTCAGGCCATAGCCCAGCACGGTGGCAATGGCCGCGGATGACTTGCTGGTGAGGTTGACTGCCTCATTGAACTTGCCCGCGTGTATGTACGGCGTCACCTGTTTCCACAGGCTCTTGCTGCTCACCGTGGCGCGCGTCAGATAGATCCAACGCTCGACGGCAATCGCCAGACCCAACGCGAACACCACGACGATCGGGTACATGAACACCCCGCCGTCCTGAAAAAAGTTAACTACGCTGCTGTAAACATCCATGGCTTGCGCCTCCTCTCACTGATCACTCAATAATTGCTAAAAAGTCAATCGTCCGCTGCGGCAAGCGGCTCAGTTTCGTAAATTTGTTCGAAATAGCGGACCTGCCGCTGGAACACGTCACGGTCAATCGGCGCCAGTACCTCGTCGAGCAGGCTGTTAACGGGCTTGCCCTGCAGTTCGCCGATACCGGAAGCTTTCCACGGCACGATGTACAACACGCGCGGCAGCTCCTGGTTGCCCGTCACAGCGCTGCTGTCCAGCTCCAGGCGGTCAACCTGGCGCGTTTGTTCGCCGCGCTCAGGCGTCGTCGGCTCGTCCGCTGCGGGCAGCGACAGCGGGGCGAACAGCAGGGCGGCAACCAGCAGCCGTTGTTGCACGCGCCGCTTCACCGGCCCAACTCCGCGCGCGCTGCCTGCGCCGGCAGCCCGATGCGCCGTTCGAGGTCGGCAATCCAGCGCGCCACGGCCGGGTCGCCGTCAACAGCACCCGTCAGGTTCTGATACGCCTGATAGTTCTGCAGCGCGGCCGGCAAATCCCGCAGGTACAGGTCATTGAGGACCCCGAGGTTGTACCAGGCATTGGCGTAGTCAGGGTTAGCCACGGTGGCCTGCTGCCAGGCTGCAGCGGCAGCCGCAAAATCGCCCTGCTGCCGCCGGATCAGCCCCAGCTGGTTCAGCGCAAACACGTTGTTGGGGTCCCGTGCCAGCGCCTGCTCAAGCAGTTCCAGCGCGGCCGCGGTGTCTTGCTGGCGCATGCGCACGATCGCCAGGTTGACGTACGGGTTTACGAAGCCGGGATGCTCGGCGATAAACAGTTCAAGCCGCGCAGCTGCCTCGGCGTCGTCGCCCTGCTCCAGCTTGGCCAGCGCGCGGCCATACGCCTTCTGCGTGGCGGGCGGCACGCTGGCCAGCGGGTCGGCGGTCTCGTCCGCGCTACTGCCACCGGTCATGGCACAGCCGCTCAATACCAGCAGGGCGCTCAGCAGCGCCGCCATCATTCCGGTCTTAGAGTAGTGATTCGACATAGTTTTCTGCCTTTTCAAATTTTGCGTAGCGGGCCGGCATCAGGCTGGCGAGCTCGGTGTAACTGCGGGCAACCCAGGCGTCATAGACACCGACTTCCGTGCGGGCCGCGTTGACCTCAAACAGCTCAATTGCCTTCTCCTCAAACGGGAACGCTTGTTCTTCCAGCAAGATGTTGTATTGCTCAAGCTCTTCGGCGCTCAGACCGGCGGGCCGCTCCGAGGCCATCAGATCGGCCCCGAGCTGCTGGTAGAT
>JAZBOT010000144.1:0-2081 GCA_036351295.1 Gammaproteobacteria bacterium | reverse complement strand
CTCCGGCCTCGAGTGGACCATCGTCCGGGCCAGCTGGTTCAATCAGAACTTCTCCGAAGGCGCCTTTATCGACATGGTTCTGCAGGGCGCGCTTACACTCCCCGCCGGCGACCAGGTCGAACCCTACGTTGATGTCGATGACATCGCCGATGTGGCCGTCGCCGCATTCACCGAAGACCATCACCGTGGCCAAATCTACGAAGTCACGGGTCCGCGGCTCATGACGATTGCCGACGTGGCCGCCGACCTGTCGCGCGCGACCGGCCGCGAGATTGTCTATGTTGATGTTCCGCATGAAGGCTTTGTGGCAGAGGTGGCCGACTCCGGCGCGCCCAAAGACGTCGTCTGGATGCTGGACTACCTGTTTGCCACGGTGCTCGACGGCCGGAACGCGCAGCTGACCGATGGCGTGCAGCGGGCCTTGGGCCGGCCGCCCAAAGACTTTGCAGACTACGCGCGTGACGTTGCAGCGACGGGCGTCTGGAGGGCCACGGCATGAGCCAGACCCTGACAAAAGCCACGCTGGCAGGTTCAGGCGCAGTCCTGGGCCTTGCCGGCGGCGCCATGATGTTCGCGCCGGGCACTTTCCTTGCGATGAGCGATGTATTCGTAGAGCCCAGCCCGGGCCTGATGTCAGAACTGACAGCGCCCAGTGGGGTTTTGCTCTTCGCCGGTGCGCTCATGATACTGGCGTCGGTCAAGCAACGCTTTGTCACTCGCGGCCTGATTACGGGCGCGATCATCTATGGTAGCTACGGCACGAGTCGTCTTGTCAGTATGATCATTTACGGGGTGCCATCAAATTCACTGATCACAGCCACGGCTATTGAACTGTGCGTCGCAGCCTTGCTGGTCAGCTGTTACACGGTACATACCGATGAATAATGAATTAGCCCTTTATTTCTGTCTGTTTCTAGCACTGTGGAGCGCGGTGATTGGCGGTGTTTTCTCCGCCTTCTCAGAATTCGTCATGTCCGGCCTTTTGCGCGCCGCACCGGCAGGCGGCATCGAGTCGATGCAGCACATCAACAAGACGGTGCTCAAAACACAGTTCGTGATTGGCATTTTTGCCATCGGCGCCTTTTCGGTTTTGTTCGCGGTCTACAGTCTGGCGGCATTCGCAGGTGGAGCGCAGACCGCGATCATCCTTGCCTCGGCGGTCTATTTGCCAACCGTCTTGCTTATGACCATGATGGGCAACGTACCGATGAATAATAAGCTCGCGGGTCTCGATCATAGGTCCGTTGCCGCGAAAGCGTACTGGGTTCGGTATGGCCGCATCTGGACTCGGCTCAATCATGTCCGCACTGGTGGAAGCATCGCTACGGCTGCACTCTACATCATCGCTGCAGTCACGCTTCTCAGAGGCGGGGCGGTTTAGTCCCGGCAACTTGATCCGATGCCGATCTTTTATGGGGCATAATGAACCACGAAAAAGGCGATTTTCACGCACACCCAACTGCGATGCACCCCGTTCAGTGCAAATGCGGCGCCCTACGCGGCGAGCTTGAACGCTTGAAGCAAACAAGGAGTCCTTCATGATGCAGCTGACAACTGCCCCGCAATTCGCCATAGCCAGCGTGGCGCTGGCGCTCGTGACCGGCCATTGGGTGCCCGCTGCCCGGGCACAACAGGACCTGGCGGCGGAACTGCAACAAATGACCACAGCCTGTCGGGCTGCCCGCAGCGACTGTTACAGTACCTGCGTCCGGCCATCGCGACAGATCGAGCGCGGTCGGGAGGTACCTGCGGCCGACATCGAAGCCTGCAGGAACGCTCACGCCAAACTCGGGCCGCCCGCAGCGGCCGAGCCGGCGTGGACCCCCGACTACGCGCCTCTGCCCGACGTGGTGGGCGTGTTTCGCGGCGGCACACAGGTCGCCGCGCAGGGGCGCGACGACTGGAAGCGTTACTGCCGCTCGTCGGCCCTGCTTGGCGAGGCCGAGACGCGGGCACCGTGGGATATTCCTAAAGGTGCCACCGTCAGAGTGTCCGGAGTGCGCTACGTGACCAACCCCGTGCGCGACTTCGACAAAAGCACGACCGCCTGCCGCGCCGACAGCGTGGAGGTGGTTGCGACG
>JAZBOT010000143.1:0-54056 GCA_036351295.1 Gammaproteobacteria bacterium | reverse complement strand
TATTTCCTATATTTGCCGATTTATAGTTAAATTGAATCTTAAAGCCTTGGGTGGCATTGGCCGCTCAACTTTAGGACTATGAAGGGAAAATGGATGTTCGCTTCTCGTTCCAAGACACTGGCTGGACTTGACATAACGACTTCTTCCATCAAGCTCGTCGAGCTGGTGCAGAGTGGTCGCAATTTCACTGTTGAGTGCTACGCAGCCGAACCCTCGCCTCCGAACTCGATCACGGAGAAGTCCATCGTTGACGCCGAAGCGGTGGGTGAAGCGGTGCGGCGGGCCATGAAGCGCGCCGGCACCAAGTCCTCGGAAGTCGCCATTGCCATCAGCGGCGACGCGGCGATTACCAAAATTATTCAGATGCCGGCCAACCTGAACGAAAACGACATGGAAGCCCAGGTCGAAGTGCAGGCTGACCAGTACATCCCGTTTCCGATGGAAGAAGTCAGTTTTGACTTCCAGGTCATTGGTGAGTCGGCCAGCGACCCCGAGATGGTCGATGTGCTGCTCGTCGCGACCCGCACCGAGAACGTTGATCAGCGGCGTGCCGCTGTGGAGGCCGCCGGCCTGAAGGCGCGGGTCGTCGATGTCGAGCCCTTCGCCCTCGAAAACGCCTGTACCCTGATGACGCACCAGATGCCCGACGGCGGCATCAATCATCAGGTCGCCGTGGTCGATTTCGGCGCCTCAAGCACCACGTTCAGCGTGCTGGAGGACCTCCGCGTCATCTACACCCGCGATTTCAACTTTGGCGGCCAGCAGCTCACCGAAGAAATCATGCGCATCTATGGCCTCAGCCTCGAAGATGCCGGCCGGGCCAAGAAAGAAGGCGGTCTGCCCAGCAACTACCAGCCGGAAGTGCTCGACCCGTTTATTGACGACATGACTCAGCAGGTCAGCCGGTCGCTGCAGTTTTTTCTGGCGTCGGGCGGTGGTCGTGAACAGCCGGATCAGATCCTGGTTTGCGGCGGCTGCGCCAATATCCCCGGCGTTGCCGAGCTGATTGCCTCAAAAGTCGGCATCCCGACCGAGATCGGCGATCCGCTCGGCAACATGAAGATCTCGTCCCGGGCCCGCGCTCAAGGTGTTCAGGCTGACGCCACGGCCCTCCTGACCGCCTGCGGGCTCGCACTGAGGAGCTTCGACTGATGCCCAGAATTAACCTGTTGCCCTGGCGTGATGAGCTGCGGGCGCAGCGCCGCAACCAGTTCTACACGGGCCTCGGCGCAGCCTTCGGTGTTGCGGCGCTGGTGGTATTGCTGGGCGTGCTGACGATGAACAGCATCATCGACGCGCAATATGAACGCAACAATCTGCTCAAGCAGGAGATTGCCGGGCTCGATGCCCGCATCAAGGAGATCCTGACGCTGGAAGAGCAGAAGGACCGCCTGGTCGCGCGCATGAAAATCATTGAGGAGCTGCAGCAAAGTCGCCCTGAAGTAGTGCACGTATTCGAAGAACTCGTGCGCACGCTGCCGGACGGCGTGTTCCTTAACTCGGTCAAGCAGGCGGGTCAGCGCATCGAGATCAAGGGCTCGGCGGAATCCAACACCCGGGTCTCTGCCTTCATGCGCAACATCGACAAGTCGGACTGGCTGGAGAAGCCGGAGCTCGAAGTGGTTGAAGTCAAGAAGAGCGGCCTGGGCCCGCGCCTGAGCGAGTTCACGGTGTATGCCCGGGGCGTCAAGATTCAGCCGGAGGAAGAGTCATGAACTACTGGGAAGAGCTCCAGCGACTCGACTTTAACGACATCGGGCGCTGGCCTTTCGTATTCCGTGCGGCCGCCATTGGTATCGTCGGTGTAGTCGCTATCATTGCCGGCCTGTACCTGTTTGTATATCAGGAGAAGATGCCGGCGCTGGAGCGGGCCGAGGCCGAAGAGCTGCAGCTACGCAGTTCGTTTGAAGCCAAACAGCGGAAAGCGGCGAACTTTGCCGCGTATCAGGATCAGCTCGCCGAGATCGAACGGTCCTTCGGCGCGATGCTGCAGCAGCTGCCCGGTAAAACCGAAATTCCCAACCTGCTGGTCGATATCTCGCAGACCGGTCTGGGCGCGGGTCTCGCTGAGAAACTGTTCCAGCCCATGCCCGAGAACGCGCGTGACTTCTACGCGGAGAAGCCGATCAAGATCAGGCTCGACGGCAGCTACCATGAATTTGGCAATTTCGTCAGTGATATCGCGGCCTTACCGCGTATCGTGACGCTGCACGACATCGAGATCCAGCCCGCCAACAAGGACGGGAGCTACGATGAGCTCGTGCTGAACGTGACGGCCAAAACCTACCGTTACCTGGAAGATGAAGAAGTTGGGGGGGCTGGATGATGCAGACGTCAGTCTTCACCGCCGCGATACTCCGCCGCGTGGCGGTGGCGTTGTTGTTGACCCTGGGCTTAAGCGGGTGCGCCGCCGGCGTTGACGATGAGCTGCGGGCCTACATCAACGAGGTTAAAGCGCGGCCCGGCGGGCGCATTGAACCGCTGCCCACAATTAAACCGTACGAGAGCTTTGCCTACTCGGCCGACAACATGCGTTCGCCGTTTGCGCCTGACCGGCCGAATTCGCCGGCGTCTATTGCCGGTCCCAAGCCTATCAAGGACCGCAGCAAAGAGTATCTGGAGCAGTTTCCCCTCGATACGCTGGCTATGGTCGGTACCCTCGAGCGAAACGGGCGCACCTTCGGTCTCCTGCAAACACAGGACGGCATGGTGCATCGGGTTACCGCAGGCAATTACGTGGGCCAGAACGACGGCCAAATCGTCGCGATCAGTGGTGGGTCAATCAGCATTGAAGAGCTGGTGGCTGACGGCATTGGCAGCTTTTACAAACGTTCAGCCGAAATAGGACTGAGCGACTAGCAAGAACCCTCTGGGGCGCTATCCGGGAGTAGCAAAACATGATCACAGCCACACAAATGCGGAACAGGCTGAGCGAACGACTGATCGGCATCGCGTCCGTCGCGATGGCCGCGTTGTTCGCGAGCAGTCTCGCCGTTGCGCAAAGTGTCAACCGTCTTGAGGACATCAAGGCCCAGTCGCTGCCCGGAAACAAAATTGAATTGACCCTGGTCATGTCGGGCCCCGCCGCCGAGCCGCTGGCCTTTACTATTGATGATCCTGCGCGCATCGCGCTTGACCTGGCCGATACCACGCTCGGCCTGGACAGTCGGCGTACCGACATCGGTATGGGTGTGCTGGATACGGTGCTGACCGCCGAGGCAAGCGGCCGGACGCGCGTTGTCCTCAACCTCGACGATCTGGTGGGGTACACCACCCGGGTTGCCGGCAGTTCCATTATCGTCACGCTGGATTCACCCGAAGCGGGCACCACAGGATCGGTCACGCAGTTTGCTGCTGCCGCAGCCGCCCCTCCGGGAGCGCGGGCGATTGAGAATATTGATTTCCGTCGTGGCGATTCCGGCAGCGGTCGGGTCATCATCACGCTGTCGGACCCGAGTATCCCGGTGGATGTCCGGCAGGAAGGCGGCAAGGTGATCGTCAACTTCGACAACACGGATCTCCCTGCCGAGCTCCTGAAGCGGTTTGATGTGCTCGATTTTGCGACGCCCGTGACGACCATCGATGCGGTGTCTGTCGATAACGACGCCCGCCTGGTTATCGCGGCGCGCGGCGCCTACGAAGAACTGGCTTATCAGTCCGATCGCACCTTCACCATCGAGATTCAGCCCATTGTTGCGATGGAAGGCCCGCAGTCTGCGACCGTGTTCAGCGGCAACAAGGAATACTCGGGCGAACGGCTGACGCTCAACTTTCAGGATATTGACGCCCGCGCCGTGCTGCAGCTGCTGGCAGACATCAGCGGCCGCAACATTGTGGTCTCCGATACCGTCACCGGCAACGTAACCCTGCGTCTGCAAAACGTGCCGTGGGACCAGGCGATGGATATCGTCCTGGCGACTAAAGGCCTGGACATGCGCGAAAACGGCAATGTCATTATCGTGGCCCCCGCCGACGAAATTGCGGCGCGTGAAAAAGCCGACCTCGAATCGCGCCAGGAAATCAAAGAGCTCGAGCCGCTGTTCTCCGAGTTTGTGCAGGTGAATTACGCCAAGGCCGGCGACATTGCGGCACTGATAGGCGCCGGCAACGCGGGCGGCTCCAATGCGAGCAGCGGCGGCCGCGGTTCATTGTTGTCAGACCGTGGCTCGGTTGCCATCGACGACCGCACCAACACACTGCTGGTTAAGGATACCGCCGAGAACATTGCCGATATCCGCCGCCTGGTAGCGACGCTCGATGTGCCCGTGCGGCAGGTATTGATTGAATCGCGGATCGTAGTGGTCACTGACGACTTCAGCCGCGACCTGGGTATCCGCTGGGGCTTCACCGGGGTCACCGATCAGGGCGACAACGGCCTGATCGCGGTATCCGGCACGGGCGCCGGCACCGACACCATCGTCAACTCCGGCCTTGAGAACCTGGCCGCGGGTAACCCGATCTTTCCGGTAACCACTCCGGCACTGGCCGATCGCTACAACGTGCGGCTGCCGGTCGCCAGCCCCGCCGGGTCGTTCGCGCTGGCGGTTCTCGATGACGACTACCTGGTTGATCTCGAGCTCAGCGCCGCCCAGGCCGAGGGCAACAGTGAGGTGATTTCCTCGCCCCGCGTCATTACGGCCAACCAGAAAGAAGCCAAGATCACCCAGGGTGTCGAGATTCCGTTCCAGCAGGCCGCCAGCAGTGGCGCCACCGCGGTGCAGTTTAAAGAAGCGGTGCTGAGCCTGGTCGTCACCCCGCAGATTACGCCGGACGACCGCATCATCATGGACCTGATCGTGACCAAAGACACGATCGGTGAGGTCGTGTCCGACACCTTCGGCGGCGACATCCCGACCATCGACACGCGCGAAGTGGTTACCCAGGTGCTGGTCGACAATGGTGAGACTGTGGTGCTGGGCGGCATCTACGAGACGGAGACCGCCGAGTTCCAGTCGAAAGTGCCGCTGCTGGGTGACGTGCCGATCTTAGGGAACCTGTTCAAGAACAGCCGCAAAGTATCCAACAAGACCGAGCTGCTCGTGTTTGTCACGCCGAAAATATTGAGCGAAGGATCGTCGATCTACTAGTTGGTCAACACACTGTAAGGATTCCCGGGGACGGGGCGCGTAAGGGACTACGTTATGAATCATTTTAAATATCTGACGATACTACTGCTCGGGCTGGTGCTCAGCTCATGCGGTGGCGGCGGCAACAATTCGCTGACAGGCGGGGGCGTCGTTCCTGGGGCATCTAATGTTACCTCGATCCAGGTGGTTAGCAGCGCACCGACACTGCAGACCGACCAGACCGGCACCGCTTCGGTCACCATCTCGGCTATCGTCCGCGACCAGAGCAACAATGTGGTTGAGGGCGTCGACCTGCTGTTCTCAGCGACCAGCGGGTCCATCGAGGAGGTCGACGGCGGCATCACCAACGCCGCAGGTGTTGCTGAGGTACTCCTAAAGTCTTTCGGCAACGTTCAGAATCGGGCGATAACGGTGACCGTACAGGATCCGGCCTCGGGCGTTAGCCGCGCGATCACTGTAAACGTGGTCGGCACCACTTTGACGTTGTCTGGACCGAGTGCAGTTGCCCAAGGCGACCCAGCTCCTTTCACTCTGTCTTTGCGAGACGGCCAGGGTGTAGGAATTCCAGGCGAAGTCATCACACTGACATCGGCCAATGGCAATAATTTAAGTAATCCTGCGCCAATCACGGGCGTGTCTGGCGAAGCACAAATTATCGTCACCGCTAATGGAACCGCCGGCGACGACACCATTACAGCCACAGCTCTGGGGATTACGACTACTGTTCAGTTGTCCGTTAGTGATGACATCTTTGCATTTACGAGTCCGGCTGCGGGGGCAGAGATTGGCCTGTCTCCGATCGATAGCACGACCGCTACAGTTCAATGGCAGCAGAATGGCAGCAACGTTCCAGATGGCTCGACTATCGAGTTTACTGCTGATCGTGGAACGCTATCCGCCGGCAGTGCTGTAACCACAGGCGGTTTTGCAACAATCGATATTGAGTCGGGATTTGCTGGCCGGTCGACCATTACAGCTACCGGAGCTTCTATTGGCGGCGCGCCGATATCGAATGGGCCAAGTACACAGCTTACCATTGAGTTCATTGCTGAAACGCCCGACACGATAAACCTGAGCGCATTTCCCGACCTGCTGATTACTGGTGAGCAATCAACGCTGACAGCCGTCGTGAAAGACGCGTCGGGAAATCGTGTCAAAGGCATAAATGTTGACTTCAATATTGTGTCAGACTCATCTGGTGGTCAGCTAACTGTGTCTTCGGACATTACAGACAGTCAAGGTACGGCGAGCACTATCTATACAGCGGGTCAATCCACTACCGAGAAAGACGGTGTAACAATTAGCGCGACCGTTCGGGGTACCGCGATATCGAGCATCGCCAACCTTACCGTTTCGGGCAGATCGATAAACTTTGTTGTAGGTACAGGTAACGATATATTCGAAATCAGCTCCACCCGCTATGGCGTCCAATGGACTGTCACCGCTACTGATGTCGCTGGCGTTCCTGCCGCCGGTCAAGACATTCGCTTGACGGTTCGCAACACGCACTATTCAACAGGTGAATGGTACGTCGATGATGAAGACGATCGCTGGATCCAAGACACCGCTGAGAACCCGAATTCCGGTGGGAGCACACCCCAGTACTTCTGCCCAGACGAAGATTGGGTTGGCAACGGCGGAAACGAAAACGGTAGTCTCGATCTATCACCGTTCAATGAAGACGACGATGCAGATGGCGATCTCGATTCTCCGAATATCGCCGTTATTGTTGCAGCGTTATGCGAAGAAGTTGCCGATGCTGAACAAGGCCAGACCCAACAGTCTCTGTCGACCGATGTTGCGGGCAATGTTGAAGTTTGTATTGTTTATCCCCAAGAGTTTGCCGAATGGACGGACGTTCGTTTTACAGCCACTGTGCCAATTGACGGCGGGACTGAAGTAGTTCAGTCGCGGTTCTTCCGATTGCCGATTTCTGCCGAAGATGTCAACAATACTGAGGTATCTCCGCCGGGCCGCATCAGTCCCTATGGCCGACCTCAAGCTTCTCCTCACGCTGGTTGTCTAGAGATCGATCCGTTTGACAGCGATGGCGTTGCCGAGCCGTTCCCACCCGACGTTCGGTAATATGAAAATGTAAATACTGCTTCTGGGGTTTAGGCAAAGGGCCAGTCTACGCTGGCCCTTTGCTATTCTGGCGGCGGCAAACGAGTAAATTTCATGGTCTAATCCGCTAGATTCCTCAGCAGATATCCGAGCCTGACCGACTCTCTTTAATGACTTCCACCGCAAATATTTACCTCGTCGGCCCCATGGGTTCCGGCAAGTCGGCCGTCGGACGGCGGGTCGCCAAGCTCATGGGAATGGCTTTTCGCGACAACGACGAAGAGATTGAGCAGCGGACAGGTGTCGACATCCCGTTGATTTTCGAGAAAGAAGGCGAGGCCGGGTTTCGTCGCCGTGAGGCGGCAGTGCTGGCCGATATGGTGCGCGAATCAGGTATTGTGCTGGCCACCGGCGGCGGCACCCCGATGAACCCGGACAGCCGCAGCCTGCTGGCCGCTGGCGGCCGGGTCGTGTACCTGTACACTAGCGTCGCAGAGCAGGTGCGGCGCACTTCCCGAACCCGGCATCGACCGCTGCTTGATGTCGATGACCCCGAGGAAGTGCTCACCCGGCTGTTCGCCGAACGTGACCCCGTATACCGCCAGTTGGCCGACGTGGTCGTCGCGACGGACGGCAGGCACGTGAACACCGTAGCCCGCGACATCGTTGCGCAACTGAAACAGCTGGGCCGCAGCGATGCCGGCCTCAGCGAACCATCGAATTCACCATGACAGCAATCAAGCGTCTTACTGTAGAACTGGGCCACCGCAGCTACCCGATACTGATCGGCAGCGGCTTGCTGCGCGAGCGTGGCCTCCTTGACCCCTACATTGAGGGTCGCGATGTCCTTATCGTGACGAACGACAACCTCGTCAACCTGTATCTGCAGCCCCTGCAGGCGCTGATTGCCGGCAGCCGCGTCAAGACCCTGGTGCTGCCGGACGGTGAAATCGCCAAAACCCTGACGACGCTGAATACTATTTTCGATGCCCTGGTGGCCCACCGGTTTGGCCGCGACTGTGTGCTGGTTGCTCTCGGCGGCGGTGTGATCGGCGATATCACGGGGTTTGCCGCCGCCACTTGGCAGCGCGGGGTCGACTTTATCCAGGTCCCCACCACCTTGCTGGCTCAGGTCGACTCTGCGGTAGGCGGCAAGACGGCGGTTAATCACGCGGGCGGCAAAAACCTCATCGGTGCATTTCACCAGCCGCTGTGCGTGCTCAGCGACATGGACACGCTGAATTCCCTGCCAGAGCGAGAGCTGGGTGCGGGTCTGGCCGAGGTCGTTAAGTACGGCTTGCTGGGCGACGCGGCCCTGTTCGAATGGCTGGAGCGTGAATACGCCGGTCTGCTGGTGCGCGACAACGAGCGCCTGCAGCATATCGTGCGGCGGTCGTGTGAGCTCAAAGCCGAGATCGTGGCCGCTGACGAACGCGAGCGCGGCCAGCGGGCGTTGCTGAATCTCGGTCATACTTTCGGCCATGCCATTGAGCGCTGCGCCGGCTATGGCGAATGGCTGCACGGCGAGGCCGTGGCTGCGGGCATGTGCATGGCGGCCGAGTTTTCCCGCCGCCTCGGCTGGCTGCGGGCCGCCGATGTGGAGCGCGTGCGTTCCCTGCTCAGCGCGCTGCAGCTGCCGGTTGATCCGCCCGTCGTGCCGCCGGCCGAATTTCTCGCCGCCATGGGCATGGACAAGAAGGTGGTGGCGGGGCAAATCCGACTGGTGCTGCTGCGCGGGATCGGGCGCGCCGAGGTGACCGCCGATTACCCCGAGCACCAGCTCGCTGATTTTCTGAGCGATGTGTTTGTCCGCTAAGCCGCGGGACGCCTGCCCGTGACCACCAACCTCAACGCCGATGCCGGGCTTGCACCCTATGCGGCGCTGCAGGCGACGACGCGGGGTCGGCAGCATGCCGAAGCGTCGCATCCCTACCGTAGCGAGTTTCAGCGCGACCGCGATCGCATTATCCACTGCACCGCGTTTCGCCGGCTTGTCTACAAGACGCAGGTGTTTGTGAATCACGAGGGTGACCTGTATCGCACCCGCCTGACGCATTCGCTTGAAGTCGCCCAGATCGCGCGCACGGTCGCCCGCGAACTGCATCTCAACAGCAAGCTGGTGGAAGCGGTGTGTCTCGCGCACGATCTGGGGCATACGCCTTTCGGGCACGCTGGTCAGGACGCCCTGAATGCCTGTATGCGCGATTACGGCGGCTTTGAGCACAACCTGCAGTCGCTGCGCGTTGTCGATCAGCTCGAAGACCGCTATGCGTCGTTTCCCGGGCTCAACCTCTGCTACGAAACTCGTGAGGGCATTCTCAAACACTGCTCGCGCAAGAATGCGCGTGGCCTGGGCGAACTGGGCCGCCGCTTTCTCGAGGGCGGCCAAACCGGACTGGAGGCTCAGCTGGCCAACCTGGCGGACGCCATTGCCTACAATAACCACGATGTCGACGATGGCCTGCGCGCGGGCCTGATCACCGTGGAAGAATTGTGCGCAGTTGAGCTGTTTCGCGAGCATTACGAAGCGACCCGGCGCCGCTATAGTGGCGCGAGCCCACGGGCGCTGATCAATGAAACGATCCGCGCGATGATTAACCGCATCGTCACGGACTTGCTGGAAACCACCCGTGACAATCTCCGCGTCGCAGCACCGGCGACCATCGACGAAGTCCGCGCAGCCGGCCGACCGCTGGTGACCTTCAGTACCGGCACCTACGAGCAGCACCTGGCACTCAAACGCTTCCTGCAGCAAAGTCTGTATCGTCATCCCCGCGTCAAGGAGATGACGGATCGTGCTGACATCGTGGTGCGGGGCTTGTTCGCCTGCTACTTCGATGATCCGCGCCAAATGCCCGCGGAACATGCCGCGCGCGCTGCACGCTGGGAGGCCGAGCGCGAACTGCCTGGACGGGCCCGCGCAGTGGCTGACTACGTCGCCGGCATGACGGACCGCTATGCGTTGTCGGCCTACCATCGGCTGGTGGATGCAGGCTTCGACTTTTAGCGCAGCGTCGCACGGTGCTGGCGCGCTAGGCGCGCGGGTCGCGACGGGCGGCGGGTGGGCCATGCTTGTCTACCGGCTGCGCCGCTTTAAGGCCTGCGCATGGCCCACCCGCCGCCCGTCGCTCACATCGGTTGCGATAGCCGCCACGGGTATAGCTGCAGCACCCGACCCCAGCTGCGGTACGCTCCTGAGGTGCCTGCCCGCCGGCCGGAGCGGCCACTGCCGTGAGGAACTGCCCACCAATGCTAGAATTGCCGGCGAACTTGCCGAGGATCTCCACGTGACGCCAAAACCCATTCCCCCTCAGGACCGCCTGATTTTTGCGCTCGATGTGCCCGACACGGCTGCAGCTCGCGCGCTGGTCGAGCAGCTCGATGACAGTGTGACCTTTTACAAGCTGGGGCTCGAGTTATGCATGTCGGGCGGCTACTTCGACTTGCTCGACTGGTTGGTGGCACGGGACAAGCGCATTTTTGTCGATCTCAAGTTTTTTGATGTGCCGGCCACCGTGGCCGCAGCGGTCCGGAATCTGCAGAACCGCGGCGTGACTTATGCCACGGTGCACGGCAACCAGGGGATTATGGAGGCCGCCGCGGGCGCCAAGGGTGATGTAAAGATTCTGGCGGTGACGGCGCTCACCAGCCTCGATCGCGGCGATCTGGATGATCTGGGTTTCGCCTGTGACGTGGGTGCGTTGGTGTTGTCACGCGCACGCCGCGCGCTTGAGGCCGGTTGCGACGGGGTGATTGCATCCGGGCTGGAGCTGCCCGCGCTGCGCGCCGCGGTCGATGACAAACTGCTGGTCATCACACCCGGTATCCGCCCGGTTGAAAACCGGCCCACTGATGATCAGAAACGTGTGGTTACAGTGGAGGATGCGTTCCGCAACGGTGCCGATCATATCGTGGTGGGGCGGCCCATTCGCAATGCGCCGGAGCCGCGCGCTGCGGCGCTGGCGATTCAGCGGAGTATCGCGCGGCTGTTTGCTTAGCGCGGCAGCGCTGCCTGCTCAGGCAGCCTCCGGCCGCGCCGTAAGCGTCGCCCACAGGGTATCCCAGACGTTATCGAGCAGGATCGCCTGCGCGGATTCGTTGGGGTGAATTCCATCCGCCTGCATTTTGCTCGGGTCCAGCGCGACCCCCTGCATGAAAAACGGAATCAGGGGTACGTCATATTCTTCGGCCAGCCCAGGGTACACGGCCGCGAACTCACTGGCATAATCCTCGCCGTAGTTCGGCGGAATCAGAATTCCCGCCAGTACCGGCAGCGCCCCGGCGGCGCGGGTTTCAACGATCATGGCCTCGAGGTTGTCACGCATGACTTCGACCGGCAGACCGCGCAACCCGTCGTTGCCACCGAGCTCAATGATCACTATCTCGGGTTGATGCAGCTGCAGCGCGCGTGGCAAACGTTGCAGCCCGTTGCCGGTCGTGTCACCGCTAATGCTGGCATTGATTACCCGATAACCGTAACCTTTCTCATTGAGCCGCGTTTCGAGCATGGCGACCCAGGTTGCCTCGACGTCCATGCCGTAGCCCGCACTCAGGCTGTCGCCGAGCACCAGTACGCTCGGCCTTTCGTTCGCAACCGCTGACTGCATGCCGGCGAACACTATGAGACCCGCCGCCATAAACAGCGCCCGGGCCGGGTTAACCAGACTTCGACAAGATAAGAGTTGCATGACGACTGAAATCGTTCTTTCCGCTACGGATTTAGGTAAAGAGGTTAGCAGCCCTGAAGGCAAGCTGACCATACTTGAGAACATCAATTTGCGGATTAGTTCCGGCGAGTCCGTTGCGCTGGTAGGGCCTTCCGGCGCCGGCAAAACCACCCTGCTGGCGCTGCTCGCCGGCCTTGATCGGCCGACCACCGGCAGCGTTCAGCTCTGTGGTGAAAATCTCGAAACCATGGACGAAGACGGGCGCGCCCTGGTGCGCGGCCGCAATGTGGGTTTCGTGTTTCAGTCATTTCACCTCGTGCCCTCGCTGACGGCGCTGGAAAACGTCATGCTGCCGCTTGAGCTGGCTGAGCAGCCGGGTGCAGATGCCCGCGGCCGCGAGGCGCTGGACAGTGTCGGACTGGGACGCCGGCTCGGCCACTACCCGCGGCAGTTGTCCGGCGGTGAAAAGCAGCGCGTCGCGATTGCCCGGGCGTTTGTCACGGCACCCGCGGTGCTGTTCGCGGATGAACCCACCGGCAATCTGGATGCGGCCAGCGGCGCGCGGGTTATCGATTTGCTGTTTGCGCTGAATCAGCAGTCGGGTACCACGCTGGTGCTGGTGACGCATGACATGGCCCTCGCACAGCGTTGCGATCGCATCGTCGAGATCGTGGCCGGCAAGCTCACCGAAGAGGCTGCCTGAGGGCGGCCGCCGGTCAGGGTCAAAAGCGATGAACATGAATACCATTCGGTTTGCGGTTCGCAGTCTGTTGCGGGATCTGCGCGCCGGTGAACTCACCGTGCTGCTGACGGCGATGATTGTCGCGGTCACGTCGATGACCTCCGTGGGATTCTTTACGGACCGCGTGGCGCGGGCTGTCTCGGCGCAGGCGGCGGAGACGCTGGCGGCCGATCTGGTCATTCGTTCGCCGGCGCCGATTGCCGACAGATACCTTGAGGCCGGCGCATCGCGCGGGCTGCAGTCCGCGGTAACCACCGAGTTTCCGACGGTGGCGATCGCACCCGGTGGCCGCAGCCTGTCGATTGTCTCGGGCGTCAGTGCCGGCTACCCGCTGCGCGGGCAGGTCCGGATCACCGACGAACTGTTCGGCCCGAGCTACACCGCTACCAGCGTGCCGGAGCCGGGTACCGCCTGGGCGGAGGCCGGGGTGATGGCGCGCCTCGATGTCGCTGTCGGCGATACGATTTCGCTCGGTAAGGCTGAGTTCAGGCTGACGCGCGTGCTCGAGTTCCGGCCGGATCAGGGTTTCGGCTTTGTCAGCCTGGCGCCGTCTATTCTGGTTAACGTCAGTGATGTGCCGGCGATGGATGTCATCAAGCCCGGCAGTCGGGTCACCTACAAGCAGCTGTATGCCGGCACCGTCGAGCAGGTGGCGCGGTTCCGGGCCGAGTATGAAGACGCGCTTGATCCTGAAGAGCAGATGAGCACGGTGGAGGATGCCAGCGAACAGATTACGGCTGCGATCGACCGGGCACGGCGGTTCCTGACCCTATCGTCGCTGGTAACCGTTATTCTCGCGGCGGTGGCCACGGCCATGGCCGCGCGTCGCTATGCGTTGCGGCATCTCGATACGGTGGCGTTGCTGAAGAGCCTGGGGGCGCGCCAGAGCTTTATTCAGTTCACCACGTTCCTGCAGCTGACGTTAATCATCCTGGCGACCGCGGTCGTCGGCACCGGGCTCGGCTATGCTGCGCAGTTTGTGCTGGGCTTCCTGTCTGCCCGGTTCACGCCGTTCGCCTTGCCCGAACCCTCTATGCAGGCGGCCGTCCTCGGGCTGGTAACGTCGGCGACTATTGCATTCGGCTTTGCGCTGCCACACTTGCTGCAGCTCAAGACCACCCCTCCGCTGCGCGTATTGCGGCGTGAACTGGCACCGCCGCCGCTGCGTGCCAGTGTCGTCTACGGCATTGCGCTGCTGGCCCTGGTGGTGATGATCTGGTCGATTGTCCGCGATTTTCGACTGCTGGCGTATGTCGTGTTGGGCGTGGTGGGGACCACGCTGCTCGCGACTGCCGGCGGGTGGGCGCTGGTACGTATCTTCACCCGGTTCCGGGGGGCGGGTGGCGTTGCCTGGCGCTACGGGCTGGCGAATATCTCCCGGCGGGGCCGGGAGAGCGTCATCCAGATAGTCGCGTTCGGCCTCGGGCTGATGGTGCTGCTGCTGCTAACGATCGTCCGCAATGACGTCCTGCAGGACTGGCGGCGCACGCTGCCTGACGACGCGCCCAATTATTTTCTGCTCAACATCGAGCCTGACGACTGGGACGGCATCGCCGCGCTGTTCAACGAGGAGCTGGGTGCCGCGCCCGATTTTCTGCCGCTCATCCGCGGTCGCCTGACCACCATACGCGGCGTGCCGATTAACGACTACGAATTCCCGGATCCGCAGGGCAGCAATTTTGCCCGGCGTGAAGCCAACCTGACCTGGACGCCGACGCTGCCGGAAAGCAACCGTCTGGTTGAGGGCGAATGGTGGTCGGAGGATTATTCCGGAGAACTGCAGGTGTCACTGGAAGGCGATTTCGCCCGGCAGATCGGTGTCGAAATCGGTGATGAGCTGGGGTTTTCGGTCGGCGGCGAGACGGTGACTGCGCCGGTGACCAGTTTGCGCTTTGTGGAATGGGATTCGCTGGCGCCGAACTTTTACATGATTTTTTCGCCGGGCGATGTTCGCAACCTGCCGCAGACCTATCTCAGCAGTCTGTATATTGATGACACCAAGCGGAACGTGTTGCGCGAGCTGCTGCAGAAGTACCCGGGCGTTACGGTTTTTGATCTTGAGGTGACGCTGGCGCAGGTGCGTTCCATTATCGACCGCGCCTCGATGGCCGTGCAGTACGTCTTCCTGTTCACGCTGCTTGCCGGCGTCGTGGTCATGCTCGCGGCCGTACAGATCACTCGTGACGAGCGCCGCTTCGAGAGCGCCATCCTGCATACATTGGGCGCACGCCGCCGGCAGATACTGCAGGGCATTGCAGCAGAATTTATCGCGCTCGGGGGGTTGGCCGGGTTTCTCGCGGCGCTGGGCGCGACGGTCATCGGTTTTATGCTCGCCCGCTTCGTCTTCGACCTCGGTTACACCGTTAATCCGCTGCTCTGGGCGGTCGGTTTGTTCAGCGGGGCTGCGATAGTCGGCATTACCGGTACGCTGGCCACGCGCAAGGCGGTCAGCGAACCACCGGTGGCCGTGCTGCGCAACGGCTGACGGCCGACCCTGCTGGCCAGTCAGGCAATGCGGTTCTGCGGCTCGCCGCTGTAGAAGGCTTCGATATTGGCGACGATCTGATCGAGCGCGCGCTGGCGTGACTCACGCGCACTCCAGGCCATATGCGGTGTAACGATCAGGTTGGGTATATCGGTGTCGAGCAGGGGGTCGCTGACCGGCGGCTCCTCGGCGAGCACGTCGATGCCGGCACCGGCAATGCTGCCGTCGCGCAGTGCCGCAGCGAGTGCAGCGGAATCAACGAGTCCACCGCGCGCGGTGTTGATCAATACGGCTTCCCGACGCATCCGTTGCAGTGCCGGTGCATCAATGAGATGCGCGGTAGTGGGTGTGAGCGGGCAATGCAGCGACACGCAGTCAGATTGTTCGAGCAACGCCTCGAGCGGCAGGCGCCGGATGTCCGGGTCGGCCGTCGGCGTCGGGTTGCCCGGTAGCCGGGCCGCCAGAATTTGCATCCCGAATGCCCGGCCTGCTGCCGCGACCGCACGGCCTAATGTCCCGTAGCCAACGATCCCCAGTACCTGGCCCTGCAATTCGCGCAGCGGCGGCTCCAGCAGGCAGAACTGCGGGCTGCGCTGCCAGGCGCCGGCAGCCACCTGACGCCGGTAGGCGTCGAGGTGCTGGTTCAGGTTCAGCAGTAGCGCAAAGACGTGCTGCACCACTGCCGGGGTGCAATAGTTGCGAATATTGCAGACCGCGATGCCGCGTGCCGTGCAGGCCTCAAGGTCGATATTGTCGCTGCCGGTGGCGGCGAGGCAGATCAGTCGCAGTTTGGGGGCTGCCTTGAGTTCCGTATCCCCCAGGTGAACCTTGTTCACCACGACCGTTTCTGCGGCGCCCAGCCGGGTCAGGATTTCATCTGCGGTTGACCGCCCGAACAGCTTTACCGACGCCAGTCGCTGCAGACCCTGCAGTTCAAGATCAGCCGGCCGCAGCGAGTCGAAATCAAGAAAAACGGTGCTCATCCGGTCGCTTCAGCGGCTGGCGCGGCAGCGCCGGCCTCCAGCCCCAGCTTGACACTAACCCAGCCGTCCGCCGTGCTTTCAGCCGCTGCTGGCGCGCCCTCTGCCACCCGCGCGGGGTCGAGCTGGCGCGCGCCGAGCGCAGTGCGAATCGTGGCCGCGCGCGCCGTGGCCAGCGTATCGAGCTCGGCATCGGTCACGGCCTGCGCACTCTCGAGGCGCGTGCGCAGCTCAGCCATGTACGCCACTTCATCAAACCGCTGCGCACCCTCGTCGTCGGGGTCAGCCGCCGTAAACTGAGCCTGCAAATCACGCAGCGACAAATCCCCCAGCAGTTCCTGTGCCGTCGCAAGCTGCTCCAGCGCACGGCGCGTTTTGCGCAGCAACTGCTCCTGCTCGGCTGCCGGGGCTTCGGCAGCAGCAGCCCCCAGCTGCGCCGCCAGCTGGGCTTCCACCGCTGCTGCTTGCAGCGCCGGGACATCCAGCTCCCGGTTAAAGCCGCCCGCCACCTCCAGCAGCAAGCCGGGGCGCTTAAGCAGGGCGTCACTCAGCAGCGCAATTTTCTCCTGCTCGGGCGGCGCCAGATCGGCGCGACCGGCCCTGAACAGCACGCTGTCCAGCTCAACATCAGCGCCGCCGGGCAGCAGGCCGCCCAGCAGTTTGAACGGGGCGGCGACCGCTTTGGTAATCAGGTTTGCAAAGGTCTTCAGGATGATGCCGCTGGCGCTGAACTCGGGGTCGTCCAGATCACCGGAAACTCCCAGCTGCAAATCGATTTTGCCGTTAACATCGCGCAACAGCGCAACGGCCAGGCCGAGCGGCAAATCCAGGGCCTCCGGAGAATCCACTTTCTCGCCGAGTTCAAAATCCTTCAGGACCATCTGGTTGTCGCCCTGCATCAGCCGCTGGTCGAAGACATAGTCGAGCGTCAGGTCAAGCTTGCCGGAGTCGATCTTCTGGCCGGCAAACTTCGCGGAATAGGGCGACAGGTCGGGCATGTTGACGTTGCGAAACCGCAGCTCAATATCGGCCTGCCGGGTCGGGTCCAGCACGTTGAGGTTGCCGTCTATCGAGGCCAGCCCGAACTCTCCGACCTGGCCCTCCAGCGCCAGCTTTGACGCTTGCCGGCTGTCACTGGCCAGCGCCGAGAGCGTGCCTTCCAGCTGCGAGATCTGCGCGCGAAACGGCAGCGGCAGCGCTAAGTCGGAGAAATCCATCGCGCCGTCGGTTATCCGGCTCGCACCCACCCGCACAATGAAGGCCGCCGCCGGTTCAGCCGCAGGATCGGTGAGCGGCTCCTCCTCCGCTGCAGCCGGCACATCGGCCACGGCCAGTTCGGCAAAGTTGGTCGCGCCCTGCTCGTCAATAATCAGGCGGGCGAACGGCTGCTTAAGCTCGACCGCCGACAGCTCAATAACCCCCGCGTCCAGCGCCAGCCGCAGATCGTCAAAAGCCAGCTCCGTCCAGCCGACCAGGCGTTCGTTCTCGAGCGTGTCACTGACCTCCAGTTCACGTACCTGCAAATCGCCCCGCAGCTGCAGTGTCTCAGCAGCGCCGGAATCGAGCGTACCGCTCAGGTCGATGCGTCCTGAATCAACGGCGACCCGCGCCGCCGTTTGCACCCACGGTTCAAACTGGCGGAGATCGAGGCCGGCGATGCCGAGCTCAGCGCTAAGCCCGGTATCCGGCACCGCGGTCGCAGCCCCTTTCAGGGTGACTGCGCCGCCGCCGGCCAGCGTGGCCGCGACGGTGAACGGGATCTGCTGTGCCGGCTGATTACTGATGTCGCTGACGCGCACGTTGAGGCTGTCAACGTTGATCTGCCCTGCCGGGGTCAACCGGCGATCCGCCAGTCCCACCTGCATGTCATTAATGCTCAGAGCACCAACGCTGATATCCCAGCCACTGTCGGCGGCTGTGGTTTCCGTCGTCGCTGCGGGCACCTCAGCCGCGGGTGCTGCCGCCTCGGCGGGCGTCGGACGCACCAGCTGCGCCAGGTTAAGCGTCCCGGAATCCGTAAGCCAGGCGCTGAGCGTCGGGCCGTTCACCTCTATGCTGGCAAGCGCTGCAGTGGCGGCCGGCCAGCGTAGCGTCCCGCCGTTTACCCGCAGTTCGGGCACCTGCAGAATTACCGAATCGTCGTCCAGATCGCGCAATACGATTTCCTGCAACGCCAGCTGGGCGTCATCAATGGCAACCGTCACGCCGCCGTCAGGAGTTGCCTCCAGCGCGTAACGCAGGCTGATATCCAGGCAGCAATCGGCGAAGCTGAAATTGAGCTGGTCGCTAAAGTAACGATGCGCTGCACCGAGCGGTGAGCCCTCCACCTGCAGGGTGCCGGCGGATACCAGCGGGGTTATCTGCAGCGACCCCGACCAGCGTAGTTCGGCGCCCGACTCAGTGGTAATCAGCACCTGCTGCTCGCCCGCCTCATTGGGCAGGGTGCTGAGATTATCCAGGCTGATATTGATCGGCCCCAGCGTGGTGGCGAAGGGGGTTTGCGGCAGCTGGTCGACCACGTCGACGCTGGCGTCGCTGATCCGCAGCTGGTCGATAATCAGCCGCAGCATGTCGCCCGCCTCTGCCGGAGCCGGCTCAGTCGGGTCGGCGGCGGTCAGGTCGTTAACCCAGTCGCCCACATTGCTGTCGCCGAAGCGGCGCCGCACAATATTAAAGTGCGGGCCGGTCAGTTTGATTTCCCGGAACACCAGCGCGAGGCGCACCAGGCTGCGAGTCTGCAGGTTAACTTCCAGGCCATCGAGCTCCAGCAACGGACTGCCGTCCGTGTCGAGAATCTTCAGGTCGGCTGCCTGCAGCCGCAACAGCCAGGGGTTAAAGGTGATTTTCGCCACCTGCGCGTCGCGCTTAAGGTAGTCCTGCGCGAGCGCTGGCAACTGGGCTTGCAGCGCCCACGGGACAACGACAAACCCAATAAGGGTATAGGCGCCCAGCAGCGCTACGAGCCAGAAGCGCTTGCGGCGCGGACTCAGCCAGCTGTGCCAGTCAGTAAAGACGGTTTGTGTCATAGCGGTGTTGGCGGTGTCGTTATTGTGATGGTGTTATGCCCGCGCCTGCCTGCCAACTTAACGCACTGCCAGCGGCGGCTCAACAAGGCCGGCCTTCAACCGGTCGTCTGCAAGCCGCGGGCAATGCCGTTGACGCTGGCACGCAGTGCTGTCAGCAGCTTGTCGTCCTCACGCCCGTCGTTGCGCCAGCGTTCGAGCAGCTTCACCTGCAGCAGGCTCATCGGGTCGACATACGGGTTGCGCAGCCTGATCGAGCGGCGCAGCGTATTGTTGTTAGCGAGCAGCATCGTCTGCCGCCGCAGCTCAAGCAGACTGGTCACGCTGCGTTCGAACTCGGCTTCGATAGCCGGGAAAAACCGGGTATGCAGTTCATCCCCTGCGAGTCGCGAGTAGTGTTCCGCGATACCCAGATCGCTGACAGCCAGCGCAATCTCAATATCGGCGATCAGGCGGTTAAAGAAGGGCCACTCCTTAAGCATATGGCGCAGCACGCCGAGCGTGTCATTGTTGCCGGAGCAGAGCTCCTGCATCGCGGAGCCGAAGCCATACCAGGCGGGCACAAAAAATCGTCCCTGCGCCCAGGCGAACGCCCATGGCCGATTGCGCATGGCGTGCTCCGCGCCGCCGGCGCCCGTGACGGGTGCCATTGCCCGCATGTGGTCGATGACATCGATGGGTGTCGCCAGCGTGAAATATTCCTCAAAGCGTTCGGTGTGCAGCTCCGCATAGGCGCGATTGCCCGCGGCGGACAGCGCATCCATGACGGCCGGCCACTCGCTCTCGGTCGCTGTGTTCGACGCCAGCCCGGCGGTGGCCATGGCCACCGTGCTGAACGCCTTTTCCAGGGTCCGCACAGCAATGCCGCGCACTCCGTGACGTTCGTTTACCGCCTCACCGTGTTCCGTTGCGCGCAAATGACCGTGCGCAATTCCGTCCGCGACACCGCCACGGCCCGACAGGCTGCCGCGCCCGTGAAAAAACGTGTAGTCGATATCAGCAGCGTCAAACAACTCGCCGAGTTCGGCGTGTGCCTTTTGCATGTGCCATCGCGACGCAACGACGCTCCCGTCAGCAGTCGCATCGGAGATCGCGAGCATCACCGTCTGATGCATCCCGCGCGCTTCCAGGTTGCGGCGGTAGTAGGAGTCGCCGATAAGTTGACGCAGCACGCGCGGTGCCTGGCCCAGTTCTTCAGCGTTTTCAAAGCACGGCGCCACATCCAGCGCGACGGTGCCATCCGGGCTGTGGATGTCCGCCCAGCGCGCCACCAGCAGCGTGGCCAGGACGTCGTCAGCACCGCCGCAATGTCGGACCAGAAAAGCGCCCATCGACCGCTTGCCGTATTTGCGCCGGCAGTAGGCGATGCTGCGGAAAACGGCAAACAGCCGCTTTGCATCATTGTCGGGCTCGACCACGGGTGACTCATTGATCTCCAGCATCCGTCGCAGGCGCGCGGCCCGCTGCTCGGAGTCCTGCTCCAGCCAGTCCGGGTCGCCCACGCAATACCCCACGACCCGCTGCAAATCTTCGGCGTTATGGCGAATATCGAGTGACAGGAAGTAAAAGCCAAAGGCGTTGATCCGCCGCATCAAGCGCTGTACCGCGAACAGGCCGGCATTCGCGCCACGGCGTTTCCTGAGGCTATGGGCGATCAGGCCGAGGTCCGCGTGAAACTGCTCAGCCGATTCGTAGGGGAACGCTGCGTCGTCATAAGTGGCCTTCAGACGCTGACAGATCAGGCGCAGCAGCATGCGGTAGGGCATATTGCGATGCCGATGCGGCGTTGAGCTGTGCGCGCCGGGAAACTGTTTGCCGTAACGTTCAATCTGTTCGAGTACGGCATCATCAACATCGACCCTGGCAATGCTCTGGCTGAGTTTCTCACCGAGTTCCTGGCAATCGCGGTAATAAAGGTCCAGCAGCAGCGCGCGTTGCCGCGCCAGCGTCTCGCGAATGCTCCGGGCGGAGACATCGCCATAAGTCGACAGGTCGCCACCGATCCACGAGCCGAAACGCAGGATGTCGGGGGTTTCGATGTTGCGTGCGTCAGCGCCATAGATCTCTGCCAGCGCGGTCTCGATAGATTCGTAAAAGGGCGGAACAACCCGATAGATGACATCCGTCATAAAGAACAGCGTGTGCTCAAGCTCGTCGGCTACGCTCAAACCGCCGGACGGGCTCTCGTCGGTCTGCCAGATGGCGGTCACGTCCGAGCGGATATTGGCCAGGCAGGCCCGCGATTCATTCGGCGTCAGCGCCGGGTTTTGAAACTCCACCATGCGCCGCACGATATTCTGTTGCTTGCGCAAGATCGTCCGGCGGGTTGTTTCCGTCGGGTGCTCAGTGAATACGGGCTGAATGGCCAGCTGCTGCAGCACCGCCTGCACCGCCGCCGCGTCCAGCCCCGCTTCATGCAGCCTGAAAATGGTGTCATCGAACGAACGTGACTGGCGCTTGCCGGAGTCCTGCAGGTACTGCCGGCGCCGCCGAATGCGATGCACCTGCTCGGCCGTATTGACCACCTGGAAATAAGTCGAGAAGGCGCGCACGACATCGCGCGACGATGTCGCGCTGAGTTTGTCGAGCAGATCATCCAGCTTGCTGCTCGCCTGTTCGTCGCCCTCACGCCGCGCGATGGCCCACCGTCGCGCTGACTCGACTGATTTGAACAGGGCTTCTCCGCCTTGTTCAAGCAACAGTTCTCCCACCAGCCTGCCCAGCCTGCGAACATCCTCGCGCAGAGCCTGGTCTTTCTCATCGAAGTGAATGTTGTGGCGATTCAGGGCGATTTGTTCGGGCGTACCGGTTGGCGTCATGAGATCAACTTGCGCTCTGGAGCAGCAACTGCAAACCGCAATCTTACGAGCGTCAGCAGGTAAACAAAAGGCAGCGGCTGACAGTCCGCAACGATATTGGTGCCACATACCGGCGCAATCGATGCTGATGCCGTCCGTAAGCGACTGATACGCCAAAATTGCGGGCAATCAGGCTGAATCGGCCGCTGTTGCGATGCTGATTTCCCGCCGGAAAGCAAGATTGCGGGGGTCTGGCAGACATGCTATTTAAATTTGCACCAGCCGCTTTCTGGCTCTTTCCCGTACCCTTATCACCACCACAGTAAAGGTCAGTCGTTTGCCTCCTTTGCCAGAACCGCATGCGATAGCCGTCATCCTGCTTACCGGGGTGACGCTGTACCTGTTTGCCCGCGAGCGAATTCCGCTGGAGACCACCAGCTATCTCGTGCTGGTCACTCTCGTGCTGGGTTTCTATGTGTTCACCTATCCGGGCATGGAACCGCAGCGGTTCTTCCTCGCCTTCGGCAACGAGGCTCTGGTCACCATCTGCGCGCTGCTGGTGGTGGGTAAAGGCCTCGAGACCACCGGCGCCCTGCAGCCGCTGGCGAATGTGATGGCAGCCGGCTGGCAAACCCGCCCCAAGCTTGCGCTGCTCACCACCCTGATCATCGGTGCAATCAGCAGCGCCTTCCTCAACAACACGCCCATAGTGGTCATGCTGCTGCCGATACTGGTCGCCGTGTGTCTGCGCAGCAAGATCATGCCTTCCGGGGTGCTCATCCCGATGGGCCTGTCGACGCTGATCGGTGGCATGGCGACTACGATCGGGACGTCTACCAACCTGCTGGTGGTGGGTATTGCCGCGAATCAGGGCCTGCCAGAGCTGAAAATGTTTGATTTCACGCTGCCGGTCGTTATAGCGGCCGTTCCCGGCCTGTTGTTTCTATGGGCCATCGCCCCGCGACTGCTGCCGGAGCGCAAACCGCCGATGTCGGATATCGCACCGCGGGTTTTTAAGTCCATGCTGTATGTCAATGCGGATAGTTTCGCCAACGGCAAGACGCTGGCCGAGATTCGCAGCCGGACCGAAAACCGCATGCGCATTGAGCGGGTGCAGCGCGGCGAGAACCTTTTCGTGGCGCGCCTGCCGTCGGTGACGCTGCAGGAGGGCGACCGCCTGTACGTCAGCGACACGGCTGATCGTCTCAAGGACTACGAGAAGCTGCTCGGCGCCACGCTGTACAACCTCAACGATATCGAGCACCCCGTGAGCGAGGACGTGCCGCTGTCGTCCGAAGACCAGCAACTGGCGGAAGCGGTGATAACGCGCGGTTCGCCGCTGCACCATCGCATGCTCAATGTAAGCCAGTTTAGCGCTCGCTATGGCCTGGTACCCCTGGCCATCCATCGTTCGCGCCCGTCTGCGGATGCCGTGGGTGAGCTTGAGGCGACGCGCCTGCGCGCGGGTGATGTGGTGCTGGTGCAGGGCTCGCGAGATGCTA
This sequence comes from Gammaproteobacteria bacterium, assembly GCA_036351295.1. Classification (GTDB taxonomy): domain Bacteria; phylum Pseudomonadota; class Gammaproteobacteria; order Steroidobacterales. Next base: position 30,708 of record JAZBOT010000143.1, on the reverse strand, counting down.
TCGCCGAGCTGCGCGCCAGCGGTTCGATGCTGGTGCTCGACGGCACCACCGACCTGCCCCACACCGAAAGAGCGAACACGGCGCTACTCATTATGCTGGCGGTCGTGTTTTGTGCGGCTACGCAGATACTGCCTATCTCGGTTGCTGCACTGACCGGTGTCGTCGCCATGCTGCTGACCGGCTGCATGCGCTGGCGGGATGTCGGCGACTCGCTGAACATTCCGGTCATTATGATTATTGTCGCCAGCCTGTCGCTGGGTACCGCGATGGAACAAACCGGCGGCGCCGAGTACATCGCTCAGGTGTTTGTCGCTGTGACCGGCGAAATGCCCACCGCGGTGGTTCTCAGCGGCCTGATGCTGCTGATGATCGTGCTGACCAACGTCGTCTCGAACAATGCCGCGGCGGTGATCGGAACGCCTATCGCCATCAGCGTCGCCTACCAGCTGGGCGTGCCGCCCGAGCCCTTTGTGCTGGCGGTGATTTTTGGTGCCAACATGAGTTTTGCCACACCGATCGGCTATCAGACCAACTTGCTGATCATGTCGGCCGGAGGCTACCGGTTCTCAGACTTCATGCGCGTCGGCATACCGCTGACCGCCATTATGTGGATTGCCTTCTCTCTCGCACTTCCTATGCTTTATGAGCTCTAGCTGCCCGCCCTTGACCCGCTCCGCAGGCGCCGCCATACTTTGCCGCATGTGCAGTGCAGATTCAGTCTGGTCGTGGTGGCGGGAACCTTTCTCGGTGGAGAGGGTGGCCGGCTAGCGCGCGAACAGTCGTTGCCTGCAAACCCATCTCCGCCTGCGCGGTGATGGGTTTTGTTTTTTCTGCCCACGGTTTTTTTGTTTTGTGTTGACCGCTTGATGTGATGCTTGCCATGCAGCCACCCTTCGACATTCCTGCCGATCTCGACACCCCGGTATCGACCTATCGGAAGCTTGGGCCATTGCGGCCGCGATTCCTGCTGGAAAGTGTCGAGAAAGCAGCGCATGTGGCCCGCTACTCATTCCTCGGTTTCGGCGCGGCGCTCGAGTGCCGTCTGGACGCTGCCGGACTGCGGGTCAACGGTGAAACCCGCCCCCGGCCTGCTGATCAGGCCGAGCTGCTGAGCGCGCTGCGGGAAGCAGCGGCGCTGGCGCCGCGGTTGTTGCCCGAAGTTGAGGGCTTACCGTTTACCGGAGGTCTGGTGGGGGTAGCGGGGTACGACACCGTGCGGTACTTCGAGCAGCTTGACCATCCGCCGCCGGCCGATGAGCTGCCGCTCCCGCCGGAAGCCGCCTACCTCGGCGTCGAGTCCCTGCTGGTCTTCGATCACCGGACGCGCAGCATGGCGCTGCTGCACGCCGGGTCCGAGTCGGAACGACAGGCGCTGCGTGCGCGGGTGCGCGAACTGTTGGCCGGCACCCGACCAAGCGTGCCGGCGGGGGACTATGCCGAGACGGGGCAGAGCCTGAGCGCTGACGAATTCAAGCATTGCGTGCAGCGTGCCAAAGATTACATCACCAGCGGCGATGTTTATCAGCTGGTGCTCTCGGTCCGGTTCTGCGGCACCCATACGCTGCAGCCCTTCGAGGTTTATCGGGCGCTGCGTATGTTGAACCCTTCGCCCTATATGTTCTTCTGCGATCTCGGGGACCTGCAGGTCGTGGGGTCCTCGCCGGAGGCGCTGGTCCGCCTCAACGGGTCGCGGGCAGCCCTGCGACCGATTGCCGGCACCCGGCCGCGCGGCAAGGACCGTGCCGAGGATGCGGCGAACGAAGCTTCGCTGCTGGCTGACGCCAAAGAGAACGCCGAGCACGTCATGCTGGTGGACCTGGCGCGCAACGACCTCGGGCGGGTAGCCTGCGGCGGTTCGGTCACGGTGGCGCCGTTTCGCGTCATCGAGCACTACAGTCACGTCATGCATATTGTCAGTGGAGTTGAGGGCGAACTGCTGCCCGATCGCGATGCCTTTGATCTGTTCGCCGCGGCGTTTCCGGCCGGAACGCTGGTGGGAGCGCCCAAAGTACGGGCGATGCAGATCATCGATGAGCTGGAGCCGGTGCGTCGCGGACTGTATGCCGGCACCGTCGGCTACTTTGGCAACAATGGCGATATGGATCAGGCCATTACCATTCGCACCCTGGTGTTCCAGGGCGCGCACTACAGTTACCAGGCTGGCGCGGGCATTGTGGCCGACAGTTCGCCCGACTACGAGTACGCGGAGGTGCTCGCCAAGAGCGAGATTCTGCGCCATGCCCTGGCCCTTGCGAAGGACTTGCTATGAACGCGTCCACGCAGTCCCGTGTGTTGTTGATAGACAACTACGATTCCTTTACCTACAACCTGGTACAGGCTTTTCTGGTCCTCGGCGCCGCGGTGGACGTCTACCGGAATGATCAGCTGACCGTGTCAGCCGCCATGGCGCTTGCGCCCACCCACCTCGTGATTTCCCCCGGCCCGGGCCGGCCCGACTCCGCCGGCGTATCCCTCGACATGATCGGCGCCTTCACCGGTACCATCCCGGTCCTGGGAGTGTGTCTCGGTCACCAGAGTCTGGTGCAGTACTTTGGCGGCGAGATCATCGCTGCACGGCATCTCATGCACGGCAAGACATCGGCTATTTCCCACACGGGCGACGGCCTGTTTGCCGGCTTGCCGCAACCGTGTGAAGTCGGGCGCTATCATTCGCTGGCGGCGAACAGTGAGCGGATGCCGGCGGTCCTTGAAGTGACCGCGCGCACCGACGATGGCGAAATAATGGGCGTGCGGCATCGCGAGCACGCCACGGTCGGGGTGCAGTTTCATCCGGAAAGTGTATTGACCCCGCAGGGCGATCAGCTGCTGGCCAATTTTCTGCGGATGACCAGCAGCCCACAGCGGTGAAGTGGAGAACCCCCTAATGAGTGCAGAAAGCTCGCGCATGCTTGAGGATTTGCTGCAGGGCCGCCACCTGAGTGAGGCGTCGGCTGACAGTCTGATGCACCGGCTGGCCTCCGGCGACATGGCACCGGCGCTGGCCGGGGCCCTGCTTGCGGCGCTCCGTGCGAACGGCGAGTCTGCTGCTGAAATCCGCGGGTTTGCGAACGGCATGCGTGAGCTGGCCCGGCCGTTCTCTGCCGGCTCGCTCGAGCAGGCAGCTGATTGCGTCGGCACGGGCGGCGATGGCTCCGGCAGTTTCAACTTGTCCACCGGCACAGCGCTGCTGGCGGCCGCTTGCGGCATCCCGATGGTCAAGCATGGCAACCGCTCCGTCTCCAGTCAGTCCGGCAGTGCCGATCTGCTCGAAGCCCTGGGCCTGACGCTGCCGCCCGACCCGCAGCTCGCGGCTGATTGCCTGACTCACACCGGCTTCACGTTCCTGTTCGCGCCGTATTTTCATCCGGCCATGAAAGCGATCGCCCCGGTTCGCGCGGCGCTCGGTGTGCGCACTGTGTTTAACATACTCGGACCTCTTACCAACCCCGCTGCGCCTCCTTTCGGTGTAGTCGGCGCGTACAGTTCTGCGATGGCGAAACTGATGGCTGAAAGTCTGGCCGGGATGCCGCATGTGCGGCGCTACTTTGTGGTTCACGGTGAGCCGGGCTGGGACGAGGCGACGCCGGTTGGCCGGTTCGAGTTGTTTGATGTACGCCAGGGCAGGGTGCACCACGAGACCCGCGATCCCCGCGATGTCGGTATTCCGCGGTGTAAACCAGCCGATCTTGCCGGCGGCGACGCGGCGGCCAATGCGGCCGCGCTGCAGGCCGTGTTCGAGCAGCAGGATCGCGGGCCGCACCGCGATGCCCTGGTGTTGGGCACGGCGTTGCTGCTGGAAGTGACCGGTCGCGCCAAATCCTGTGCGGCAGGCATCAAGATCGCTGCGGACAGTGTGACCGCAGGCGCCGGTGTGCGGCTCCTGCGCCAGCTGCGGGCATTTAGCGAAGGTATGACATGAGTATCGCTACAGCACCCGATTTTCTGCAGGAGATGGCGGTTGCGAGCCGACGGCGCGATGCGGCCGCCCGGCAGGTGATGAGCGATGCGCAGCTGCGCTCGCAGCTGCTGTGTGTTCCGCCGCCCCGACCGTTGCGGCTGCAGCCGACGGGTTTCGACATCATCGCCGAGATCAAGAAGCGGTCCCCGGCCGAGGGCGATTTGGGCACCCTGCTGCAGAGTCCGGCCGAGCAGGGTGCAGCCTACGCCAGCGGCGGCGCCGCAGCGTTGTCGGTGTTGACCGAGCCGGAGCGCTTCAGCGGCGACCTTGATGATTTGCAGGCTGTCAGCAACGCGGTTCCGCACCTGCCGGTCATGCGCAAGGATTTCCTCGTGTCGCGTTACCAGGTCCGCGAGGCGCGCCTCGCCGGTGCCTCCGGAGTGTTGCTGATTGCCGCCATGCTCAGCGCCGATGAGCTCGAACCGCTCTTCGCTGCGGCGTTTGAACTCGACATGTTCGTGTTGCTTGAAGTGTTCACGGCCGCCGAACTGGATGCGTGTCTGCCCGTGCTCGAGCGGTTGGGGCCGGCGGCTGACCCCAACGGCCAGTGCCGCTATTTGCTGGGCGTTAACTGCCGTAACCTGCGCACGCTGCAGGTCGATTTTGCGCATTTCGCCAGAGTGCGCCCGCATTTGCCGGCAGGCATTCCGTGGGTCGCCGAGAGCGGGCTGCAGGATGCTGATCAGGCCACCGAACTGGCCGCGCTGGGATACCGGCTCGCGCTGGTTGGGACGACCCTGATGCGCAGCCCTGATCCGGCGGCTCAGGTGGCGCGGCTGCGCGCCGCCGGGACAGCGGCGTGTTCGTAAAGATCTGCGGGTTGACCTCGGCCGAGGCGGTCGCGGCAGCCGTTGCCGCCGGCGCGGACGCGCTGGGCTTTGTCTTCGCGGAGTCGGCCCGCCGTCTCAGCCCCGAGCGCGCGCGCGAGCTCACGCAACGGCTGCCCGCGCACATTGTGCGGGTTGCGGTTATGCTGCGCCCCACGGCCGAGGAATGGGAGCATGTGCATTCGGTGTTTGCCCCCGACTGGCTGCAGACCGAGGCGGCCGATTTCGAGCGGCTGACGGTCCCGGCCGAGGTCGGTCGACTGCCGGTCTACCGGGATCGGCAGTCAGTCGATTACACCAGCGAGGCACACGCATGGCCGGAGCACATCCTGTTCGAAGGTGCCCGCAGTGGTGTCGGGTTCCGCCCTAACTGGACCCATGCGGCGCAGATCGCGCGGCAGACCTGCCTCATGCTGGCAGGCGGCTTGAGCCCGGAGAATGTGCGCGAGGCCATCATCCAGGTGCATCCGTGGGGCGTGGACGTCAGTAGCGGAGTTGAATCATCACCGGGTCACAAAGATCCGGTTAAAATCGCTGCCTTTGTCAGGGCAGCTCGGGAAGCAGAGGGTTCTAATGCAGGCTGAAATTTCACAAGCCGAAGCGCAGGCTTTGCTGGCGCGGTTGGTCGGCAATGAGTTGCCGGATGAGCACGGCCGGTTTGGCCCGTTTGGTGGCTGCTATGCCCCGGAGACGCTGGTCCCCGCACTGATGAACCTGGCGCAGCAGATTGACCGCTACCTTGCCGACGACGATTTCATGGCTCATCTGCAGTATCAGTTACGCACCTGGGTAGGCCGGCCCACGCCGCTCACCGAAGCGGCGGAACTGGGTCGCCGCTGGGGCGCACGCGTGTACCTGAAGCGCGAGGATCTCGCCCACACCGGTGCGCACAAAATTAACAACGCATTGGGCCAGGCGCTGCTGGCGCGTGAAATGGGCGCGAAACGGGTGATCGCGGAGACGGGGGCAGGCCAGCACGGCGTCGCCACGGCGGCGGCTTGCGCGCGCGTGGGGATGCCCTGCACGGTCTACATGGGCGAGGTGGATATCGAGCGTCAGGCACCCAATGTCGACCGCATGTACCAGCTCGGGGCCCGGGTCGTGCCGGTGAAGAGCGGCGACCGCACCTTGCGTGCCGCCATTGACGAGGCCTTCCGCAACTGGGTGGCTGACCCGGAAGGCAGCTACTACCTGCTGGGTTCCGCCGTCGGCCCGCACCCTTATCCGCACCTGGTGCAGCGTTTGCAGTCGGTTATCGGGACCGAAGCACGCGCGCAGATGCTCGAGCAAACGGGGGCACTGGCAGACGTTGCGGTCGCCTGTGTCGGTGGTGGCTCTAACGCCATTGGCCTGTTCCACCCGCTGCTCGGTGACGCGGAAACCGAGCTGCTGGGCATTGAGGCCGGCGGCCGCGGGCCTGAACTCGGTGGCAACTCGGCCACGCTGGCCACGGGTCGGCCCGGCGTGTTGCACGGCAGCTACTCGGTGTTGCTCTATGATGATGACGGGCAGATTCAGGACACTCATTCGGTCTCGGCGGGTCTCGACTATCCCGGCGTCGGCCCCGAGCATGCGCTGCTCAAGGCCATTGGCCGCGTGAAGTACATGTCGGCGACCGACACCGAAGCCTTGGCGGCCCTGCAGGAATGCTGTGCGGCCGAAGGCATCTTGCCGGCCCTGGAAACCGCCCATGCGTTTGCCGGAGCGCGCGAGTGGGCTGCGGCGAATCCGGGCAAGCGCATTTTGATCGGCTTGTCAGGCCGCGGCGACAAAGATATGCCGACGCTGTCCAAGCATCTGCCGGCGCAGTTTGCCGAGCCGACAGGTGACATGGGTCGTACGGGAGCAGCGGCATGAGCGAGTTGCCGCGCGACCGTATTTCTGCTGCTCTGGCTGCTGCCCAACCGGCCGGCCGCGCTGCGCTGGTGCCGTTCATCACGGCCGGCTATCCAGACAAGGATGCATTTATCAGCACCCTGAAACGCATCGCAGAGCACGGCGATGTCATTGAGATCGGAGTGCCGTTTTCGGACCCGATGGCCGATGGCGTCACCATTCAGCGTTCGAGTCATGCCGCGATTGCTGCGGGTGTCAGCCTGCACTGGATCATCGACCAGCTGCGCGCCGCCGGCGATGTCGGCGCACCGCTGGTGTTGATGAGTTATCTGAACCCGCTACTGGCCTATGGGTTTGAGCAGCTGGCTAAAGATGCTGTGGCCGCTGGAGTCTGTGGCTTCATCGTGCCCGACCTGCCGTGGGAGGAGAGCGCCGAGCTGCGCGCGGTTCTCGATACTCAGGGACTGGCGCTCGTGCAGCTGGTGACGCCGGCGACCCCGCCGGAGCGGTTGCGCCAGCTGTGCGCGGGCAGCCAGGGGTTCGTCTACGCCGTGACCATCACCGGGATTACGGGTGGCGATGTAGCGTTGCCGGCGGATATGACTGATTACCTCGATACCGTCAGTCAACTCACCAAGCTGCCGGTATGCGCAGGCTTTGGTGTACGCCACCCGGAACAGGTGCGCCTGATCGCCCGTCACGTAACGGGCGTGATTGTCGGTTCGGCCCTGGTAGAGCAACTCGAAGCCGGCGCCGACCCGCGACCCTTTCTCAAGTCGCTGACAGCCGCCGCCTAGGCCTGCGCGTTAGCCACTGAGGGCGCGCAGCCGCGGCCCCGCTAGGTGTAACGCGTCTTGCCCCACTGGTTGATGACGTCACCCCACTTGCTAAAGGTGCGGTCAAAAGCATCGGGCGCGAGCTCTTCGAGCAGCGTCCGGTTCAGTTCGGGGTAGACCTCGGGCCCGCCTTCTTCCGGCCATTGACGCGTGGCATCGATCACGAGTTTGCTCGATTTGCCGCGGTCACCGGAACTCGGATCCAGCGGCATGCCGCGACCCTCAAAAATCTCGGTGGAGGTTGCCGGTGTGTAACGGGCGCCGATGGCCAGCCCCACTTCGTACCAATTCAGCACATCGACATCTTCGTCGACCACCACAGTAACCTTGAACAGCGGCACGATGGAGGCCAGCAGCTTGCCCACCTTGAGGCCCTGACCCGGCTTGGTTTTCTTAATGCGCACGTACGCCAGGCCGGTGGTGTCGACGACCTGGTTGATCTCGATAAGCCCGGGTATCCGGCTGGAGAAACTCTCATTGAACAGTGAGCTTACCGGTGCGGTCACGTACCCACGGGTGGCGCCGGTGTACTGGTTCATGATCCACGGGTTCTCGCGGTACGTGATCGCTGTCACCTCCATCCAGAAGTTCTCTTCTTTCTTGAGGCCGAGATAACCGTACATCTCACCAAACGGTCCCTCGGGCCGCATGGGCTGCTGCAGCGGAACGCGCCCTTCTATGACCATTTCGCAGTGCGCCGGCACCATGATGTCGTTGGTTTCCGACTTCACCACTTCAATCGCTTTACCGCGGAGTCCGCCGGCGACCGCCAGTTCGTCGACCACGTTAAAGTTCTTGCCGAAGCCACGCGGCGCGACTTTCGAACCGCTGACCGTCCAGACCATCGGGTCCTGCCCGACCGCGATAGACACCGGCGCGTACTCCTCGCCGCGCTGTTTCGCGTTCATCAGCATCTTCCAGCCGGTCTGGTTAGGCTCCGGGTTAATGCCGAGGATCTTGGGGCCGTATATCTGGCAGCGGTAGGTGCCAAAGTTGACGCCCATGTCGGGATCGGTTGTAAACGTCGAGCCAGTGTTGACATAACGGCCGCCGTCCGCCGGATTGCTGGTAATGAAAGCGAACTTGGTGAGGTCGATATCGTCACCGGTGTCCACGACCTGCTTGCAGAGCGCTTTTTCGCGCGCCACTTCGACGGGCGCAATCTGCGGAAACTGGCCGTCGACCAGCAAACCGCGGGTGTAGTCGAGCGCTTTGCGATAGCTTTCACGGCTGTTGCCCGGCACAGGGTCCAGGCCAAAAACGATGCACTCCGTATCCCAGTGGCCCATGTGGTTGACCAGCACAGGCCCCTTGCGCCAGCGTCCGCCCTCTTTGACGTTCTCGAAAATGACGGCCGGAGCGTCGTACCAGCCGTACTTGTCAATCAGCGCATAAATAATAGCGGTGCCTTCAAATTCGTCCTGATTCACCTTGTCGAAACGCAGCACCAGACCGTGCGCCTCGATCGCTGCTACGTATTCGCGCAGCGTATCAAAAGGCGGTTTGGGGGCATTGCCGATGCGTTCGGCCGCCGCTGCTTCTGCCGCGGCCACCTGCTTGTTCGCTGACGCCATCGTGTCGCAGCCGATGGCGGCTGCCCCGGCGGTTGCCGCCAGAAAACTGCGCCGCGAAACGGTGCTGGCTGGAACAGACGGCTGTGACTCTGCGGGCGTGTTGGCTGAACGTGAACTGTTGTTTGACACCGGGTTCTCCTGAACGACTGACTATCGGGCGCGCAACTGAAATTAACTGATGCGCGCAGGCGGAGCAAACTAGCCGCTTACCCGACTGTTCGCAATGCTTACGTGACAAGATGCCGTGAACATCGCGGTAACTTAGCGGTTACTTGCCGCAATCAAAGCCAGCTTCGCCGCGCGGGTCAGTCGCTTCAGGGAACTTTCGCGCCGGCTGGCTGCAGAGCGGTCGACCGCGGCTTCGCTGTAGACCAGCGCGACCGGCCGTCGTCCACGCGTGTAGCGTGCGCCTGCACCGGCGTTATGCGCCGCGATGCGGGCCTGCAGATCGCGGGCAATTCCGGTGTACAGCGAACCGTCCGCGCACTCGGCGATGTAGACCGACCATTCGCCGGCGGCGGGTTCTGCTATTTGTCGCGATTCAGGTTTTCCGCACCGCCCCATTGGTCGCGATGTGCCTCCAGCGCCTGGCTCTGAACCGAAGCATGGCGTCGATTGAGGTTGAGGGAATCCGGGTCGCAGACCTGCGCGCGGATGACGCCGAGATCCTCCGCGGCATGAAACAGGCTCGGGTACCAGCTTTGCCAGTTGGGCAACAGTGCTTCGACCTGATCTTTAATGAGTTTGCGACTCACGCTGCGCGCCTGTCCATGGCTAACCTCAGGTGCTTCAGCATACCAGCCGGGTTCCGGCGCGCCACTACTTTTGTCTCCCGTGGCGCGGTCACAACCGGCTGTCAGCGGGTGAGCAGTGCGGCCGCCTTGATCTGTGCGTAAACGGCCGATCCCGGGCGGAGCCCCAGCGTGCGCACGGAGCGCTGCGACACTCGCGCCAGCAGCCGCGCACCGCCACAATCCAGCTGCACGGTGCACTGGCCCGCAGCCGTCGCCTGCAGCCCGCTGACCACGGCCGGGACAATATTCAGAATGCTGGTGGCCTGCTGCTGCAGCAGAGTCAGGCTGACATCGCGTGCCAGAACCCGGACTTTGACCGGCCCGGCGTCGAGCGCTGTCGGGCTCGCCAGCAGCAGCAGGCCGCCGCCAAAGCTTATGGTGTTCAGCTGATCGGCGGAGTCGTAGTCCTGCACCACGCCGCTGATAACCGCACTGGCATCCACGTCCGTTGCCAACGGCAGATCGAGCCGCGTCAGCATGTCAGCGACCGGGCCGGCCGCCACCGTCGCGCCGGCGTCCAGCAGCACGAGCTGGTCGGCCAGCTGTGCGACTTCCTCAACGACATGACTGACATACAGCACCGGCAGCCGGAGCTGTCGTTGCACGGCCTGCAGATAATTCAGCAGCTCGCGCTTGCGCGGCTGATCCAGCGCTGCGAGTGGTTCATCCATCAGCAAAAGCCGGGGGCTCCGCAGTAAAGCCCGGCCAATGGCAACGCGCTGGCGTTCGCCTCCGGACAGTGCTTCCGGGCGCCGCTCGAGCAGCCCCTCGAGTCCGAGCAGCGCCACGACCGCTGCGAAGTCGGTGCGCTGCTCCCCCCGCGGTGTGCGCCGCTCGCCGTAGCGGAGGTTGTCGGCCACGTTGAGGTGCGGGAACAGACTCGGCTCCTGGAAGACATAGCCGAGCGGCCGCTGATGCGCCGGAATCGATCGGACCCCGTCCTGCCAGACTGACCCGGCCACCGACAGCCGGCCGGTTGCCGGTTCCAGTCCGGCTACAGCGCGCAAGAGTGTGGTTTTGCCGGCGCCGGAAGCGCCAAAAATGGCGGTTACTCCTGCTGCGGGCGCCGTGAACTCGGCGCGCAGACTGAATGCCCCGCGACTAACCGTAAGTGCTACCTCAAGTGTCATCGCGATAGACTGCTATGCATACAGCGCGGTTCCGCGCCAGCGCCGGTTCGTCACGTATACAACGATTAGCAGCGCAAACGACAGGGCTAACAGCAAACCGGCCAGAAGATGGGCGGCACCGTAGTCAAGCGCCTCAACGTGATCGTAGATCGCGATCGATACCACCTGCGTGCGGCCGGGAATGTTGCCGCCGATCATCAGTACCACGCCGAATTCGCCGAGCGTGTGGGCGAAGCCCAGCACCGCCGCCGTCAGGTAGCCGGGACGCGCCAGCGGCAGCACGACGCTCCACCACCGGTCCACGGGTCCAGCCCCCAGCGTTGCCGCGACTTCCAGCGGCCGCCGGCCGATGCGCGCAAAAGTGTCCTGCAGCGGCTGCACAACGAACGGCAGGGAGTAAATCACCGAACCGATGACCAGTCCCGCAAAGGTAAAGGCGGGCGGTTGGCCGCCGAGCTGGCGCAACACGCCGCCGATCGGACCTTCCGGGCCGAGCGCCACCAGCAGGTAGAACCCCAGGACCGTGGGCGGGAGTACCAGCGGCAGAGCAATCAGGGCATCCACGAACGGTTTGCTGCGCGAGCGAGTGCGGGCGAGCCACCAGGCCAGGGGCGTGCCCAGTACCAGCAGCACCGCCGTGCTGATAAACGCCAGCCGCAGCGTCAGGCCGAAGGCAATAAAATCATCGGAACTGAGCACAACCCTTCGCTTATTTTGCCGGGAGGGTGTAACCGTATGCTTTGAGCAGCTTCTGCGCCACCTCTCCGCGCACGAACAGCAGCAGCTCGCGGGCAGCCGGACTATCGGTCAGCAGCGCGACGCGCTGCTGCACCGGCGCATACAGCGCCTGGGGCACCACCCAGACTGTGCCCCCGGGTTCGTCCAGGGCCGCCAGCTGCGACGCCGCGACAAAACCCAGCTCAGCGTTGCCCGAGCGGACAAATTGCAGCGCCTGGCCCACATTTTCGCCACGCACCAGGCGTGACTGCAGTGACTCCCACAGCCCCAGCGATTCGAGTGTTTGCTGCGCGGCAACGCCGTAGGGCGCATGACGGGGGTTCGCCAGCGCCAGAAACCGGTAGTTTGCGTCGCGCAAGACCTGCGGTGCATCGTGCAGCGGCAGTGCTTGCGGGCTCCACAGTACGAGTGCGCCCACCGCGTACACAAAGCCGGCGCCCGCGGTGGCCCGACCATCCGCCTCGAGCTGCAGCGGCAGCGCACTGTCGGCCGCGAAGAACACGTCGAACGGAGCGCCGTTGACGATTTGGGCATAGAGCTTGCCGGTAGAACCGCGCGCCACCTGCAGCGTGTGGCCTGTCTGGGCCGTAAAAGCGTTGCCGAGTGTCTCCAGCGCGGGCGCAAAGTTGGCGGCGACGGCCACGCGCAGCTCGGCCGCCCGCGCCTGGCTTCCGGCAACGGCCAGCCAGACCCCGACGATGCCGGCGGCAACACCCGGCGCGACCCGGAGAATCAATTTGATGACTGTCATCAGCGCGCAATACCTGCCCGTTAGCCTACGATTTAACAAGAAGTCGTCCTGTAGCAGACGGCCCTTCGCCCCACCCGGTCAGGCTTTGACCGCAACCCGACAGACCTTGTCCCCCGGCGAGGTCTTTTTTTTGCATTCTGGCCGAGCAGGTTTTCTGGGCAGCGTATTGATGTTATTAACTCAAAGATCGCTCAGGTAGTCCGTGACCGTGCACGATACCCGAGTACCACCTTAATCATTGGCATCGGCAAGCTCCACCAGTTTTGGCTGCCAGAGTATCCCCAGCCAGCGGACTTCGATATGGGTGGCGCGCGCCTTGATCAGGACTTCCTCGAGTTCTTCCTGCTGGGCATCGTAAGCGTCTTCGAGCGCCGCCACTTCGGCATCGAACTGGGTCTTCAGCGCCTCGATATCGGCCTCTACAGCCGCCACCTTTGCTTCCGCCCGCTTGACGTCGCCCATTTGTTTGCGCATTGAGTCGGCGCGGCGCGCGGCGGTGCTGGCCTTTGAAACTGAGGTGGTCGAAATACGTTTACGTCCGAGCAGCGCGCCCAGTACTGCTGTGCCAATGGACAACGCCGTGTCGATCTTGCTACTCGTCGCCTGTTCAGCTTCTTTGTCCAGCATCTGCTCCGCCCGCAGCAACTGCTCCTCCAGACGATTAACTTTGGCGTTGTACTTCTCGCGGAGCTTGCCGACCTGGATGTCACGCAGCTCGTTGCTGTGCTGCTGCAGGCGGATACGGAAATCGCGTTCTGTTTCCCCGGGCGTCGAAGTCAGCTTCAGCGTCGCACTTTTCATCAGCCGCAGCGCACGTTCTCTGCGCAGCCAGCTGCGCAGCTTTTTCTCCCAGCCGGCATAAGCCTTCGCGTGCCCGAGCACGGCGGCGTGCTGGCCGTAGCGGGCCCCGGCGGCCGGTTCCGAGCAGAGGCGCAGTTCAGCCACGGCCGTCTCTTCAGCCGCTGCCCAGTCAGGGTCCGTATCGTCGTCCTCGAGCCACGCCACCAGCCCGAAGCTGTCATCCGCATCGACGTTCAGCCGCGCGTTCGTGTAGTGAATGCTGACCTCGGCAAGCAGGCCCGGTTCGTAAACCAGCTGCTCCGTGCCGCGCGGCAACCGCGCCGCGCCCGACCACTGTTGCTTCACGCCGGGTTCCAGCACCGGCGGCCGGCTGGCCATCGACTCAGCTCCTGCGCTGTAGCCACGTGGCTGCGGGGCGGTGCTGGCGGTCGGGCCGGGCTCGCGCCGCAGCAGGCCAATCTGGCTGCGCGACAGCGGTCCGGCCAGATAGGACATGACCCAGCGGGTGCTGAATAACACCGGCCCCTGCTCGTGCACGTTATGCAGCAGAAAGCAGCGCTTGCCCAGGCTCGACAGAAGCTCCGGCAGTTTCGCGGTATCCAGGGTGGCGGCGCCGTTCGCGCTGCGCAGGCCGTCCAGGACCCGCTGCTGGTCCCGCTCAGTCTGCAGCCGCCCGATGAACCACGTGCCCATATTGCTCATCCCCTTGTAGTCTAGATCCACCGGGTTTTGCGTGGACAGCACGAGGCCGAGGCCGAAAGCCCGGGCCTGCTTCAGCAGGGTCAGCAGCGGTCGCTTTGACGGCGGGTTCGCGACCGGCGGCATGAAGCCGAAGATTTCGTCGATATACAGCATAGCCCGCAGGGCCGAGCTCCCCGACTGGCGTCGCATCCACCCCAGCAGCGCGTTAAGCAGCATGCCGACGAAGAACATCCGCTCGCGGTCGTCTAAATGGGCAATCGACAGCACGCTGACCCGCGGCTGGCCACTCTCCGTATACAAGAGCCGGTCAATATCGAGGGGCTCGCCCTGCAGCCACGCCGCGAAGCCGGATGCGGCGAGCAGGTTATTGATCTTCATCGCCAGCTCAAAACGTTGCGCCGGCGGAAAAAAGGTGTCGGTATCCAGCACGCCGATCTTGCTGAACGGCGGCGCCTGCAGCGCGCCGATCAGGCCGGCGAGATCCAGGCTCTGATCGTGGTCCCAGCAGCTGCGCAGCACGTTGGCGATCAGGATGTGCTCCTTGCTGCTGACGGGGTCGGCCGCAATGTCGAGCAGGCCGAGGAGGCTGGTTGTCGTGCCGTCGACGATGTCGCTGTAGACATCGGTATCGGCGCGTACGTCAGCGGCGGGTGCCGTGAATTCGCCCAGGATGGCCAGCGGGGTGCCCGCCGTACTGCCCGGGGTATAGACTGCGAAGTCACAGTTCGCCTTGAGCTGGCGAATCCGCTCACCCGTCTGGCCTGATCCCGCCAGTCCGCGCTGCCACAGTTGTGCCTGCTCCGTCGCATAGGCGGCCACGGTTTTGCCGCTGTCGGCAGCCGCGCGGGCATCGACCCAGGGTTCGAAGTCGGCGCCGCGAAAGTCGGGAAATGTCAGCAGCAGGTTGGCAAGGTCGCCTTTCGGATCAATCGCAATCACCGGAATGCGGTCCATCGCAGCTTCTTCGATCAGCCCGATGCCGAGGCCGGTTTTGCCGCTGCCGGTCATACCGATAATGGCCGCGTGCGTGGTCAGGTCCTTGCTGTCATACAGGACCAGCTCGTCAAGCGGTTCGCCCGTCTCCGCCGCGAGGCGCTTGCCCAGATAAAACGCGCCCAGCTTTTCAAAGTTTTCCATGCCGTGATTCCGTGATGACTCAAATTGGCGCACTGCAAAAGCCGACCTGGCGGCTCGCAACCGCGCTGGCAGCCGTGGTCAGGAGGCCAACATACGCAAACCCGGGCTTGATAAAAAGCCGAATTGCTTTATGGTTCTGTTCATCAGGCAGTCATGCCCACGGGCACTGCAGATAACAACATTAAAAATAAATCCCACGGGCCAGGGCGCCGTGCAGCAGTTGCTCGACGTCGCCAGCCCCCTGACGGAGCAATCCTCATGAGCGTAGCAAGAACCACTGAAATTACCGCCTCCTCGAAGAAAAGCTTTGACGATGCGCTGAAAGTCGGCGTTAAGCGGGCCGCCAAGACCCTGCAGAACATTACCGGCGCCTGGATCAAGGATCAGGAAGTTGTTATTGAAGACGGCAAGATCGTGTCTTATAAAGTTCGCATGATGGTTACCTTTATACTTAAATAGCCCGGTTCGGCTGCAGACCGGGCCGCAGCCGTGAGCGGCACTGTGTGTGCCGTGGCTGTGCCAGCTTGTCCACCACAACTGAGGAAACGCCCGATGCTTGAAGAGTTCAAGAAATTTGCCCTGCGCGGCAACGTTGTCGATATGGCGGTCGGCATCATTATTGGTGCTGCGTTTGGCAAAATTGTCTCGTCAGCGGTGAATGATCTGATCATGCCGCCAATAGGCTTGTTGCTTGGCGGCACCGATTTCAGCAGCCTGTTTATCAACCTGGGCGACGTGGCTTACGCGACGCTCGCCGAGGCCGAAGCCGCCGGTGCACCGGTGATAAAGTACGGCGTTTTTATTAACACGGTGCTCGATTTCCTGATAGTTGCCTTCGCTATCTTTGTGGCCATTAAGGCTATGAACAAGCTGAAAAAGGCAGAAGAAGAGGCTCCGCCTCCGGCGCCGCCAGAGCCGTCTAACGAAGAAAAGCTGTTGACCGAGATCCGCGACGCGCTGGTCAAGAAGTCGTAAGCCGGAATTTTTTGCCCCACGGCAACCCGTCGCTTTAACACCTGGAGAACACAACCATGAGTAAGCTCGAAACTATTGAAGGCATCGGTCCGGCGCTGTGCGAGAAGCTGGAAGCCGCCGGCGTCGGTAGCTGCGAAAACCTGCTGGAGACCGGCGCAACCAAGAAGGGCCGCGGCGAAATTGCTGCCAAGACCGGCATCTCTGAAGCCAAGATTCTTAAGTTTGTGAATCACGCAGACCTGATGCGCATTAAAGGTATCGGTGGTGAGTATTCCGAATTGCTGGAAGCCGCCGGTGTCGATTCGGTGCCGGAATTGGCGCAACGCAACGCAGCTAATCTGGTCGCGAAGATGACCAGCGTCAACGCCGAGAAAAAACTCGTGCGGGCTTTGCCGAGTGAGACGCAGGTGGCCGGCTGGATCCAGCAGGCTTCGGGGTTACCCAAGGTTGTGCATCACTAGGCGCCGGCGCGGTGCACGCGCCGAGCGCGTCCGCTATTGGGTGCGCCGGCGCGGGTACTGTTAGTATGGTCGCGAGTGCCGCTACGTATGCGGCTAATTGGATTTTTTGCAAAGGGGATCGCAGATGCACAAGTTAATAACGTTGGTAGCCACCATAGCCCTGCTCGGTGGGGTATTGAGCGCATGCTCGCAGGAAGGCGCTGAGTCGATGCAAGACAAGGCGACTGACATGGCGGACAGCGCCGGCGACGCGATGCAGGATGCAGCCGATGCGACTGCCGATGCGGTTGAAGATGCGGTTGACGCAACCGGAGACGCCATGGAAGACGTCGCTGATGCGGCGGGTGACGCGATGGATGAAGCGGCGGGCATGGCCGACGATGCTGCGGACAGCGCCGGTGATGCGATGCGGGATGCTGAAGATGCGGCTGGCGATATGGCCGATGAAGCGGCCGACAAGGCTGAAGCAATGAGCAGCGACGCGAAAGACGCGATGAACGACATGAGCAAGAAGGCCAAAGACGCGATGGAGTAGCTGGCTGTTTGCAGGACAGCTATTCAGGTCCGGCGAGCTTCAGTGCCGGGCTTTGCAAGCAACCAAAGGGCCGCTCGGGCCCTTTGGTTTTTTTATGAGGTGGCGCGCCCGGAGGGATTCGAACCCCCGGCCTCTGCCGTCGGAGGACAGCGCTCTATCCAGCTGAGCTACGGGCGCACGCTTGTGCAAACTGCTGGGTACGTCGCAACCAGCTTACCGGTGTTGCGTCGCGAGCCCAAAACAAAATTGGGCGTCCCTGCCCCAGATAACGGCTAATACGGTAACCTTAACTCGTCACTCAGGCGTCCCGGCCCTTCTGGGCGCTGATCATACCGGTAGAATCAGCGCAATGCTATTCGATGCGACAACCCGCGACACCTTCCTCAATATTTTTGCCGGTGCGCCGGAGCGCCAGCTTCAGCCGGGCGCCACATTGCTGCACGCCGGCGCTGCCGCAACGCATGTATACAACATTGTGGAGGGCACGCTGATGGTCAGCCGCATCGGCAACGATGGCCGGCGCCAGGTCATGAGTTTTCTGTTCCCGGACAACTTTATTGGCCTGACCACAGAGCGTTATTTTTTCTCGGTTCAGGCCGTCACGGCGGCACGCATTGTGTCCCGTCCGCGTCGACTGCTCGAAGAGCGGCTGGAGCAGGACCCAGAGGCGGGTCGTGCATTTTTGAATATGGTCTATCGTGTGCTCGAGAACTCAATGGATCTGGTCTACAGCCTCGGTCAGCGCACGGCCGTCGAGCGTGTCGCTGTGTTTCTGCTGTACTTGCGCAACCGCCGGCGCATCGCCGAAGGTCTGGCAGACACAGACCCCGGGCTGCAGCTTATCGACCTGCCGATGTCGCGGCAGGATATCGCCGATTTCCTGGGCTTGAAGAAGGAGACCGTAAGC
Organism: Gammaproteobacteria bacterium; assembly: GCA_036351295.1. Classification (GTDB taxonomy): domain Bacteria; phylum Pseudomonadota; class Gammaproteobacteria; order Steroidobacterales. The sequence goes on along the minus strand of JAZBOT010000143.1, from coordinate 12,746 downwards.
CGCAGCTTCACCACGCTTGATCAGCGTCAGCTGATCAGTCGGCCCGACAACAGCCATGCGTTTATCATCGATCTGCAAGGCCTGCGAGACTTGGCCGGTATTCAGGATTTCTCGTCGCCGTTGCGGCCGCCGCCACTGACGTCGGGCTGAGCCGCAGTCAGCAACGCGCAACCGCAATGCCTTTCGGCCGCGCGTGAATATCCGTATACTTGCCGCGCAAAACGCGCGAGCATCATGAAAAAACGCGCAGTCTTTTCAAGTATTTCAAGGAGTTGGCGGCGCTGTGAGCAACGACGACCAGAAGAATGTTGACATTATCCTGCTGACCGTCGGCGCGCTCATCATTGTTGCCGTAGGTATTTTTATCCTGGCTCGTGATATTGGCACCGCTAACCAGGCGCGTATGCAGCGCAATGATCCCGCTATCCAGGCGGTGGTCGCCCGCCGCCTCCAGCCAGTTGGCAGTGTCGTGCTGGATGGTGAGATCAGTGCCGACCCCGAGGTGACGGCTGTCACTGAGGCGGCGGCAGCGCCGGTCGTGCTCACGGGTCCGCAGGTTTACAATCAAGCCTGCATCGCTTGTCACGGCGGTGGTATCGGCGGCGCGCCGAAGACCGGCGACGCGGCGGCCTGGGGTCCCCGCATTGCGCAGGGTATGGACGTCCTCAATGACCATGCCATCAACGGCTATCAGGGGAGTGCGGGTGTGATGCCGGCCAAAGGCGGATACATTCAGCTCTCTGATGACGAAATCATTGCCGCGGTCCAGTACCTGGTAGACGCTGCCCGGTAGTTGCCAGCCAGGTTACGCGCTGAGCCGCAGGCTGAGCGCCTCGGCGATGTGCCTGGTGCCCGTCGTCTGTTGCTGGCCCAGGTCGGCGATGGTCCGCGCTACCCGCAGCACCCGATCGCAGGCGCGTCGCGACAGACCGAACCGGGTCGCTGCCTGATCCAATAGCTTCAGTCCCTCCTGCTCCGGCCATGCCAGCGCGCGGAGTTCTGCATGGCTAAGGCGGGCGTTGAGCTTGCCACGGTCGCGGCTGGCCTGCTCGCGCGCTTTGCAGACCCGCCGGCGGACGCTGGCTGAATCTTCTGCCGCGGCAGCGGGTTCGGCGAACGAACTCGGTTCACGGGCCAGCTCGATGTGGAGGTCGATCCGGTCCAGGAACGGTCCGGAGATTTTGCGGGCATAGCGGTTGACCTGGTCGGGGGTGCACCGGCACTCCTGCAGCGGGTCGCCCCGGTAGCCGCACGGGCAGGGATTCATCGCGGCAACCAGCTGAAACTCGGCCGGGAACGTGACGCTGTGGTGTGCCCGCGCAAGGCTGATGCGTCCGGTCTCGAGCGGTTCGCGTAACACTTCGAGTACGTTGCGCTGAAATTCCGGCAATTCATCCAGAAACAGCACTCCGTTATGCGCCAGCGAAATTTCCCCGGGTCGCGGGTGGCTGCCGCCGCCCGCGAGCGCCGCGGCCGAGGCCGTGTGATGCGGCGCCCGAAACGGCGGTGCTCGCCAGACAGGCCAGTCGGCGGGTTGCAGGCTCCTCAGCGAGTACATCGCAGCGGTGGCCTGTGCCTGCTGTACCGAGTTGCGCGGCAGAATGCCCGGCAACCGGCGGGCCAGCATACTCTTGCCCGTGCCGGGCGGGCCGCTTAAGAGCAGGTGGTGGCCGCCCGCCGCCGCGATTTCGAGGCCCCGCCGTGCGCGGTGCTGGCCGACCAGGTCGCTGAGATCATCAAGCAGAACCGGGGTTTCATGCGCCGGCGGCGGAGCGCTGTCCAGCGGGCTGGTGCCGGCCAGAAACCCGGCGGCGGTTGCCAGATCGTCCGCCAGCAGCACGTTCGGGCTGCCGGCCAGGCCGGCTTCGGCGGCATTGGCCGCCGGCAGAATCGCCCGCCGTCCCGCCGCGACGCATTGCAGCGCGGCCGGCAGCGCCCCGGCGATGGGCCGCAGTTCGCCGCTGAGTCCCAGCTCCCCGTATAGCTCGCAGTGCTGCAGTTGAGCAGCTGGCAGCTGTCGCGACGCGCAGAGGATGCCGATCGCAATGGCCAGATCATAGCGGCTGCCGGATTTTGGTAGATCGGCCGGCGCGAGGCTGACGACAATGCGGCGGTCGGGCATCGTGTATCCCGAGTTCAGGAGCGCAGCACGCACCCGGTCGCGGCTTTCTTTAATGGCCGTTTCGACCAGCCCGACAATCACCAGGCCCGGCAGACCCGGCCCCGGAAACACTTCCACGCTCACCGGCGGCGCATCAAGGCCAGACTGCGCTCGGCAACGTACGGTGATGGACTGCATGGACGGGCCCCGCGCGAGCCGTCCGCTTAGTCCGGTGTGCTTGTGCCGGCCTCCAGCCGGGCGAGTTCGGCTTCCAGCCGCTCCAGTTTGTCACGGGTCCGGGCAAGCACTTTGCGTTGTACGTCGAACTCCTCGCGCGTGACCAGGTCGAGCTTGTCGAGGCCGCTGCTGAGCAGACTCTTAAAGTTTGCTTCGAGGTCACTACGCAGGTGCTGCAGATCATCCGGCACCGCATCGGCCAGTTTGCCGGCCAGCTCATCCAGTGTGTTCGTTTTCAATGCCAGACCTCCTGAGGTAGATGCGGCGCGCGCCAGGACGAGGCATATGGCGGCGCCAAGCGCGCAGTTTTGGTGCATTACGTGAGGTGTAACGCCCCCGTGTTGTTGCCAAGCGCAAGAAAACAATGCTTTTTCCTGAGTTGGCACGCAACGTGCTTAAGGACGATAGCGTTGCGATGTTGACACTCGTGCAGGAGGTTCGCAACCGCAGGAAAGTCAGGCGTTAATCCGGAAATAGAAACCAGAAACAAGGTCCGCCGGAATAATTCGCTCATTAGCTGCAGCACATGACCGGGGTAGTCACAACCACGACTGTCGGGCCCGATTTCAGGCGGGGTCTGCAAACGTACGTATGCGTGAAAATTTGGAGAGGCTGTATGAAGCTCATTATCGCAATAATAAAACCTTTCAAGCTCGATGAAGTTCGTCAGGCTGTCGCCGATATCGGAGTGCAGGGAATTACCGCAACCGAAGTCAAAGGCTTTGGGCGCCAGCGGGGTCACACGGAGCTCTACCGCGGCGCAGAGTACGTGGTCGACTTTCTGCCCAAAACCAAGGTCGAGCTGGCGGTTGATGACAGTATCGCCGAGCAGGTCGTCGAGGCGATCATCAACACGGCGCGTACGGGCAAGATCGGTGACGGCAAGGTGTTCGTAACCAATCTCGAAGAGGTCGTGCGAATTCGCACCGGCGAAACCGGCGCTGAGGCCATATAGGCGCAGGCCGCCCCAACCCTGGCGGCCAGACCCAACAAAAACAGCTCGACTGGAGAAAACGATGGATCAAGTTACCGAATTAAGCTACGCGCTCGATACCTTCTACTTCCTGGTATGCGGAGCACTCGTCATGTGGATGGCGGCTGGCTTCACCATGCTGGAGGCGGGTCTCGTACGAGCTAAAAATACCGCCGAGATTCTTACCAAGAATGTCGGTTTGTATGCGATTGCCTGCCTCATGTACATGCTGGTTGGCTATAACCTGATGTATCCGGGCGACGACGCGATGCTGGCCGGCCTGCTCGGCAAGTTTGCGATTCTGGGGCGCGCCGACAACAGCACGGCCGATGTGCTGGCCAGTGGCGGCGAAACCTATTACTCGGGCCTGTCCGACTTCTTTTTTCAGGTGGTGTTTGTCGCTACGGCCATGTCCATTGTGTCAGGTGCGGTTGCCGAGCGCATGAAGCTGTGGTCGTTCTTTGCTTTTGCGGTGGTGCTCACCGGTTTCATCTACCCGATTCAGGGTTACTGGAAATGGGGTGGTGGTTTCCTGGACGAGTTGGGGTTCTCCGATTTCGCCGGTTCTGGTGTGGTGCATATGTGCGGCGCCGCGGCCGCGCTGGCGGGCGTTCTGTTGCTCGGGGCGCGGAAGGGTAAGTACGGCAAGGATGGCGCGGTCAAAGCCATACCGGGCTGTAACCTGCCGCTGGCGACGCTGGGCATGCTGATCCTGTGGCTCGGGTGGTTCGGTTTTAACGGCGGCTCTGAGCTGAAAGTGTCCAACGTCGAGGAAGCCAATGCGGTGGCGCTGGTCTTCGTGAACACGAACATGGCGGCTGCCGGCGGTCTGGTCGCGGCATTGCTGCTGGCCCGGGCCTGGTTTGGCAAGGCCGACCTGACGATGGCGCTGAACGGCGCGCTTGCCGGCCTCGTCGCGATCACCGCGGAACCGCTCACACCGTCGCCGCTGGCGGCGACGATGATTGGCGTCGTCGGAGGTTTGCTGGTCGTGCCATCCATTGTATTTATGGACCGCGCTTTCAAAATTGACGATCCCGTCGGCGCGATTTCCGTGCACGGCGTTGTGGGCATCTGGGGCCTGCTGGCCGTGCCGCTGACCAACCCGGATGCGAGCTTCGGCAGCCAGCTGATCGGCATTGCCGTCATTTTTGCCTGGGTTTTCAGCGCCAGTTTTATCGTTTGGTTGGCGCTCAGGACTACCGTCGGCATTCGGGTAGGGGAGGCCGAGGAATACGAGGGCGTGGATCTGGGTGAATGCGGGGTCGAGGCTTACCCCGAATTCGCCAAATCCGGCGACTAGGCCTTCGCAGGGCACCAGCCCTGGCATTCAGAAGCCGCAGCTTTCTTACCGAAGGCTGCGGCTTCTCTGCATTTGAACGATTTTAGGCAAATTTGGCTGCTTTTTAATCGCTTTTGGCCCTGAGAAGATAAAGGCGCCGCAAATCTGATGTCGCGTGATGTGATGTGTGTCAAGGCACGCGCCTGCTTGCGCCGCAATAATCTCCGGGTTCGTGGGCTTTCGGGCCCGGAGTAATCTGCCATCCAGTGGCATGGAGCTAGCGATGAAAGCCAAAAAATTGGCCACACTCTGTCTGGGCGCAGCTGTGGGCGGCCTGTTGACACTCAATGCAGCGGCACAAACCGTGTATCGCGTCATCGATGAAGACGGCAACGTGGCGTACACCGATCGTCCGCCGAGCGCACAGGAGGCCGGCGACCGACCGGTTGAGACCATGCGGTTGCAGATCAAGCTGACCGACCCCGCAACCGTAGCTGCCAATCGGGAGCAGGCTCGCGATACCGCCGAAGCTGATGCGATCGCCGGGGGCATCCGTGATGCGCAGGCGGCTGAAGATCAGGCCGAACAGGCCCGGCGCGAGCAACAACGTGCGGCCAACTGCGATGTCGCCAAACAGCGCTTCAAAAAGTACAGTGAGGCGCGCCGCCTGTATCGCGACCTCGGTGAGGGCGAGCGCGAGTATTTGTCGAGCGACGAGATTGATTCCGAGCGCGTAAGTGCCGCGCGCGCGGTTGACGAATGGTGTGGCAACTAACCCCCAGTCGCTGGCTCACTGGCGCCTGAACGCCGTTGCCGCGCGGTCGTCGCCGGCACTCAGCTATCTCCCCGATTTCAGTTCCGCGGCGGCCGTTACGGCCCTCGTCGTGATATCGCAGCTCGTGGCGCTCGCTCTGACTCTGGCCGCGCCGTCGGGTGGGCGGGGTTTTTTTGTCGAGCTGGCCAGGCACTCGCTGCTAATGCTGTGGATGGCGCTGGCCAGTGCCTGCGTGCTGACCGCATTGCGTCCGGTGCTGGCGCGGCAAACCACCGCAATCGCGACTGCTTATGCCATTGGCCTGGTGCTGACCACCATTGCCTTGCTGTCCGAAGCGATTTTCGCGTTCGGCGAGCGCTTCGCGCAATCCCGCCTCCTTGAGTCGATGGCGTTTTTTCCCGCCACCCGCTGGGAGTTTCTTGCCCGCAACCTCGCTCTCGGGGCCCTGATTACAGTCGGCGCCTTGCGGTATTTTTATGTCGCCCATCAGTGGCGCAGCCAGATCGAACGTCAGGCCGAGTCGCGCATTGCGGCGCTGCAGGCCCGAATTCGGCCGCACTTTTTCTTCAACAGCATGAACACCATTGCCGCGCTCACGCGCAGTGATCCGGCGGCAGCAGAACACGCGGTCGAAGACCTGGCAGACCTGTTCCGCGCGTCGCTGGCCAATCCTGATGCGCCCGTCAGTCTGGGCGACGAAATCGAGCTGGCCCAGGTTTACCAGCGGATGGAAGAGCAGCGACTCGGCGCCCGGCTGCACGTCGACTGGCAACTTGATGAATTGCCCCTCGCGACGCGGATTCCGGGCCTCACCATCCAGCCGCTTCTGGAAAACGCCATTTATCACGGCATTGAACCCCGCCACGAAGGCGGCACGGTGACCGTCGCGGGCGCTCTGGAGGGAGACATGCTGACAATTACGGTGACCAATCCGCTGCCGGCGATCCCCGCGGCTCGCGAAAGCGGGCATCAGCTCGCGCTTAACAACATCCGCGAGCGGCTCGAACTCGCTTACGGCGGGCGCGCGCGCCTTGAGGTGACTCATACTGACGACCGCTACAGCATCTTGATCGGTTTCCCGCTCGGAGCAGGCGGCCATGGCTGACGGCAATTTGCGGCTGCTGATCGTGGATGATGAGGCGCCGGCGCGCGCGCGGCTGCGCACCATGCTGGATGAACTCGGCGGCTGGTCGGTGGTCGGCGAGGCAGATACGGGTCCCGCCGCGCTGGAGCTGGCGGCGACGCGCAGCCCCGATGTGGTGCTGCTCGACATCCGCATGCCCGGCATGGACGGACTTGAGGTGGCGCGGCGTCTTGCCGAAGCGCCGCAGCCAGCCGCAGTGGTCTTTACCACGGCCTACGATGAGTATGCGGTCAACGCCTTCGAGACCAACGCGGTCAGCTACTTGCTCAAGCCGGTACGCCGCGAGCGGCTGCTGCGTGCTCTGGAACGGGCCGCCCGCTCGCAACGCGTTCAGGCGCTGGCAGCCGCAGCCGACAGCCGGGGCCGCGAGGTCATTACTGTAAGCCGGCATGGCAACCTGCACCGGGTGCCTGTCTCGACCGTCCGCTTGTTTAGTGCAGAACAAAAATATGTGCGCATGGAGCACCAGGAGGGCGCGGACCTGCTCGACGAGTCGCTGAAGGCGCTCGAGGAAGAGTTTGTTGCAGACTTCGTGCGGGTCCATCGCCAGTACCTTGTCAGGATTGACTGTATTGAGCGGCTGCAGCGCCGCGATGATGGCCAGTATGTTGTGCAGCTGCACGGAGTTCGCGAGCCGGTGCCGGTCAGCCGTCGGCATGTCAGCACGGTCAAAACGCGCTTGCGCTAGCCTCCGGACGCGCAGCCGGCCCGTGCACGGCATCTGACAGCGCGGCATCTCCGTGGCAGAATGGAGCGGTGTTCACCCGCCACAGACGATATGCCGATGAGTGCCGCAGACCATAACGCCGCAACGTCTGAGTCTGGTGACAGCACAGTCGCTGCTACAGCCACACAACCTGCGGCATCGCGCCGGCCCGGTAACGGTCTGGCATGGCTGGCACTGCTGGTGGCTGCAGGTGCGCTGGCCGCCGCCGCGTTCGCGGCCCTGCAGCTGGACGGCCTGCAGAATTCTGTGATGCAGTCGAGTGAGGGGGCCAGCGGCCGTATCGAGCGGTTGAGTGGAGAGCTCAATACTCGTATCGATGCACTGCTGCGGCAGACTTCCGAACAACGCCAGCAGGTTGCCGACTTGCAGGTTGCCGTCGAGCAAACGGTAAGCTCGGTCACCGACTTGCCGCAGCGTGTCGCTCAGGTTGAGGCGCAGCTTGCCACGGTACCGGGCATCGATCCCCGCAGCCGCAGCGAATTTCTGCAGTCTGAAGCAATGTATTACATGCGCATCGCCAATGCCCAGGCGACGCTCGCCGGCGAGCCCGGTATCGCTGCGAATGCCCTGCAGCTGGCTGATGACAAGCTGCGTGAAGCGGCCGACCCGGCGCTCGTCGAAGTGCGGCGCCAGCTTGGCGCCGATATCGCTGCTCTGCGCGCGGTGCCGCAGGTGGACCGCACGGGCGCCAGCTTTCGGCTGCAGGCACTGGCGGCTGAAGTGTACAACTGGCCCTTTCGCTACGGCGTGCCCACCCGGTTTGGTAATGAGCAGGCCCCGGCCACCGGCGGCGCCGATGTGAGTGCCTGGGAGCGGTTGCAGGCGCTGGTGAAAGGTGTCGCCGCCAGCATTGTTTCCGTACGCGAAGTGGATGCCGCCCCCGAGGCGCAGCTGGCTGCCGCTGAGCAGGCCATCATCGTGGAAACCGTGCGGGCCGAGCTGCAGCTGGCGCGGCTCGCGCTGATCGACAACAACGTTGAGTTGTATCAGCAGGCGCTGGCCCGGGTAGCCGAGCAGAGTGGTCGTTACTTTGACACCGGAGCCAGCGCGGTGGCCGCTGCGCTGGAGCAGCTGGCCGAGCTCGCCGAACTCGAGCTGCCGGGGGCGCTGCCGGATGCCTCGGGCTCCCTGCAGCTGATGCTGGAGGTCACCGCCAGGCCCTCACGCGGGGCGCCGGCCCGGCCGGTTAACCCGGCCGAGCCCGCCGAAAGCGCGCCGGCGGCCGTTGGCGAGCAGCCGTGAAAGCCGCCCTGCTAATTTTAGTCACGCTTGCGCTGGGGGTGCTGGCAGCCAATTTTCTGATAGCTGATAACGGCTATGTGCTGATCAATTTTCGCGGCTATCTGTTGGAAATGTCGGTGTTTGGGCTCCTGCTCGTACTCATCGTTGCCTACGCCGCAGTGCGCATTCTGGTGCATATCTGGCGCGCACCGCGGCAGCTCGGTGAAGCGGTGGCGCGGCGCCGCACCCGCAAGGCCGGCGAACGCATCACCCAGGGGTTTATTGAGCTGGGTCAGGGCAATTTTGCCCGCGGTGAGCGGCTGCTGACCAAGGGGATACGCCACAGCGAGACGCCCCTGCTCAACTACCTCGCGGCTGCCCGCGCCGCCCAGGCGCAGGGCGATACCCAACGTCGCGATACCTGGCTGGCGATGGCGGTCGAGCAGGAACCGCGCGCCGCGACGACCGTGCTGATGGCGCAGGCCGAGCTGCAGGCTGATGCCGGTGATCAGGACGGTGCAGCCGCCACGCTCGACAAAGTTCTGGAGGCCTCGCCGGCCCATGCGGAGGCTTTGCGGCTGCGTGCGGAGTTGAGTTTTGCGGCAGCCGACTGGCCGCTGCTGCGCAAATTGCTGCCACGCTTGCGCAGTGCCGGCGCGCTGCCCGGCGGCCAGCTCGACGAGTGGACTATACAAACCTGGTCGGCGTTGCTGACCGCCCCCGAGCTCGACAGCGCGACCTGCAGGTCATTGTGGAAATCGTTACCGCGCGATCTGCGCGCGCAGCCGCGTCTGGTCGAGGCACACGCGCGCGCGCTAATCCGGCTGGACGAGGGTAAGGTCGAGGCTGTCCTCCGCAAGGCGCTGCAGCGGCAGTGGGATGCGGGGCTGGTCCGCCTATACGGCGAACTGCAGGATCCCGCGGCTATCCGCCTGCTGAAACAGGCGGAGAAATGGCTCCGCCAGCATCCCGACGACCCGGCGCTGCTGCAGACAGCGGCACGCTTGTGCGTGCGCGAAGAGCTGTGGGGTAAAGCCCGCAGTTATTACGAGTCTGCGGCAAGCGTGAAGCCTACGCCGGAAATCTGGCACGAGTTAGGGCAGCTGATGCTCAGCATGGGCGAACAGGAAGCCGCGTTTGCCGCGTTCCAGAAAGGCCTGACGCAGGGTTATGGCGACAGCCAGCTGCTGCGCCTGCCCGGCGCCCCGTTCGCAGCCGATGCGGAGCCCCGCGCTGCAGAGACCTCGCCCGCGCGGTGATGCAACCGCGCGTCCATCTGTCGTATCAGGGTCGGGCTGCGCGGGAGTCCAGCCAGTCAAGTAGCGGACCCCACTCCTGCTGATCGGGCCAGGCCAGATAGTCGGGAAGTTCCAGCACGCCGAGCCCGCGCATGTATGCGCGAATGTAGTTCTGTGCTTCCCGCAGGGTGGCAACATACGGCACCTTGAGATCGCGCAGAAATTCGTCAAGCTCGTCAAAGATCAGCGTGTTTTCGCGCACCCGGTTGGCGACGACCGCAACCCGCGCTTTGCGCGACTTGAGCGTCGGTGTTGCCTTGAGCTCGGCGAGAAACGTGCCGACCGCCTGCATATCAATCATTGACGGCAGGACCGGCACCAGTATGGTCTCGGCGTGATGCAGGAGTGTGGTCAGCTCTTTGCCGTGCGAGCGAGCGGGCGCATCAATAACGACGACATCGCTGTTGCGCGGGACATGCCGGAGTCCATCCTCATAACCGGCGATGCCGGTTATTTCCGGCCGGGTTTCCGGGCGCCGCTCGAGCCAGTCGAGGCTCGAGCGCTGCGGATCGTAGTCAACCAGCGCAACTTTTTTGCCCTGCGAGGCATAGTAGCTGGCGAGGTTGGTGGCTAGCGTGCTTTTGCCGCAACCGCCTTTGGGGTTGAGCACCAAAATATGCCGCATGGATATTTTCTCCGCTGTAAAGCCAGGGCCGGATCGGCCGCGTTTTAGGCCATTGTTATTATGTTGATTTGACTTAATCGCCCTATATTCGCATTTAACAGAATATTTTCAATGCTTAGCTCCATAAGCCGCGGGCACCCCTATAATCGGATCGGGCTTGATTTTCCGCTTGTCAGCTTTCTGCCGAGGCTCCTGATGCCGCTTCAATTCACCAAAATGCACGGTTTGGGCAATGACTTTGTTGTGGCTCGCGGTGCCAACCCCCCCGCCGCGGCGCGGATTCGCGCCCTCGCCGACCGCCATACCGGCATCGGTTTCGATCAGCTGCTGTGGCTCGAGCCCGCGCGCTCGGCTGACATGGACGTCTTTTATCGGGTGTTCAATGCCGACGGTGGCGAGGTGGAGCAATGCGGCAACGGCGCTCGCTGCATCGCCCGGTTTCTCAGCGACGAGAGCGCCGCTGCCGGGCAGCGCAACTGGCGTCTGGGTTATGCGGGCGGGGTAGTGCAGGCGGAGCTGCAGGCCGACGGCGACGTGGCGGTCCGGATCGCGGTGCCTGACTTCAGCCCGGCCGCGTTGCCGATGCGGGCGCCGGAGGGTCAGCAGGACCGCTACCGGGAACGGCTCGGCGCTACCGCGGTGGAGTTCGGTGCGGTGTCCGTCGGCAATCCGCATGCGGTGATAACGGTGCCCGACGTCGCCACTGCGCCGGTGGCCGAGTGGGGGCCGGTGCTGGAGTCGCATGAGCGCTTTCCAAGGCGTGCTAACATCGGCTTTATGCAGGTTGTGACGCCGCAGCACATCAAGCTGCGGGTTTACGAACGGGGTGTCGGCGAAACCCTGGCCTGCGGCACCGGGGCTTGCGCGGCCGCGGTGGTAGGCCGCCAGTCGGGTGACCTGGCGGAAGAGGTTACGGTGAGCCTGCCAGGGGGCGACCTGCGGGTTCGCTGGGCGGGCTTGGGTGAGCCGGTCTGGTTGATCGGAGAAGCCGTGCGGGCTTTTGACGGAGTTGTCGCGATATGAGCAGTGCAAGCAAACCGCAGCCGGCGGCTGTTGAGCTGAACCCCGAAGACGTGGCTCAGTACCTGCAGTCTCACCCGGAGTTTTTTGAGCATAACCCGGCCTTGCTCGATAGCCTGCAGATTCCCCACAAGTCCGGCGCCGCGGTGTCGCTGATTGAGCGCCAGGTATCAACCCTGCGGCAGAAAAACCTGCAGCTGGAGCGCAAACTGCGTGACCTGCTCGATATCGCCCGCAGTAACGACATGCTGGCCGGCAAAGTACACCAGTTGGCAACGCACCTGATGGCGGCGCGGACACGGGTGCAGGCTGTCGAGATCGCCGAAGAGTTATTGCGCAGCTCCTTCAGCGCTGATCAGTCGGTGCTGGTTTTGTTTGAGCACGCGCGCGGCGAATTTGACAGTCTGGCAGAGAACGGCCGGTTTTTGCGCCTTGCCGAGCGCACGGATGCAGCGCTCGGTCCGTTTCGCACCTTTCTAGACGGCGGCGCCCCGCGCTGCGGCAAAATTCGCGACACGCAGCGCGTGTTTTTGTTTGGCGAGGACGCTGACGAAATCGGTTCTGCAGCCCTGGTGCCGCTGGGCGCGGATGCGGCGACCGGCTTTCTGGGCATTGGCAGCCGCGACGCCGACTATTTCCACCCCGGCATGAGCATGGACTTTCTGGCCCGGCTGGGCGATCTGCTCGGCTGCGCACTCACGGTGCGTTGAAGCCGCTCCGCGGCACCCGCGGCCTCTTCATGGACAGCGTCGAATGGCAGCTCGCTGAAGACTTCTTCAGGCACCTGCGCAATGAGCGCAGGTTGTCTCCGCATACGGTCGCCGCTTACCGGCGCGACCTGGTATGCCTGCGCGAGTTCTGCGAGCGTCAGGAGATCAGCCAGTGGACCGACCTGCGGGTACACAACGTCCGTCGTTATGCGGCGCAGGCTTTTGCGGGCGGTCTGAGCCCGCGCAGCGTGCAGCGGCGCCTGTCGGGGGCGCGGATGTTTATGCAGTATCTGGTTCGTGAGGGCCGTGCCAGGAACAACCCGGTGGTCGACGTGGCCGCGCCCAAAGTTCCGCGACATCTCCCGGGCACGCTCGATATCGAGCAGATGACGGCATTGCTGCAGGTGCCGGGTCAAGCGCCCGTGGACAAGCGCGACCGGGCCATCATGGAGCTCTTGTACTCCTCCGGACTGCGGCTCGGCGAGCTCGTGGGTCTGGACGTCCACGCGGTGCAGGCGGGCGACGGCACCGTGCGGGTGCTGGGCAAGGGCAGCAAGGAGCGCGTGGTTCCGGTCGGGCGTTACGCGCTGGTCGCTATCAACGAGTGGCTCGCCGTCCGCAGCGAGCTGGCGG
>JAZBOT010000142.1:0-6414 GCA_036351295.1 Gammaproteobacteria bacterium | reverse complement strand
TGCCCGATGACTTCAACTCGACGAACGACGAAAACGACTCGTTTGATAACCGCAGCGATGACAAAGGGCCGGAGCCCGAGGGCCTGGTAATCGGCCGCTATTTCGGACGCACGTACGCCTTTATCGGGCTTGAGCGTATCGGCGGCATCATGGTGTATGACATCACGCGGCCGACGGCGCCGGAGTTCGTCACCTACACGAACAATCGCGATTTCAGCGTCGCCGATGCCACCAGCCCCGAAGCGGGGGACCTGGGCCCGGAAGGCCTCGAGTTCGTACCCTGGTTCCGCAGCCCGACCTGGCGGCCGCTGCTGATCGTCGGCAACGAGATCAGCGGTACTACCACGGTCTACCAGCTGGATATACGCTTCTAGCCCTGCGGCGGCAGCTGCTGCGGTGCAGGTTGGAGAGGCCCTTTCAGGGCCTCTCTTTTTTTGCGCTAGTATTGAGCTCCAATGCACACGGCTGACCTGCAGTTTCACATCATCTATACCCCGGACACGGTGGTACATCTCACACCGTTTGTCCTCAGCCTGCTGGAGTTCAGCGACTGCCGCTATCAACTGGTCAGTAACGGCTGTCTGCCGCCAGAAGCCGATCTGCTGGAGGAATTTTGCGCGGGCGACCCGCGGTTGAGTTTTCGAAAGCTGGCCACCACCGAGATGCTGGATCACGGTAGCGCGCTGGATACGCTGCAGGCGGATTGCCGGGACGAGTGGTTCTGCTTTATGGATTCCGACATTCTGGCGGTTGCGCCATTCTCGGAACTGCTGGGGCGGTACATCGATGACTGCGATGTCTTCAGCTCGGGCCATCCACTCTGGCATGCCCCGGAAGACATTTTCCTGCCGCCGCATTTTCGGCGCTGGCAGGGCTCTTACTGCGCGGCCACGGACGGCACGACCCTCGGCTTCACCTACTTCGCGCTGTACCGGAATGCAGCGTTGAGCCAGGTACGTCAGGAGACCGGCATCGGCTTTGGCTATCGCTACTGGGATACGGTGCCAGCGGCGCAGCAAAGCGTGCTGAAGCAGAGCCGCCTCGACAAAATTGACTACGATACGGGCAAGCTCCTGATGGCGCTGATGCACATCGCCGGCTTCCGCCTGCGCGCCGCAGAGCTGGACGCGCTGCTGCATCTGGGTGGGGTCAGCGCGCTGGCGGGCGAGCCGCCCGACTACTACTACCGCGGCCGGCTCGACCGGCTGGCCTGCACGCTCCTCAGCGGCGCATTGGCGCGGCCGCTGTTCTACCTGGCTGACTTGCGCCTTGGCCTGCGCAGCGCGTCACCTGGCCTTACCCGGGAGCAAAGCGCCATGCTCACCGCAGGCGAGCGCCGGGTCATGCAAAGCCGGCGTCGCAAGCGTATCAATACGGCACGCTACTTCACGGCCCTGCTGCTGAGTCTGCAACGCGCCGCACCGACACCCGACCTACCGAAACTGGGCTATGGCCCGGCCGAACAGCGTATTGCGGATGCCACTGAGCACGTTCGCCGACAGTTTGCGGCACGGCCGCCGAAAACCCTGCAGGCAGCTGTGACCGGCTGAGTATTGGAGACCGAATGATACGCGACGAAGACCCGGCAGTACCTGAATCCTCGCCGTTACCCATGCTGGCACCGTGCAGGCTGCTCGATATGCGGGCACCGCTGCGCTGGCTGAATGAGGGCTACGCCGACTTCCGCGCGGCGCCGGTGCAAAGTGTGCTGTACGGTCTCATGATGGTCGGCATCTGCGGCTTGCTCGCCGTGCTCGGTAACCTTTGGGGTGGCTTCGTGATTCCGCTGGCGATCATGGGCGGCATCGTGTTTCTGGCCCCGGTGTTGTGCTTAGGGCTGTACGCGATCAGCGCCCAGCTCGAACGCAAGCAGCCCGCCATGCTGGGGCGCACCTTCCGCGAAGCGGCCCGGCGGCGGCTTGGCACAGAACTGGTCTTTGCGCTGATCCTGCTGGTGATCTTTCTGATCTGGATTCGCGCGTTCTCGATGATTCAGGTATTCATGCCGATGGATGCCAGCCCTGCGCCGGCCGCTACCGCGATGTACCACAGCGTTATGCTGGTGGTCGGCCTGCTGTTTGCGGCCCTGACGTTCTGCTTTAGCGCCTTTTCGCTGCCGATGATCATGCACCGCGATGTTGATGCCGTAACCGCCGCCATAACCAGCATCAATGCCGTGCTGCGCAACAAGCGCGTCATGCTGCTGTGGGCGGGGATCATCTTTCTCGCAGTGCTGGTCGGCGTGGCCACGGCGTTCGTAGGCGCCGTGGTGCTGTGGCCGATCATCGGCATGGCAACGTGGCACGCCTACCTCGAGACTATCGATGCCTCGGCCTTTCCGCGGCACAACGAGGGAATCACGGCCACTCCGCGCAGCATCTCGGGCATAACTTCGGCAGCAGGTGCCAAGGCGCCCCAGTGACCCGGACCTGTCCCGCGCGCCGCAGCCCCTGAGGGCCGTCAACCGCGCGGGGCCGGGCACGGCTTAGTAGCGGAAATTGACGGTCAGCATGTACTCGCGCGGCGGCAGCGGCGTACGAATATTAGTGCCGTTTCCGGCAATACCCGAAACGTTGTCGTTGGAATCAAAAATATTCAGGCCGCTCAAAACGACGGAGAACGGGCCGTCTTCCTGCTGGAGACCGACGCGTGCATTCCAGCGGACAAAGTTCTGAATCTCCAGCGCGTTGTTAATCGTGGCGAAATAATCGCTGTTGTAGTTGAGGTCAGCGCCGCCAAAAACCTCCCAGCCGTTGGCAACCGGTACCGTGACATCGCCGCCCAGCCGCACCGACTGCCGCGGTAATCCAGGCAAACGCTGGGTAAACGGCAGCTGCGCCTGCGTTCCCGAGTCGAAGTCTTCGTCGGCCAGGCCGATAACGGCAAACAGGTTGAGGATATCGGTCGGCGAGTAGTTGGCCTCGACCTCGAGGCCGTAAACGTTGACGCCACCCACGTTCTGCACGGGAAAGCTGCCACTCGCATTGTCGATGGCCGTCTGCTGGAGGTCATCGTATTGCGCCAGATAAGTTGAGGCGTTCAGCCGCAATTTATTGTCGAGCAGCTCGGTCTTGAAGCCGGCCTCCCAGGACACCACGGTCTGGGGCTCATACACTACGCGGTTGCAGCCTAGGTTGCCAAAGCACAAAGTCTGGAAACCGCCGGCCTGGAAACCACGCGAAACGCCACCGAAAATCATGGTGTCTTCGCTCAGCTGATACTGCAGCAAGACCCGGGGGGTAAACTCGTTGAAATTGCGGTCGAGATCAATCGTCCAGTCGCCCGGCACGCCGAGGTCGGTACAGAAGGTGAAGAAACTCATCGGGTCATTGGTACAGCTGTTGGTGTACTGCTTGTCGTCATAAGTCCAGCGCAGGCCGGCTGTCAGCGAAAGCTTGTCGCTGATAGACCACGTCCCCTCACCGTACACGGCAAAACTTTCGGTCTCGGTGCTGCTGCGCTCGATCAGGTTTGCCTTGAGGTCGATCGGAATGGCCGGGTCACTGGCAAACCGGTCGGTCAGAATACGGTAGTCCTGGTCGCCTTGTTCGTTCAGGTAGAACACACCCGCAATCCATTCAAAGCTCTCGCTACTGCCGGCTATGTTGAACTCCTGTGTAAAGGTCTGGTTGTCGGACAACGAATTGATAAACAGGCCGGCTCCGCCGGTAAAAACGAGCGGCGAACCGGACGGCTGAAACGCACCGCCGTTCAGATCAAAACCAAAATCGTCTTCGTTATCGCTATAGCCAGTAATGGACTTGAGCGTCACGGCATCCAGCGCCCACGCCAGCTCCAGCGTGGCGTTCTGCTGTTTGGCACGACCAAAACCCTGAGTCTCGTTGGGCACCAGCGTATCGAAGAAACCCTCAAGTGGACCACCCGGGGAGCTGGCCGGGTTGAAGCTGGGACCATACGGTATACCGTTGTAGCCGTCGTTCTCTACGTCGATATACTCGCCCGTGAGCTTGGCGCTGAACACGTCCCCGCCAAACCAGTTGAGCTTGCCGCGCAGGGCCATGTTGTCGAACTCGCCGAGCGCACGGCCACCGGTGCTGCCGCGGGTGACCCAGCCCTTGCCGCGCTTGTTGTAGAGGCCCGCCAGGGAGCCGCCCAGCCCGTCCACCAGCTCGCCGCCGGCACTGGCGGTTACTTTAGTGGTGTCGAAATTGCCATAGCCGACGGAAGCATTGGCATAGGCTTCGTCGGTTGGTGTGCGGGTAATTATTTTCACTGCGCCGGCGATCGTGTTGCGCCCGTATAGCGTGCCCTGCGGCCCGCGCAGGACCTCAATACGCTCGATATCGGCCAGATCAAGGTTAGCCGTCGACAGCCGGCCTCGGTACACGTCGTCGACATAAAAGCCGACCGGCGATTCCGACGCATTAAAACCCGGGTTCTGCACGCCGGCGCCACGCATAAACACCTGGATCGCCGTGGCGTTTGAAGTGACCTGGTAAGTCTGCATGTTGGGCACGTTGGCCGCGATGTCAGCCACAAAATTTATTTGCAGCCGCTGCAGGTCGTCCTCGGTGAATGCACTGACCGAGATCGGCACTTCCTGCAAATTGGCGTCACGCCGCTGCGCGGTGACGGTGACTTCTTCAACCGCCGCCCGCGCCGCCGGGGCGCTTATGGTTAATACAGCGAGTGAAACCCCCAAGATATTTTTATAATTCATGCGTTACCCCCTTAAAACCGAAAACCCCGAAGCGCCGTGCCACGCACGCCGCTTTGCGACTGTCGGCGTCTGCAGCGACGCAGATCGCCTGTTACATTCAGTGTGGCCTGAGTGTGCCTTATTTGGCACAAAGCCGGTACTATTTCTATTCTTATGTGTTCATCGCCCGCGCGGGCTGACTCCCTCTATGAAGATACTCATAACCGGCGCCAATGGGCAACTGGGTCGCTCGTTGCAGGACACCCGGCCCGCAGGCATTGAGCTCATCGCCTGCGATTCGACGCAACTCGACCTCAGCAACCCGGCAGCCGTTCGGACGGCGCTTGGCCAGCTGCGCCCGCAGCTCATTGTTAATGCTGGCGCATACACCGCCGTCGACACAGCAGAATCTGAGCCGGAACAGGCCGCACTAATTAACGGCACCGCGGTCACGTGCCTGGCCGACTACTGCCGCGAACACGATGCGCGGTTGATTCAGATTTCCACCGATTTCGTGTTCTCCGGCACCCGCACAACACCCTGGGAGCCGGACGCCATGCCGGCACCGATCAGCGTATACGGGCGCACCAAGCGCGCCGGGGAGGTGGCGGCGCAAGCGCTTGGCGCAGCGGCGCGCGTTGTGCGCACCAGCTGGGTCTACAGCGAGCATGGCCACAACTTTGTGAAAACCATGCTGCAGCTGGCCGCAGACCGTGATGAGCTGACCGTGGTCGATGACCAAACCGGCTCGCCGACCTATGCGCGTCATCTCGCCGACGCCATCTGGCAGGTGCACAGAGTCTGGCCTGCGCAACCTATCGTGCATTACAGCGACAGCGGGGCCATTACCTGGCGCGACTTCGCCGTCGCAATCTTTGCGGAGGGTGTCGCCGCCGGGCTGCTGTCACGTGCGCCACGCGTAGTACCCACCACGACGTCCGCGTACGGAGCCCCGGCGCCGCGCCCGCCCTACACGGTGCTGGATACCGCCACAAGTTGCGCCGCGTTAGGAATCGTCGCCCCGCCGTGGCGCGACGCGCTGCGCGAAATGCTCGGCCGTCTGGCTGAATCAGGCTGGGGAAAGCCCGTGGCCGCTGGCAGAGACAGCTGCGCATGACCTGCGTCTGCGTCCTGGGAATGCACAGGAGCGGCACCAGCTGCCTGACCGGCATCATGCAGCAGCTGGGCGTCGAGCTGGGTGAGGTCTATACCGAGAACCTGCACAACCGGCGCGGCAATCGCGAGAACAGCCGCATTGTGATGCTCAACGACGCACTGCTAAACAGTAATGGCGGCGCCTGGAACAGACCCACGGTCGTCAGCCACTGGAACGCGGAACAGGCGGCCGAACGCGACGCTATAGTGCGCACGCTGAGGGGCCGTGCCAGTCCCCATTGGGGCTTTAAAGATCCGCGCACGCTGTTTACGCTGCCCTTCTGGCTGCAGGCCATCGACAAACCGCTGTTCATCGGCACTTATCGTCACCCGCTGCGGGTGGCGTTGTCGCTGCAGAGCCGCGATGGCAGCACCCTGGCCGCAGGGTGGGAGCTGTGGTTGCAATACAACCAGCGCCTGCTTGATCTCGCCAACGCTCACCGCTTTCCGCTGACCGACTTTGACCAGGACGACGCGACCTATCTGGACGATGTCCTCGGCAAGCTGGTGGGACTGGGTCTGGACCCCGCACGGGTTACACAGGCGCGGCAGTTTTTTGCCCCCGAGCTGCGTAACCAGCGCGACAGTGACATCAGCAC
>JAZBOT010000141.1:0-3363 GCA_036351295.1 Gammaproteobacteria bacterium | reverse complement strand
GTGCAAGCCTTAAGTCTAGTCAGGTTGGCTCGGAAAATGTTCGCTTAATGCAGGGCGGCAGGGCCAAAAAGCGGTAATATTTGCTTATTCAGCCTAAAAAAGAGCAAAATATTGCTATGGATGCCAAAGATCGTAAAATACTCGAACTGCTGCAGCAGAATGCACTTTATACGGCAGCCGAGCTGGCCGACGCGGTGGGGTTGACCACCACCCCCTGCTGGCGGCGAGTGCAGAAGCTCGAGGAGCAGGGGTACATCCGTGGCCGGGTCGCGTTGCTCGACCGCGAATTGATGAACGTGGGCGTGACGGTGTTCGTCAGCGTGCGCACCGGCCAGCACTCGCGCGAGTGGCTGGAGCGGTTCATCCGCTCGGTCAACGACACGCCGGAGATCGTCGAAGCGTACCGACTCAGCGGCGACACGGATTACCTGCTGCGCATCGTAGTGCCGAGCATTCAGGAGTACGATCGGCTGTATCAGCGGCTCATCAAAGAGCTCGAGTTTCTGGATGTGAGTTCGAGTTTTGCCATGCAAGAGCTCAAATCGACCACCGCTATCCCCGTAACGCATGCCTGAGACAGGCTACACTTCGCCTCCCGATGAGGCCCTGGCAGTTGAGTTCCCATGAAGTTTGTTGATGAAGTCACGGTTCGCGTCGAAGCCGGTAACGGCGGCGACGGCTGCGTGAGTTTCCGCCGTGAGAAATACATTCCGCGTGGCGGACCCGATGGCGGTGACGGGGGTGACGGCGGTAACGTTTATCTCGTCGGCCGGGCGGGGCTGAACACGCTGGCCGATTTTCGCGTGGCGCGGCGCTTCAAGGCCGGGCACGGCGAGGCGGGCGCCAAGCGCAACCGCACCGGTAAGAGCGGGGCCGACCTGCGCATCGATGTCCCGCTGGGCACCCGCGTGGTTGCTGAAGACACGACGGAGGTGCTTGGAGAGCTGACCCGCGACGGCGAAGAACTGCTCGTCGCGGTGGCGGGTTTCGGCGGCAAGGGCAACACGCGTTTCAAAAGCAGCATTAACCAGGCCCCACGGCGCATGACTCCGGGGACGCGCGGTGAAAAGCGCGTCCTCGAGCTGCAGCTCACCGTGCTGGCTGACGTCGGCTTGCTGGGCCTGCCGAACGCGGGCAAATCCACCCTGATCAGCGCTGTATCGGCGGCGCGCCCGAAGGTGGCCGACTACCCGTTCACCACCCTGCATCCCAACCTCGGTGTGGTTGCGGTGGAGGCGCACCGCAGTTTCGTGATGGCTGACATTCCCGGCCTGATTGAGGGTGCGGCGGAGGGCGCGGGTCTCGGTACGCGGTTTTTAAAGCACCTCGAGCGCACCGGTTTGCTGTTGCACCTGGTTGACGCCGCGCCGCCGCCCGGTTCGGATGATGCCGTCACCGGGGCGCGCGCTATCGTAGCGGAGCTGGAGCGTTTTAGTCCTGAGCTGGCGGCGAAAGAGCGCTGGCTGGTCCTCAACAAGCTCGACCTGCTCGGGCCGGATGCGGATGCCGAGGCGGAGCGAATCGTGGCCGGGCTGGGCTGGACCGGTCCGGTTTATCCCATCAGTGCCCTGCGGCGCACAGGCACGCAGCGGCTGATTGGTGACATCATGACCCGCCTGGAACGTCAGGCAGAAATGGCCGCGGCGGCCAGCGACGTTACGGCCGGGTAGCGAGCGGTTGCTGGTCCGTGTGGGGAGCCGGCTTGCGCCGGCGCACCGATTCAGGCGCTAAGAGCGCGAACCCGTGCGTTGAGGCGGCTCTTGGTGCGGGCCGCCTTGTTCTTGTGCACCAGGCCTTTGTTAACCATGGTGTCGATTTGCGGCACGGCGGCTTTGTAAAGTTCAGCAGCCTGATCGCGGTTTCCTTCCTGAACGGCCTTGAGGACCGCCTTGATCGAAGTGCGCATGCGCGAGCGCAGGGCCACGTTGTGCTGACGGCGAACCTCGCCCTGACGGGCGCGCTTGGCTGATTGCTTGCTGTTAGCCATGTATTCCTCTTAAAGCCTGTTGGGTAGCCTGCCGTAGCGGGCAAGCAGCCGGGCAACCGGGCCCGGGAAAGCAGGCGATTTTCGTCCTCCCGCCGCCCGATGTCAATAGAATCCGGGGCTTTCGGCAGGCGGGCCGGCGCGGTGCGCCCGCCGCGCCGGGGGCAGCACGCCGCAACTGCGCGGCAAACGGCGTAATGGTTGGCAAAGACCGCTAGAATGACGCCGCGGCGCGCCTGTTGAGAGTGCGCCGGCGTGTGGTGGAGAGCGCAGGCAATAGGCGGGGTTTGGGTGTGCGGCGGTGAGCGAGCAGAGCGAAGACACAGGTCGGGCCGGACGGGATCGCCGCCCCGCGCCGGGGTTGCTGCAGTCGACGGCGGTGGTGAGTGGTATGACGCTTGCCTCCCGGGTGCTGGGCCTGGTGCGCGACGTGGTGTTTGCGCGCTTCTTTGGCGCCGGGCTGCTGATGGACGCATTTTTCGTCGCGTTCAAAATTCCCAATATATTCCGGCGGTTTTTTGCTGAAGGCGCATTTTCGCAGTCGTTTGTGCCCGTGTTCGCCGAATACCAGCAGCAGCGAACGGAGGCCGAGGTGCGCGCGCTGGTCGATCGGGTGGCGGGTACGCTCGGGCTGGTGCTGTTCGGGTTTACCGCGATCGGGGTGGTCGCGGCACCGGTGCTGATCGCGATTGCGGGTGCCGGCTGGCTCCTGAACCCCGACGCGGACTCGGCTGCCAAGTTCGACCTCGCCGTCAAAATGCTGCGTTTCACCTTCCCCTACCTGTTTTTCGTCTCGCTGGTCGCGCTCGCAGCGGCCGTGCTCAATACTTACGGACGGTTTGCGGTGGCCGCGTTTGCGCCGGTGCTGCTCAACGTGGTGCTGATTGTCTGTGCGGCCTTTGTCGCGCCCGCGGTTGGCCAGCCGGGGCTGGCGCTGGCAGGGGCTGTGTTCGTGGCGGGCGTGGTGCAGCTGGCGTTTATGCTGCCGGCGCTGGCGCGCCTGCGCCTGCTGCCGCGACCCCGCTGGGGCTGGCGCGACAGCGGGGTGCAACGCATCGCCAGGCTGATGCTGCCGGCGATTTTCGGGTCATCGGTGGCGCAGATTAATATCCTGTTTGATACGCTGCTTGCGTCGTTTCTGATGACCGGCAGTATCAGCTGGTTGTACTACTCAGACAGGCTCATGGAGTTCCCGCTTGGCGTATTCGGGATCGCGCTCGCCACGGTTATCCTGCCGAATCTCTCCCGGCAGTTTGCCGCGCAGTCGATGGACGGCTTTGCGCGCATGCTGGACTGGGCGCTCCGCGTCGTTGTGGTGATTGTGCTCCCTGCGGCGGTCGGGTTATTTGTCCTGGCCGGTCCGGCGCTGACCACGATTT
>JAZBOT010000140.1:0-54893 GCA_036351295.1 Gammaproteobacteria bacterium | reverse complement strand
TCACGCTGCCGCGCCCCATGACATTTACGTCATCGACAATTTCCAGATGCCCGGAAACCGCCACCGACCCGCCGATCATACAGCGGGCACCGATTCGCGCACTACCCGCTACGCCCGACTGACCGGCGATGGCGGTGTGGTCGCCGATGACCACGTTGTGAGCAATCTGCACCAGATTATCGAGCTTTACGTCGTTGCCGATAACCGTGTCTTCGATAGCGCCGCGGTCAATGCAGCAGTTGGCGCCTATCTCAACGTCGTCACCGATTTTGACACCGCCGACCTGCGGAACCTTTATCCACCCCGCCGGGCCGGGCGCCATGCCAAATCCGTCCGAGCCTATCGTGGTTCCGGCATGAACGAGGCAACGAGCACCAAGTTCTACGTCATGGTACACCGTCACGGACGCCACGAGCCGCGTATCGTCCCCAATCCGAACCCCGTCCGCCAGGATACAGTTCGGGCCAATAATCACGTTCTCACCCAACCGCACCCGCTCCCCAATAACGGCCCCGGGCCCTATCTCACACGTCGCGGGAATATCACTGCCGGGCGCAATGATCGCGCGGGGATGAATGCCCGCAACGACAGGTGCCGGCGGATGCAGCAGTTGAGCGATGCCTGCATAAACCGCGTACGGGCTAGCTGTAATCAGCGCGTTGGTTGGACACAGGGCGCTGTCCGCGGGCGCCAGCACGACGGCCGACGCGCGCGTCGCCGCCAGCACGCCCCGGTAGCCGGCGTTGGCGAGAAAACTCAGACAGCCTTCGTCAGCGGCCTGCAACGTGCCGACCCGAGAAATTTCCACGTCCGGGTCGCCACGCAGATCACAGCCAAACCTGACGCTCAGCTCTGCCAGAGAGAATTTCATTCGAGAATCACGCTCGGCCGACCGCAGCATAACGCACTGTGCGATGCGGCCCCGATCGCTGGCACACCCGACTACGGCGAGGGCCTAAGAGCCACCCGGCTTGTAGTTGGCTTTCAGCCGGTCAAGCACTTGCTGGGTAATATCCACGCGGCCGCTGGCGTACACAATGCCATCGACCATTATCAGGTCGAAGTCGGAATTTTCGCCAAAAGCCCGGATTTCGCCGAGCACTTCGTTTTGTATTGCGCCGAGCGACTCGTTATTGCGTAAGTCCAGATCTTCACGAAATTCGTTTTGGGCCCGGACCAGGGACCGCTCGTCGTTGCGCAGGTCACGCTGCGCATTCTCGCGCTCTTCGGCACCCATGACTTCCATATTCTTCTGCACTTCGGCGGCCTTTGCTTCGAGCGCCGTTTGCATCGCCACAATCTCCCGCTGGCGGGGGGCAAACTCGTCCTGAATGCGCTCCCGGGCGGCCACAATCTGCGGAGATTCCTGCAACAACCGGCCGACATTGACCACCCCGATCTTGAGCCCGTCGGTCGCTTGCGCGGCGGCGACGGTGGGCACTACGGGCCCGGCTGCCAGCATCGCAAGTAAAATCATTTTTTGCTTAAACATACTCAAACCTTTGTCGTTGAAAGTGAGTTAAAACGCTCCGCCAATATTAAACTGAAACCGCTCTATTTCGTCAGGCAATATCCGAATCGGCCCTACCTGCGCCCCGGCACTCTCGTTGAGCGGAATGCCGTAGCTGAAGCGGAACAAACCCAGCGGGGCCAGCCACTCCGCCCCGATACCAATCGATGTGCGTAGCTGCCGCACATCGAAATCGTAAAAATCCGCCGGCAACAGCAACTGTCCGGTTGCGTCGGTCCACGGCACCGTACCTTCGGTCGAGAACACATTACCGACATCGTAAAAGAGCACAAATCGCGACCGCGACTGCCACTTGCGCGGAATCGGTAAAATCAACTCGACCGAGCCCGCTACGAGCAGGTTACCACCGTAGGGATTGTTGCGACTATCGCGCGGCCCAAGCGACACTTCACGATAGCCACGCACGCTGTTCGGGCCACCCGCAAAAAAGTTGCGATACGGCGGCACCGAACTCGTATCGCCCAGCGCCTGACCGTAAGCAATATCTGCATCCACCGCGAACGTGAAATAGCGCGTAAACGGTATGTACTGAATGTAATTGTAGTTGACGCTGGCGTACTCAACTTCTGACAGTGCCGGGATCGTCAAACCCACTCCCAGCGAGTGCCGCCAGCCACGATCGGCAAACAGGGCCCGGTTGCGGGTATCCCAGTTCCAGCCGGCCGCGACTTCCACAGTCCTGAACTCGCTGCTGTAAACCACAAACGAGTTGCCGGGCGTCGATTCATCGCAACTAAACGGGATACAGGTCAGACTGACATCGCCGTTATTGCGCACCCATTCGAGCGCCTGCTCCGAACTCGAGGCCGTATTCGCATCCAGCTGCGCCGACTGGAAGTTGAAGCCAATACTGACACGCTGAAACTCAGTAACCGGATAGCTCCAGTTGACACCGGCAGACAGCGTGGTGGTGTCCAGATCCGAGGCAACCGCCGTGAACTGCGTGGCGTTGCGGTAGGATGCACTGAGGGTACGACTTACTTCATTCAATCCCGCATACGGGTTGGTATATGACGCACCCACGATGGTACGAAACTGGCCAATATTGACGTCAGCCTGAACCCGGTTGCCGGTGCCCATAAAGTTCGTATGCACGAAGTTGCCGTTCAGCAATACGCCTTGCGCCTGGCTGAAGCCGATGCCGCCACCGAACTGACCGGGCAACCCCTCGGTAATGTCAAACTCGACGTCCACCAGGTCCGGCGTGCCCGCCACCGGGTTGGTTTCAACATCGACGCTCTCGATATAAGGCAGGCGCTGCAGGCGAATTTTGGAGCGATCCACTTTACTTTGCGACAGGTAAGCGCCTTCGAACTGGCGCATTTCACGACGAAATACGGCGTCGTTAACAGAATCGGCGCCGTTGAAGTTAATCCGCCTGACGTAGACCCGGTTTTTCGGGTCAACATAGAAAGTCACCTCAACGGAACGGCTTTCCTTGTCAAGCTCGGTCACCGGCTCCACGTCGGTAAACGCGTATCCCTCTTCCCCCAGCCGCAGCTGGATTAACTCTTCGGTGCCGGTCAGCAATCGCTGCGAGTAAATCTGGCCCGGACGCACCTGCACAAAGGGCTGCAACGACGTCTCGGGCAGTATCAAGTCGCCCGCGAGCTTCACGTCGGAGATGGTGTAGACGTCGCCCTCAGCAATATTGATGGTGATGTATATGTCTTTCTTGTCAGGCGAAATAGCGACCTGCACTGAATCCAGCACGAAATCCGCATAGCCGCGGTCCATGTAATAAGAGCGCAGCGTTTCGAGGTCGCCCTGCAGCGCCTCACGCGAGTAGCGATCATCCTGGCGAATAAACGACAGCAGGTTAGGCGTGCGCAACTGAAAAACATCAAGCAATTCTTCGTCGTCGTAGACCGAGTTGCCAACGATGTTAATTTGCCTGATTCGTGACCGATCGCCCTCGGTGATGTTGATGTTGATTTCGACCTTGTTGTCGGGCAGTTCCTCAACTTCAGCGACCACCGAGGCAGCATACTTGCCCCGCGAGAAATATTCGTCGGTCAACGACCGCTCAACATCCTCAAGCACCGAGCGGTTGAGAATCCGGCCCTTTTTTAGCCCCACCCGGGACAGAGAATCCAGCAGGTCCTCCGTTTTGATGTCCTTGTTGCCTTCTATGGTGAAGTCGGCGATCGACGGTCGCTCGATTACCGCAATGATGAGGGTATCGCCCTCCCGCCGGAACTCGATATCCTGAAAAAACTCCGTGCTGTAGACCGCCCTCAGCGCTTCCTGCAGCCGCTGCCGGTCGACTGTGTCACCGATATTCAGCGGCAGGTAATTGAAGATGGTACCCGAAGATATTCTCTGCAAACCTTCGATACGAATGTCGCCCAGCACGAACTCATCGTCAGCGGCATGGGTGACGGCAGTGAGACACAGGCAGATTAGCAAAGCCCGCAGAACACTGTGGCAAACCGCTTTGCCTGTAGTACTTGGGTGCTTCACGAGAATCAGCTGAAAACTCGGGTCAAGTCATTGTAGAAAGCGAAACTCATGATCAGCACGAGGAACGCGATGCCAATCTGCTGGCCGACCAACTGCATCCGCTCCGAGAGCGGCGCGCCCTTAACAGCCTCCAGCAACTGATAGACAATCTGTCCGCCGTCCAGAACAGGTATCGGCAGCAGGTTCAGAATCCCCAGACTCAGGCTGACCACTGCGAGGAAACTCAGGAAAGATGAGATCCCGACACTGGCCGAGTAACCGGCGTACTGAGCAATATTGATGGGCCCGCTGATGTTCTTGACGGAGACGTCCCCGGTCACCATGCGAACCACCATGCGCACCGTGAGCACCGACATCGACCAGGTCCGCGTGACCGCCTGCTCCAGCGCTGCCATCGCCCCATACTGCTGACGGGCACGATACTCGGCGTAGGGGTCTTCCGGCAGCCGCACCGCCGCCCCTATGCGGCCAACCTCTTCACCCGCCTCGTTGAGCACGGTGCCTATCAGTATCGGCAGCTGCCGGAGCTGGCCATCGCGCTCAATGGTCACACTGGCCAACTCACCGGGGCTGGCGCGCACAAACTCCACCCAATCTCCCCAGCTGTTCAGGGGCAAATCACCGACCGCCATAATTCGGTCGCCCGACTGCATGCCCGCCTCTGCCGCACTGCCATCAGCCATAATCTCACCCAGCACGGGTTCGAGCTGTGGTGCCCAGGGCTGCATCCCGAGACCGGGCAGCAGCGCACCCGGCTCCGTCAGTTCGCTGACGCGCCGGCCAGTGGAAAGATAGACCAACTGCGTGCCGGCCCCTGGCCGGTCAACCTCAACCGCAATGCGTTCGGCGTCCAGAACGCCGTCCAGCAGTGCCAGCACGGCGCCCTCCCAGGTGGCTACAGGACGTCCGGCGACCGCCACAATCAGGTCATCGCGCTGCAACCCCGCCGTGGCAGCCGGTGTGTCAGGAGCAACAGCCCCGACAACGGGCTTGAGCCCAGGCACACCAATCAGGTACATGCACCAGAACGCTACAATCGCGAACACAAAATTCATTACCGGGCCGGCACTGAGGATCGCTACGCGGGAACTGACGGACTGGCGATTAAAGGCGCGGTGTTGGTCTCCGGCCGGCACGGAACCCTCGCGCTCGTCCAGTAATTTTACGTAGCCACCCAGCGGAATTGCGGCAATTCGGTATTCGGTCTGGTCAGGGCCGGAGATCCGCGACCAGAGGCTGCGACCAAAACCGATCGAAAAGCAGAGCACTTTGACACCGACCAGCCTGGCTACGATGTAGTGGCCCCACTCATGCACCGCAACCAGGACACCGATGGCGAACAAAAAGGACAATACTGACATGAGGATAGAAGTCATATCTTCACTGATTTGCCGGCCAAGACCGGTCACCGGAAATGTATTTGCTAATCAAGTGGTCCATTCTACTATCCGTGGCGAGGAAATGCGCTGCCCGTGGGCGGCCCACTCGCGCTCAGGGCAAAATGCCGGCAAGACTCAGGGTCATGACGAACAGCGGGGCCGCCGCCACGAGGCTGTCCACGCGGTCCATCACACCGCCGTGCCCGGGCAGAATCCAGCCCGTGTCTTTCAGTCCCGCATGGCGCTTGAATGCACTGACAGTCAGGTCGCCAACGACCGACACAGCCGCAATCAGAGGCGCCACCAGGATAAACACAAGCGGCGGTTGCTCCAGCAGCAGCGCACCGGCGCCACCGACTGCCGCAGCGCAGAGCAGACCTCCCACGGCGCCTTCTATGGTTTTGCCGGGACTGAGCCGGGGGGCCAGTTTGTGGCGCCCCCAGCGGCGACCGGTAAAGTACGCCCCGATATCGGCGGCGGCGACTAACGAAACGAGCCAAAGCAACAGCAGCGCGCCGGCACCAGCGTCCAGCAACACCCGCAGCGATACCCAGGCGGGCACCAGGCAAAACCAGGCCGACAGAACGATAAACACCGGACCGATAGTCTTATTTGACTGGGTCAGCCAGACACCAAGCCCGGTCCACCAGACTACCGCACCGATCAGGTAGGGACGCACCGCTACCGCGTCGGTGTAAACGAAGTTCAGGTAAGCGGCAAAAAGCAGTGCAGACGCGCACAAAGCGATGCGCCGCACAACCCGTGGCGGTGTCAGAAAGCCGCTCCATTCCCATAGACCGATCAGCAACACCGCGGAGAAAAACACCACGGCTCCGGGCGCCGGCACCCAAAACAGCGCCGCGCCGGCTGCCGCTGCGAGCACCAGGGCGGTCAACACGCGCTTAGTCAGCGTCGACAGCCCGGCACCGGCAACGCTCGCGGCCGGCTCAGCCATTGTCTGCCAGCTGCTCGCCGGTCCGTCCAAAGCGCCGTTGACGGCTGGCAAAAAACTCGAGCGCGGCGTTAAAGCATGACCGGTCGAAATCCGGCCACAGGGTGTCGTCAAAATACAGCTCGGTATAGGCCATATCCCACAGCAGAAAATTGCTGATGCGGTGCTCGCCCCCCGTGCGGATCAGCAGATCCAGCGGCGGTGTGCCCGCCAGCGACAACAACTGACTGAAACATTGTTCGTCGATGGCCTCGGGCTCCAGTTCGCCCCGCTTGACTCGCTGGGCAATCGCCTGAGTTGCCTGGAGAATATCCCAGCGGCCGCCATACGAGACGGCCAGCACCAGTTGCATCTGATTGTTGCTGGCAGTCTGCTCCTCAGCCGCCTCCAGGCGGGAACGGAGCCTGTCGGACAACTGATCGCGCGCACCGACAAAACTGACGCGAATGCCGTTTTTGTGCAGCACATCAATCTCGCGCTGCAGAACCTCAAAAAACAAGCTCATCAGCGAGCTCACTTCTTCGACCGGTCGGCTCCAGTTCTCGCTACTGAAGGCAAACAGGGTCAGCGCCTTGATGCCGCGCTTGGCTGCAGCTTCGACAATGACCCGGGTGGCCTTAACGCCTGCTCGATGTCCGGCGTGCCGCGGCTGCGCATGAGCCTTCGCCCAGCGGCCATTGCCATCCATGATGATGGCGACGTGCCGCGGCAGCAAATTCGCTTCGACTAAGGGTTCAGATGACATGGATTTTTTTCAGGCTGGCAGCCCGGCGACACGGCCTAAAAGTCCATGATCTCCTTTTGCTTTTCCTCGGAGATCTTGTCCACCTCAGCAACATACTTATCGGTAAGCTGCTGGATGTCCTGCTCGGCCCGTCGCGCTTCGTCCTCCGATATCTCTTTGTCTTTTAGCAGTGACTTAAAGTCACTGATAACGTCGCGGCGCACGTTCCGCACCGCAACCCGGCCCTGCTCAGCCTCCTGCTTGACCAGCCGTGCAAGGTCTTTGCGGCGTTCTTCGGTGAGGTCTGGCAGCGGCACTCTAACCACCTTGCCGGCTGTGACCGGATTGAGGCCGAGTCCTGAATTAATTATAGCCTTCTCGATATCGGGTATCGCCGATTGTTCCCACGGAGTAACCGCAAGGGTCCGCGAATCGTCGACCGAGATGTTGGCGACCTGGCTAAGGGGCGTATCGGCGCCGTAATACGAGACCATCAGACCCTCCAGCAAGCTGGGATGAGCCCGTCCGGTGCGCAGCTTGGCTAACGCGTGACCCAGCGCAGCTACGCTTTTTGCCATCCGTGCCGCTGCATCCTGCTTGAGTTCTTTAATCACTGCACACTCCTGTTGAGTAACGGCTATTCAGGATTCTGATGCAGTCACCAGCGTACCTACGCTTTCACCCTGCATCAGCCGCATCAGGTTTCCCGGCACCTGCAGATCAAAGACCCGAATGGGCAGGCCGTTGTCGCGACACATCACGACGGCCGTCGTGTCCATCACATTTAGGCCTTCAGTTATGACACGATCATAGCTCAGATGATCGTAGCGCACCGCTGCCGGGTTCTTCTCCGGGTCCGAGTCATATACGCCGTCTACGCGCGTGGCCTTGACGAGGATATCAGCGCCGATTTCAATCGCGCGCAGGCTGGCTGCCGTATCCGTGGTAAAAAACGGGTTGCCCATACCGGCGCCAAAAATGGTAATCCGGCCCTTTTCGAGATGCCGCACTGCCCGTCGCCGAATATAGTCCTCGCACACCTCGTTAATCTGCAGGCCTGACATGACCCGCGCCATAACATCGACGCGTTCCAGCGCATCCTGCAACGCCAGCGAGTTGATCAGCGTTGCCAGCATACCCATGTGATCGCCGGTCACGCGATCCATACCGGCGCGCGCCAGGCCTTGTCCCCGAAAAATATTGCCGCCGCCAACGACCACGCCGACCTGCACACCGAGCGCCGTAACCTCCCGCAACTCGCCGGCCATGCGAATAAGAATCTGCGGATCAATACCGAAATCTTCCTGCCCAAGCAGCGCTTCGCCGCTTAGTTTGAGCAGAATACGTCGGTAGGGAAGCTCGCCGGCCGTCATCGCAGAAGCACCCGTTACTTGCTCGCGCGAACCTGCGCCTCAACCTCAGCAGCAAAATCTTCTTTCTTCTTCTCGATGCCCTCGCCCACTTCCAGACGCACAAAATTGACAACACGGGCGCCCCGGCTAGCGAGGAGTTTACCCACGGTGGTATCAGGGTCTTTCACGAACGGCTGACCCACGAGAGTCACTTCCGCAAAAAATTTGCGCATGCGCCCCGCGATCATCTTCTCGACAATCTCGGCCGGCTTGCCTTCCTGCAGCGCCTGCTCCGTGAGGATGCGCTTTTCGCGCGCCACCAATTCCGGATCGACATCTTCTTCAGCAATGCTGGCGGGCGCTGCAGCAGCAATATGCATGGCGACATCCCGCCCGAGCTCGGCATCGCCGTTGACCACGTCGACAACAGCCCCGATACGCGCCGAGTGGACATACGCAGCGATTTCTCCCTGCGCCTCGATGACGTACAGGCGCCGAACGCCGATATTTTCGCCAATTTTGGCGATGAGCGTGGCACGGGTCTCTTCAAGGCTAACCCCGTCAGGCCCGGACAGTTCCATCAAAGCCTCAACGCTCGCCGGCTTATGCGCCAACGCCATATCGGCCGCTACTGCTGCAAAACGGGTAAAGTTTTCGTCTTTTGCCACGAAATCCGTCTCGCAGTTGACCTCAAGGATCGCAATAGCCTTGCCATCGTCACTGGCCGCAATTTGTATGCAGCCTTCGGCCGCGATGCGGCCGGCCTTCTTGGCGGCGCTCGCCTGCCCTTTCTTGCGCAGCAGTTCGGCCGCCGCCTGCGCATCGCCGTTCGTTTCGACCAGCGCTTTTTTGCAGTCCATCATGCCTGCGCCGGTTGTCTCGCGCAGCTCTTTTACCAAGGATGCTGTTATTGCCATAGGTGTATTCCCAAATATTCATTGACACCAGGACCGGCGTGACAACACGCCGGTCCTGGCACCGCTCATGCGGCTGGGGTGTCGCTTTCCGGTGCTGCGGCTGCCGGTGGAGCGGTTTCTTCGGTTGCCGGCACCGCAGCAGCGGGCTCGGACGCTGAGGCCTCGGCGGCAGGCTCAGCTGCCGGCGTTTTGGCCGTTGCTTTGGAGGCAGACTTCCTGCGGCCGCGCTTGCGCTCAGCCGGGCTGCCGTCCGCATCAAGCTCGACAAACTCATCATCACCTTCGGGCACGGTCGGCAGGGCTGCCTTGCCCTCCAGCACGGCGTCCGCAACACCCTCAGCATACAGTGCCGCCGCGCGCATGGCGTCGTCATTACCGGGAATGATGTAGTCGACGCCCTTCGGTGAACAATTGGTGTCCACCACGGCCACCACCGGGATCCCCAGCTTACGGGCTTCGGCAATGGCTATCTTTTCATGACTGACATCAATTACAAAAATGGCGTCGGGCAAGGATCGCATGTTCTTGATACCGCCCAGGCTGCGTTCGAGCTTCTCCTGC
Organism: Gammaproteobacteria bacterium; assembly: GCA_036351295.1. Taxonomy (GTDB): domain Bacteria; phylum Pseudomonadota; class Gammaproteobacteria; order Steroidobacterales. Next base: position 45,014 of record JAZBOT010000140.1, on the reverse strand, counting down.
TCGCGCCGCAGGACCAAACCCTCGCGTTTGGTAAGGCTGGCGAGGCTGCCGTCCTCAGCCATCCCCTCTATTTCCTCCAGACGCCGAATGGACTGCTTGATGGTCTTGAAATTGGTCAGCATGCCGCCGAGCCAGCGATAGCTGACGTACGGCATACCGGCACGCTCAGCAGCCTGCCGAATCGCCTCGCGCGCGGAGCGCTTGGTGCCCACAAACAGAACCGAGCCATTGTCCGCGGCCACGCCTTTGACAAAGCTGAGCGCCGCCAGGTAAAGCGGCAGGGTCTGCTCGAGGTTAATGATGTGGATGTTGTTACGCTGGCCGAAAATGTACGGTGCCATTTTCGGGTTCCAGTAGCGGGTCTGATGCCCGAAGTGCACGCCTGCTTCCAGCATCTGGCGCATTGATACGTCAGCCATATTGTTACTCCTTGAGGGTTAGGCTTCCATGAACCCCATACGGCGACCCGCGCTCAGACCTTCGAGCCAGGCACCCCACCGCATGTGTCGGCACATGTGTAGATTGCTTAAAACGCGCGCGCTTTATACCATACGGGGGTTTAAGCGACAACGCATTTGCGGGTTGCGACGGCCTCGGCCGGGCAACAGCCCCGGGCGGGAACGGCCGCGGCGCGGCGGCGCGGCCGTGAGACGGGCAGGTCAGGCTGCGAACGTGCCCCGCCCTGCGGTTCGTTGCTTAATCGCAACACCACACCCTGACAGCACGCAAATATTCCAACAGGCAGTCCACTCCGCATGAACATCTCAATCAAGACGCCCGCCGAACAAGACAAAATGCGCACGGCGGGCCGCCTGGCTGCTGACGTCCTGGATATGATCGGGGAGTACGTTCGGCCCGGCGTGACCACGGAAGAACTGGACCGCATCTGCCACGAGTACATTGTCAACGAGCAGCAGGCGATTCCGGCGCCGTTAAACTATCGCGGATTTCCGAAATCAATCTGCACCTCGGTTAATCACGTGGTTTGCCACGGCATCCCTACCGACAAAAAACTGCGCGATGGCGATGTCGTCAACATTGATATAACCGTTATTAAGGATGGGTTTCATGGCGACACCAGCCGGATGTTTTTCGTCGGCAAAGCCTCCGTGCAGGCCGAGCGTCTCGCCACGATTACCCGCGAGGCTATGTGGCGCGGCATCGAGGAAGTAAAACCGGGCGCGCGTCTGGGCGACATCGGTCATGCCATCCAGCAATTCGCAGAATCCAACCGCTATTCGGTGGTTCGGGAGTACTGCGGTCATGGCATCGGGCGAGTGTTCCACGAAGATCCGCAAGTTCTGCACTATGGCGCGCCAGGAACCGGCACCGAAATCGTTGCAGGCATGACTTTTACGGTGGAGCCGATGCTCAATGCCGGTCGCCGCCATGTGCGCTTGCTCGGAGATGGCTGGACCGTCGTGACCAAAGATCATTCACTGTCTGCGCAGTGGGAACACACCATTCTCGTAACCGACTCCGGATATGAGGTGCTGACGCTGGGCGCCGCGGACCGGGTTTGACCGTGCCCGTGAACAGCCCTGCCCCGGATCCGGCCAGCAATGCCGCGGGCGTCGCAGCGCTGGACTATACCCTCGAGAACAATCTGGGGCTCAATTGGGATGCCATTGAAGCAGACCTTGACCAACCCCAGGCCAATATCATCCGGCACTGGCGCCAGGTGATGCGCGCAGCAGGCGCTAGCCAGGAGCAGCAGTTCCGGGCCAATGCGCCGATCGAACGGCTGATTCAGCAGCGGGCTGAACTGGTCGACAGGCTCATAACCCGGGCGTGGCAGCGCTGCGGCCTCGCAAGCGAAACCGGTCTGGCGCTGGTCGCAGTCGGCGGCTATGGCCGCGGCGAGCTGCATCCCGGTTCGGATATTGACCTGCTTATCCTCTCGCGCTCAGAGGCCAGCAAAGAACCCGAGCAGATTGCGGGGTTCCTGACGCTGCTGTGGGACCTGGGCCTTGAGATCGGTCATAGCACCCGCACCATTGCCGAATGCAGGGTGGCTTGCAAAGACGATTTAACGACCGCGACGACCCTGATGGAGTCACGCCTGTTGCGCGGTGCCGAGGATCTCTACGAAGCCATGCGCACCGCAACCGCGCCGCCCGACATCTGGCCATCCAGAGCTTTTTTCGAGGCCAAACTTAAGGAGCAGCAAGACCGTCACCATCGCTACGACGATACGGCCTATAACCTTGAGCCGAACATAAAGGGCAGTCCCGGCGGCCTGCGCGACCTGCAAATTATTATGTGGGTGACACGCCGCCATTTTGGCAGCAACGACCTCGGCAGCCTGGTCGAACGCGGTTTTGTGACCCCAGCGCAGCTGCGCCTGATTACCGAAGCCCGCAAGTTCCTGTGGCGCCTGCGCTTTGCCCTGCATACGCTCACGGGCCGTCGCGAGGACCGCCTGCTGTTCGACTATCAAACTCGTATCGCTGCGCTCTTTGGCTATGAGGACGCGGCCTATACGCTGGCTGTTGAGCAGCTCATGCAGCGTTACTACCGCACCGCGATGGACATCAGCCGCATCAACGAGATGTTGCTGCAGCTTTTTCAGGAAGAGATCCTGATGAACCCAGCCGCGCCCGCGCTGCCGATCAACGAAAACTTCGCCGTGAAAAACGGTTTCCTGCAGCTGACTGACGATGACGTATTTCATCGTCATCCCAGCGCATTGCTGGAAATATTTCTGATCCTGCAGCAGCACCCGGAGCTCAAGGGGGTTAGCGCCAACACTATCGCACTGGTGAGGCGACACCTTTACCTGATCGACGATGAATTTCGCGTCAATCCGCGCCACCACAGGATGTTTTTACAAATTCTCGAAGCCCGCGAAGGCGTAACGCATGAATTGCGGCGGATGAACAGCTACGGTGTGCTCGGTCAGTACATACCCGCGTTTGGCCGAATCGTTGGTCGTATGCAATATGACCTGTTTCACGCATATACCGTGGACGCCCACACCCTGTTTGTCGTCAGCAACCTGCGGCGCTTTGCGCTAAGCCGCTTTGATCATGAGTACCCGCAGGCGAGCGAGGTCATGCGCAGTCTCGACAAACCGGTCATAGCCTATTTGAGCGGTCTGTTTCACGACATCGCGAAAGGCCGCGGCGGCGACCACTCCGAGCTTGGCGCTGTCAGCGCAGAGACCTTTTGCCTGGAACACGGGATGAGCGGCTATGACGCGAAGCTGGTTGCCTGGCTGGTGCGGCATCATCTGCTGCTTTCAACCACGGCGCAGAAAAAGGACATCAATGATCCGGCCGTCATCGCCGAATTTGCAGGGATCGTGGGCGACGAAACGCACCTCGACTACCTGTACGTCCTTACCATGGCTGACGTTCGCGGAACAAACCCTAAACTCTGGAACAGCTGGAAGGCTCAGCTGTTTACGGAAACTCATAAACTCACACGGCGGGCGCTGCGACAAGGGCTGGAGAACCCCGTTGAAAAGGCCGAACTGCTAAGCGCCCGCGCGGAAGCTGCGTTGGCCCTGCTGGAAGCAAAAGGCCGCGCCGGCAGTGACCTGGTGACTCGCTGGAACACGTTCGGCGAAGCTTACCTGCTGAGCTGCACACCGGCCGAGATCGCCTGGCATACCCGGCTGTTACGGCAACGCAACCCGGAACCTGGCGACACTCTGGTCGACATTCAGCCGCAACACAGCCTGGCTGGGACCGCCGTCCTTATTTATGCCCCGCAGGTTCAGTTTACCTTCGCAATAGCCACCGCAGTGATTGACGAATTGGGCCTGTCGGTTACTGACGCCCGCATTGTGCCACTGGACAATGATTACAGCTTATCGTTTTACACCATCCTTGAGGGCGACGGGCAGCCAATTGAAGACCCTGAACGACGCCAGAAAATAGCGCGGCGGCTGGACCGGGCGGTCCGTGCCAGCGAAGACAGCTCCAAGCTGGTGACGCGCAAGGCGCCCCGGCAGGTAAGGATGTTCTCAACCGCCGCACGGGTACAATTTACCCGTGACAATGCGCGGAGCCGCACCGTGATGGAAATTACGGCGGGTGACAGACCCGGACTCGCCGCAGAGATCGGCCGCGTCCTGCGCGCCGAAAACCTGTTCGTGCGCATGGCGAAGCTGGTGACCGTCGGCGAGCGGGCGGAAGACGTTTTCTACATTACCAACGCCGAAGGCGCGCCATTGAGCAGCGGGGCTGAGGAAAAACTGCGAACTGCGCTGCTTCATGCGATAGACGATAGCGATGACAACCCGACTGCCCCTTAACGGACATACTTATGGACAATTTGATAACCACAATAGAACAAGCCTTTGATAACCGGCAAGAGCTCAACCTGTCGCAACCGGAGCCCGAACTCCGCGAGGCGGTGGAACACTGCATTGAGCTGCTTGATTCGGGTGCCGCACGAGTGGCGGAACCCGGCGACGCGGGCTGGACGGTCAACCAATGGCTAAAAAAAGCGGTGTTACTGTCGTTTGCCATTAATGGCAACACCGTCATTTCCGGCGGTCACACCCGCTACTACGACAAGGTACCGCTTAAGTTCTCCGACTGGAGCGCCGACCAGTTTGCCGGCAGCGGCATTCGTGTCGTTCCAGACGCCATTGCTCGCCGCGGCGCCTATATTGCCCGCAATGTCGTGTTGATGCCCTCTTACGTCAATATCGGTGCCTATGTTGACAGCGGCACGCTGGTAGACACCTGGGCCACCGTCGGCAGCTGCGCCCAGATTGGCAAAAACGTGCATCTTTCCGGCGGCGCAGGCATCGGTGGCGTTCTGGAACCTCTGCAGGCTAACCCGACGATCATCGAAGACAACTGCTTTATCGGCGCGCGATCTGAAATCGTCGAAGGCGTCATCGTAGAGCAAGGCGCTGTGATATCGATGGGCGTCTATATTGGCCAAAGCACCCGCATCTACGATCGCGAAACCGATACCGTGATGTATGGTCGGGTGCCGGCAGGATCGGTGGTAGTGCCGGGCAATTTGCCGTCGAGCCGCGGTGATTGCAGCCTGTATGCCGCGATTATCGTAAAAAAGGTCGATGCGAAAACGCGCGCCAAGGTGGGCATCAACGAGCTTTTGCGGGCAGAGTAGCCACGAACCCATGGTGATCATTTACGGTATACGCTCCTGCGATCGCTGCCGGGCGGCGCTACGCTGGTTCAGCAACAGTGGTGTTGCGCATCGATTTCATGACCTCCGTGAAGACGGCGTGGATCCCGGGCTACTTGAGTCGTGGCTCGCAGCGGTTCCTCCTGATACGCTGTTAAACAAGCGCAGTACCACCTGGAGAGCACTGCCGCCCGCGCGACGGGAAGCCGCTACCGAAGCGGAATACAGCAAGCTCCTGCAGGAAATGCCGACGTTGATCAAACGCCCGGTTGTTGTTTGTGATAAGCGGGTGCTGGTGGGATATGACGAGGCTGGCTGGACGGCGTTGCTGGCGGAATAATCTGGACCCGATATGACCCCAACCGTGGAATTTGCAATTGACCTGATTGAGCGTCGGTCAGTGACACCGGATGATTGCGGCTGCCAGCAGCTCATGGGCGCCAAACTCGCCGCGGCAGGCTTTGACGTCGAGCATATCCGCATCGGCGAAGTTGATAACCTGTGGGCGCGCCACGGCACCGCCAGCCCTGTCCTGTGTTTCGCCGGACATACCGATGTGGTTCCGCCGGGGCCGGAAGATGAATGGGCGACGCCTCCGTTTACCGCGACTTTGCAGGACGGCATGCTGTATGGCCGTGGCGCTGCGGACATGAAGTCGGCTTTGGCGGCGATGGTCGATGCCGCGACCGATTTCGTGACCGCAGTCCCGGATCATGCGGGCAGCATCGCTTTCCTGATCACCAGTGACGAGGAAGGACCTGCACAGGACGGGACGAAGGCGACTATTCGCAAACTGCTGCAGCGGGATATCCATATCGACTGGTGCGTTATCGGCGAACCGTCGTCAACGGCTGAACTCGGCGATGCCATTAAAGTCGGCCGGCGCGGCTCATTGAGCGGCATGCTCACGGTGCATGGGGTGCAGGGGCATGTTGCCTACCCGCATCTGGCTGACAACCCTATCCAGCGCTTCGCCCCGGTGCTGCACGAGCTGTATCAGTTGCGACTCGATGATGGCAATGCATTTTTTCCGCCGTCCAGCTTTCAGGTCGTGCAGCTAAAGAGCGGCACGGGGTTCCCGAACGTGACGCCACCTGATTTGTACACGCGGTTTAATTTTCGCTACTCCACCGAATGGGACCACGAGGGCATCAAGCGGAAAATCACCGGGATTCTTGATGCACATAACCTGAACTACACGCTCGACTGGCATTTGTCGGGTGAGCCCTTTCTGACCGAGGGCGGCGACCTGATCCCCGCGGTGCAGGCTGCTGTGCGGGCGGTTACCGGCCGTGATCCGGAGCTATCGACCAGCGGCGGTACTTCGGATGGCCGGTTTATAGCGCCGGCGGGTGCCGAAGTGGTCGAAATCGGCGCTGTTAACAAGACTATTCACAAGTTCAACGAAGAAATACGGGTTGCCGATATTGATCGCTTAAAGGCGATCTACCTGCATATTGCGACGTCGCTCCTGCCGGGCGGTCAGCGCTAGCGAGGTGCCGCCAGGTTCGCCAGCATACCCAGTGCGGTCAGCCCCGCGCAGCAAATGAAGACCCACATCGGCATCGTCAACCCGGCCAGCGACCAGGCAATGTCAGCACATTCACCTGAACCGCTGAGCACCAGCTCCAGCATCTCCAGCATCGGGAACGACTCCAGCATGAAGTCCAGACCCGGCCCGCAGGCAGGAACCTTGTCAGGCGGAAGGTTCTGCAACCAGACGTGCCGACCCGCCACACCCATGCCCGCGCAACCCGCGAGCAGCAGCAGCCCGGCATAAATCGGCCGGCCGAGCGGCCCCGGATTGTGCATTGCTGCGAGCGCAAAGATCACGCCCAACGCAATCACGGCGACCCGCTGAAAGACACACAGCGGGCAGGGCTCAAGGCCCAGGCCGTGCTGCGCATAAAGCGCGAAGCCCATCATCCCGGCGCACGCAAGGGCCCCGAGGGCATTCAGCACCCGCCGGCTTGGTAGATATTCGAACATCAGGATCTAAACCTCTGTCTTTTGGCAACATTATTGCGCAGATAGTTCGGCACAAGTTGCGCCGGATCAACATACTCGCCAGCCCGGTAGCGGGCTTCAGCGAGCGACAGGACGGCTGTGGCCGTCGGCCAGATGACACTGCGAGCCTTCATCAGACTAATATTCGCTTGCACCGGCAAAGGATAGGCCTCCCATCCTGCACCCACTCCCAGTACGGACTCTGCACCGGCCATCGCGCCAAGATCATCCGGTGCCAGCAGCCGGTCATCGGCCGCTGCTGCGGCCAGTTCCCCGGCCTTGGACGCATATAAACCGACGTAGAGTTCGCCCATCCGGGCGTCGAGACAGGGGGCAAGATATCCGGAGAGCCCCTGCTCCACCGCCGCCTGTGCCAGAGCTGCCAGTGTCGAGATTCCGATCACCGGTATCTGTAATGAATAGCCCAGCCCCTGAGTGGCCGCAACCGCGACTCGCACGCCGGTAAAGCTCCCCGGGCCGGACCCGCAGGCAACGCAGTTCAGGTCTGCCACGCTGATCGCCGCCTCGCGGAGCAGTTCCTGCGCAACCCGATACACCTCACGCGAGCTGTTACGCGCCGCCGTGAGATCGCGGGTATAAATGCGACCACCCGCAGCAACCGCCACCGAGCCTTGCTCAGTTGCCGTCTCAATAGCGAGGCAGCGCCAGTCGCTCATCGCGAACTTTCCAGAAAGGCCACGGCCCCCGCAACCGACCGGGCCACAGTAAAGGGCGGCAGACTCGCGAGAAACCGGCGCCCATAGCCGCGGCTCTGCAGGCGCGGATCGCACAATACGACGACACCGCGATCGCCGGCATCACGGATCAGCCGCCCCACCCCCTGCTTTAACGCCAGTATTGCCTGCGGCAACTGATAGTCCGCAAACGGGTTGCCACCGCGCTGCCGAATGGCCGCCAGACGGGCCTTCATGAACGGATCGCCGGGGGAAGCAAACGGCAGTTTGTCGATCGCCACCAACACCAGATCACTGCCGCGAATATCAACGCCTTCCCAGAAACTGCTGGTGCCCAGCAGGACCGGCGCGTCTGCCGCCACGAACTCCTCCAGCAGACGCGAGCGCGGCGCTTCCCCCTGAACCAGCAGCGGCAGGTTGAACTCGGGGTCTGCGCGCAGCAACTCTGCCGCCTTGCGCAGCCCGCGATGGCTGGTAAACAGCAGAAAGGCGCGGCCACGACTGGCGTGAAGCAGCGGTTTCATCAGCTCGATGACGCTCTCGGTGTAGCCTGACGAATCGGCTGCGGGCAGCCCCTGCGGCAGCAGCAGCAGACTGTTGCGCGCATAGTCGAACGGACTGGGAATACTGAGTGTGCGCGGGCTGTCGAGCCCGGCGCTGGAAACGAAATGCTCGAAGCTGTCCCCCACCGCAAGGGTTGCAGACGTGAATATCCAGGCACAGTCGTGCCGCGCCAGCAAAGCCTGCAGGCTGGCGGCCACCTCCACCGGCGTATAGTTCAGGGTAAAACTGCGGGCAGCAAGACCCAGCCATCTGAGGCCCGCGGTTTCGTCTGCCATGGCAATCGCTTCGAGTCGCGCACTGGTGCCGACAGCCCGGTCCAGGCACCGCCGCAGACCTACCAGCTGCTCATCCTGGTGACCCAACCAGTCAATTGCGTCGTCCAGGACCCGCAGCAGCTCTGTAACCCCGTGATCCAGCACAGACTCGTGCTCAGTCCATTCTGTATTGGCGGGATCGCGCGGCAGCCGGGCACGCAGGTCGGCAACGGCCGACAATAGTTCGTCCGCCAGCGCTATCGCCTTAGTTGCGGGAGGCAAAGCGTTAACCGCCTCCACCCGCAGATCCTCGGCCAGATTCTGCACGCTGCGGCTCGCGATCGACTGACTAAAAAACGCTTGCGCCGCATCGGGAAACTGATGCGCCTCATCAATGATTACCGCGTTGACGCCGGGCAGCAACTCGCCGAAACCCTCCTCCTTCAGCAACATATCGGCCAGCAGCAGGTGGTGATTAACGATCACGATTTCGGCCGCCAGCGCGGCCTGCCGAGCGGCAACAACATGGCAGCGGGAGTAGAAGTCGCATCGCGAACCCAGACAGTTCTCCACTGTCGATGTAACCCGCGGCCAGACAGAGGAATCCTCGGCAACGCTGCCCACCTCTGCCCGATCACCCGTGACCGTATCACGGCCCCAGCGGCGGATGCGGGCCAGATCTTCCTGTTCCCCGACGCTGCCGGCGGCGGCCTGCTCGAGACGATGCAGGCACAAATAGTTGGCGCGACCTTTAAGCAGCACCGTGCGGGCGGGCCGACCGAGCGCACCACCCACGGTCGGCAAATCCCGATGAAACAACTGATCCTGAAGCGTCTTGGTACCGGTCGATATTACAATCCGCGCCCCGGACAGCAGCGCGGGCAACAGGTAGGCAAGCGTTTTCCCGGTGCCGGTACCTGCTTCGATCACGAGGTTGTCGCCTGTCCGGATCGTCTCACTCACGGCTGCGGCCATCTCGAGCTGGCCCGGACGCGGCGCGAACCCCGAAATCACCGCACTCAGGGGACTGTCCACCGAGAAGAATCGTTCGAGCTCGGGATAATCAGCGGTTGCGGGTTGGCTCACAGGCATGCTGCGCAGCATACCCCGCGCAGACACGCCGATACAGTGGGACTATTCAGTCAAATAGCTGACTAAGCGTTATTTGGGAAACCTGTTCTCAGCCCGCATCTTCTTCCAGACTGTATTCAATGGCCAGCGGCATGCCCCGCGAAGCGACTCGCCCCAGACCAATCAAGCCGCTGCCGCTGAGCTGCGCCGAGTCGCGGCGGACGTAAACTTCTTCGCCGTCATCCCGTTGCACGAACGTGCCATTGGTGCTTTCGTCTATCAGCATGTAGCGCTGCTTGTTAAGCTCGATGCGCGCATGCACGCGGGAGATAAGATTCCCCTTGATGGTCACGTGGTTGTCATCGGCTCGACCGAGCGTTACCGTTCGCTCACCGTCCCCGGACAACACCAGCTCCTGGCCCTGAAACCGCAATACCAACCGGCCCGGATGCTTGACCTTTGCATCAGCCCAGTCGATTTTCGGCAGCATGCTCGTTGCTTCTTCGGGCTGCCACAAGACTTCGTAGAGGGCCACTTCATCCATCTGCCCGCGTAACGTTGCCACACCAATCTGGCGCACCACCGCCTTCCAGTCGTCATTCAACTGCTCCACGGTGCCGGCGGTGGTAATAATTTGCCCGGACTTGGCTTGCGAAGTCATCCGGTTCGCAATGTTCACTGCGACGCCGAAGATGTCGTTCTTTTCGACGACAACATGCCCGAAGTGACAGCCTATGCGAATCGCGACACGCACGTCATCACGCCCCGAGAAGTTGCCGCCGGCTACCCGCTGCTGCATCTGGCTGGCCGCGCTGATCGCATCGTCAGCCGCGGCGAATGTCGACATGACCTCATCGCCGATGGTCTTAATGACCTCGCCGGAGAACTCGCGCGTCGCTTCTTTCATGCAATCCACGCAACGCTGAACCGTCTCGCGAGCCTCTTCATCGCCGAGCGATTCATACAGCTGGGTGCTGCCGACGACGTCGGCGAACACTATGGCGAGTTCCTGTTCTGTACCCATGCCGGAGGCAATCCTAGAATATGTTAAACCCACTCAAAGTATAGGTCATTAGGCGTTGCGCATCAGCCATTGCCGCTTGCTGATACGGCAGAACTACTTCTCGGCCACGATGTAGGCTATCCAGCCCGCATCGGCCTCACCGCGGGGGTCCGGCTTAAAGACGCCATTCCCTTCACCGTCCTCGTCCGTACCCTCCCAGTAAACGGTAGGGTTAGGGAACCCGGCCTCCGCCAGCAGCTCGGTAATTTCGGGCAGGGTCCAGAGTCGCCAAGTGTAGCTAAACGCCCGTTTTAGCTTGGATTTATCGGGAAATTTAAAGTGAATATGACACGTCATTTCACCGGTAACGGGTGAATAACTCGCCTGATCCCATACATAGGTAAAGCCGTCGTACTTGGTTTTTTCGGTCATTTCCTCAAAGGCCTCATAGCCGCCGAAGGCATCGAGAAAAAACACGCCGTCATCGACCAGGCTCGCATGGATTTTGCGAAAATACTCCAACATCAGCGGCCGAGTCTGAAAGATCCAGTAGCTGAAATTGAACGCACCCACCAGATCAACCCGGCCGGTATTGGCGGTGAGCACATCTGACTGGATCAGTCTGACGCGTGACTGCTGGTCGGGATTGAGTCGACTCAGCCGATTGCGGCGCCCCCAGTCGAGAACCTCGCCGTCGATATCCACTCCGATGGCTTGATGCGCCGTACCCATTCGTGTCCACTGACAAGCAGCGCTGGCGGTACCGCAAAAATCCTCCCGAAACAGCAGCGCCTCGCGACCGCGCAGGGAGCGGAAGGTCGCGCTCACAAACCGGCATTCTTCTTCCACGTTCTGGACCGCCAGCTCGTACAGCTCATGCTTGTCTGCCTGCTCGGCCATCGTGGGACGTCGCCCGGATTTGGCCTTAACGTGATCGCGGCGTGCTGACATGGCAAGTTCCTGAATGATGTGAGTGACGAGACACCGACGGGCACAGCGACCGCGGCACAACGGAAGATGAATTCTAACGACAAGCTACGCCGTTGTCTCACTCGCCTCCAGCCTTTCCAGCGAGTCGAGCAGCAATGCCGGGGTGGCATCCCGGGCACCAGCCGCCTCGGTCACATAACGCCGCCAGGCCCGTGCACCCGGCCGCCCGGCAAACAGACCGAGCATATGGCGGGTAATGTGATGCATACGCGCCCCGCTCGCAAGCGCAGAGTCGGCGTAGTGCGCCATTTGCTCCACCACTTGCCGACGACTGGGGGCCTGCCAGCTGCGCTCGGGAAACACGGCAGCCTGAAGCTCGGTCAGCCAGTAGGGTGTTTTGTAAGCCTGCCGACCGATCATTACGCCGTCGACATGCCGCAAATGTTCAAGCACCCCGGCTGTCGTAACGATCCCACCGTTGACAATAATCTCCAAGTGGCTGAAGTCGGCTTTCAAGCGCTGAACCCGCTCATAGTTCAATGGCGGGATGCTCCTGTTTTCGGCGGGACTGAGGCCTGCCAGAATGGCTTTACGCGCGTGCACCACAAAGGTTCGGCAGCCCGCCTCGGCACAGGCCTCGACGAACTCGCGTAAAAACGGGTAGTCATCGCGATCATCGATGCCAATTCGGGTTTTGACCGTGACCGGTATATCCACGCGGCTCCGGATCCGCCTGACGCAGGCCGCCACCCGTTCTGGCTCCGCCATCAGGCAGGCACCAAATTGCCCCGACTGCACCCGGTCGCTGGGGCACCCGATGTTCAGATTGATGGCTGCATACCCACGCTCGGCCCCCAGAACGGCGGCATCGCCAAGCAGCTCCGGGTCGCTGCCTCCCAGTTGCAGCACCACCGGTGCCTCAACCGCAGCAAACCCCAGCAGTCGGGCCCGGTCGCCATATACCGCGGCCTGGGCCACCACCATTTCGGTGTAAAGCAGGAGGTCCGGACTCATGAGCCGCAGGAAGTAGCGAAAATGACGGTCCGTGCGATCCATCATCGGCGCTAATGAAAGCTTATTCATCAGCGGGTTATCACTCTTTTATTAGGCTACTTCTAGCCTTTGTGAGCAATCAATACTTTACCGACATTGGCGCCCGCTGCCGCCGCCTCGAACGCCTCCACCGCAGCGCTGAAGCTGAAGCGCGCGCTCACCACACCCTCGAGCCGCTGCGCGGCGACCGCGGTGAGCAAGTCCTCAAGCATACGACGACTGCCGTTGCTGATGGCCTTCATCGCCAGGTTCTTGACGTAGAAGCCCGGCATCTTCGGCAGTTGCTCAGGCAGCGGCGCCGTACCGATCATCACCAGCATGGCATTGTTGCCCGCAGCAAGCATTGACTGGTCGAGCGTCTTGCGCCCGACGTTCTCAAGCACGATGGTGGCACCGCCGCCGGTGGCCTCATAAATGGCCTCGCCCCAGTCCGGTGTGGTCCGGTAGTTAACCGTTATGTCAGCACCCAGCTCCCGCATCCGCCCCAGTTTTGCATCACTGGAAGAGGTTACGGCGACTCGTGCGCCGGCGGCTTTCGCCAGCAACAGCCCCCACGAGGAGACCCCTCCTGTGCCGAGCGACAGTACGGTATCCTCGGGCTGCACCCGCGCAACGACATGCAGCGCATGCCACGCAGTAACCGCGGAACCGCTCAACGTGGCGGCCGTCGCATCACTGATGCTGTCCGGCACGACAACAACCCCGGATGCAGGAAGCAGCACCTGCTGCCCAAGCCAGCCATCGACCGTGTTGCCCACATCGACCGCGTAGTTAGCCGGCGTCCACGGCCCGTCAACCCATGACGCGAAATGGCAACAGGTAACCCGCTGGCCGACTTGCAGCCGCTGCTCTCCCGGCCCGACCGCGAGGATCGTACCCACACCCTCACTGAGCGGTATCAGCGTGGGCGACTTGTCTTCAAGAAACCAGCCTTGCACGATGGCCTGATCGCGTGCCGCTATGCCGCTCATGTGAACGTCGACCAGCACCTGCCCCGGCCCGGGCTGCGGTGTTTCGCGGGAAACCTGCCGCAGCGTGTCGAATCCGCCGCGCGCACCGATCTCCCAGACGCGCGTGCTACTGGCAGCCGCTTGCACAAGGGGCGCACGGGCAAACATGGCCGCACCAAGTCCGCCTGCGATCACAGCGCGGCGATTCAGTAAACAATGACTATGAGACAAAGTAACAAGGTTCCTGCAGACAAGCCCGGAGGGCCGTCAATACCGGTCAGCCGCCCCGATCAGGCAATGACCGGATTGGGGTGCCTGAGCGCCGCTTCTCCTAACGTGACGCCGACAACTCGGGATAATCTGCCAGCATGCTCACGCCATTCAGCGGCTTCGGGGCACCCTGATGGCAGGTCGTGCAATTTACTTTTTTGATGTCGCCGAGCGGACCCAGCCGCTTGTCAGGCACGACGGAAGCCAGCGCAGAGACGTATTCGCTGTTCAGATCACGAACCAGGCGGATGCCGTACCATGCCGTGGTCCGCACAGGAGAACTCTCCTCCCACGCACCAAACGCGCGGCTGTTATGGCAAAAGGTGCAATTCACTCCCAGCGAATCGGAAATGTGCATCATCAGGCCGTAGGTCTGTTCGGTCTCAACGATGGACGCGCCCGTCTGATTCTTCATCGGCAGCGGATTCTGGCTGAGCACCCTGATATTGTCCTTGCCGGCCAGATAGGTGCTGAACGGATCCGCCGGCAGCGAAGCGTAGGCCACTTCGGGTGCCGGGCGATTCTGCCCGGCGCGGTTGCCCAGCGCCTTACCAGGACCCGCCGCTTCAGGATCAAGGTACCAGCCATACTGCGGCACATTGTTGCCGCGATGACAGGTATAGCAGGTCACCCCCGTGGCACCCACGTGATCGCCCCAGGACGCATTAATCGCGAGGTTCATTTGCAGCATGCGCCGCGCCACGACCTTGGTATAGGCGGAATCAGAACTCAGCGCCTCACCCTCAGTATGGCAGTATGCGCAGCCCTGCTCCGGCGCCACCCAGGCGGTCATGGCCTGCATCAGCCGGGTAAACTGCGGAACCGGCAGATCGCCAAGCACCTGCACATTCTGGTAGACCAGGCCAGCGGCCGGACCGGACGTCCCGAACACCGGCAGCGGCTCCGGAATAATCGTGGCGTTAGCAGCCGCTTCGGCCGCGCGGTTGCGGTTGGTGACCTGCTGCATGCCCGTGCCGCGGAACCCAAGCTGTTCAGTTTCGACCGGCGGAGCCTCGCAGGCCGCGAGAAAAGCCAGCGTCGGGACCACGAGAGCTGTAAGTACAAATGAACGACTGCGCAGCATGCTAAATCACCTGATACCCGATTAACGGGCGCCTAAAGAGGGGTCAATGGCCGGCTCACCGCCCATGGGATACATCGGGGCCAAACCGTGTTTGGCGCCCCACAAATACCAATTGTCGACCGCCGTACCGGTCAGCAAGATGCCAATACCGCCGGTCAGCGGACACAGCACTGCGAACCACCAGCCCCAGCGATGAATGGACTCCATAGTGGCGTTGAACCCCATTGTCCAGCGCCAAAAGAGCTGCGCCCGCTCCGCGGCAGTGCCACGATCGACAATCTGCGAAACTTCACGGTCACCACCGAAACGGCTGACCGCCAGGATGGTGGCGCCATGCATCGCGAACAGCAGCGTCGCGCCATAGAGGAAGGCGATGGACAACATGTGAAACGGGTTGTAGAACAAATTGCCGTAGCGAATCGAAAACGCCGCGGTCCAGTCAAGATGCGGAAAGATGCCGAACGGCACCGCCTCACTCCAGCTGCCCATCAACACCGGACGAATAAAACCCAGGACCAGATAGAGCCAGATCGCGGCGGCAAACGCCCACGCGACATGCGTACCCATGCCCAGGGCGCGTGCGCGACGATAGGTTCGTACCCACCACAGCAACAGACTGGTGGTCAAAAAGAACCCGGCCATCAGCCACCAGCCACCTTCAGCCAGCGGCGGGATGCTCAAACCGTACTTTGGCGGCGGCGGCTCGAGCGCCAGCCAGAACAGCTGTCGAATGTATTGCTGGAGATCCCAGTCCACCGAAGCAAACATATACAGGCCGATGATCTCGAAAGCGATGAAGCCACATGCGAGTGACGCCACGCCCAACCAACCCAGATAAATCGGCCCAATCTGTGCATCGCCTATTTTGCCCATCCAGTACGAGAATGACGTTCCGCCAGAGCGGGCCTCATCCCCGACCGGCAAATCGACACCCGCATAAGCGGGACCCCGAACCTGGACGCGATTAAAAATATTCTGATATTCAGCCATGGTGGTACTCGATGTCCTTTACGTTGTCACTCAGCCCCAGATCGGCAGGTCAAGCCACCAGTTCCACCATTCGGGCCAACCGCGGGTCCAGAACGGGCCGCTGATAATGATGCAAATGGCGCTCCAGAAGCCGGCGCTCAGGGCCAGAAAAAGCCCCAGTCGATGGATACCCAGTTCGCCAATGGAGTAACCGACAATATCGCGGAAAAACGTGTTCTCATGCTCGGCCGTCTTAACCGTCTCACCTTTCGCCGGGTTGGCGGCAGACAAAATCAGCGAGCCGTGCAGTGACAGGGCCAGCACGGTCGTAAAAAAGAACGAAATGGCGATCATATGGGCCGGGTTATAGTGAAAATGCAGGTACTGGTAGCCCACATTCGATACCCAGTCGAGATGGCTCATGATCCCATAGGGAAAGCCGTGGCCCCAGGCGCCCATCAGGACGGGCCGAATCACTACCAGCGAAAAGTAAGCAAAGACGGCAACGCTGTACGCGAAAGGAATGTGCATCCCCATGCCCAGCTTGCGCGAGATTTCGACCTGCCGGAGAGTCCACGAAATGAACGCACCCAGCGCGCAAAAAGTGATGACCTGCCACAGGCCGCCTTCCCGCATCGGGGCAAACCCCAGCCCGTAGCTGATGTCAGGCGGCGCAATATTAATTTGCCACAGGTTCCAGGTCGGGCCGATGGCTGCGCCGTAAACGATAAGCAGCGTACCGACCAACGAAAAGAATGCCGTCGTCACGCCAAAAAATCCGACGTAAAAGGGTCCAGCCCAGAAGTCGAACAGATCACCACCGACGAGCGTCCCGCCCTTGACGCGGTATTTACGTTCGAAACTCAGCAGCGCCATACTATTTCCTCATGGCCACAGATCGCTGACGTCCCGCTTGCAGAAGCAGGCGCCGTACCCAGAGACCTTAAACAAAAACCTTAAACAACAAAGCCGGTCGCGCTCAGTGAGCTCGCGACCGGCTTGCAACGTTCGGCCGAGCTCACTAGCTAAGCTTAACGACTGTCGCCTCGGCTTCAAGTGGCGAGATTGCCGGCGCGGCAACGCTGGCGCTGCGCGCACCCTCAATCCAGTTGAAACGATCCGTGCTGAGCAGGATGAAATGAATCACCAGCGCCAGTACGAACAAAAACGTAAACAGCGCAACCAGAGCGCGCCGCGGATCAAACAATTGCCAAATACGCCACATAATTTTTCTCCCGGCCTGCAGGCCTTAACCTTGCTTAGGCCAACCGACCGCTGATTGAACTGGACAACCACTCTACGCCCTGTGTTACCGCTGCATAACCCTGCAGGTCAGGCAACCACGGACGCCACTGCCACACCAGAATGTGCGCGATGATTGCGATCACGATAAACACAATGAAGCTCACCATAAAAATGCTGTGAAACTCCTGAGCTTGCTTGTCCGACAAGCCTGTCAGCGAACTGCTGTCACGTTGCGACATGGGACCTCCCCCTGCGTCTGACTCTACTGTATGAAAACCCACTGAACCTGCTTGGCGCCGCACTTGGTGCTGTCGCCCGCTATTGCGGTTCATTCGTTGACTCTACTGCGATGCAGAAAAAAGTCAACACGAACCCGGTGTCCGGCGCCTGCCGACGCGCCGCTAACCGCCGAGCGGTCGCGCAGCCAGCACACGGACCTGCAGGGGCTGGGCTGTCGGCAGTTCCCGTGGCGGGGCGAAACCGCTCACGGCCAGCAACTCGCTAATTTCCGTCACCGTGCGCGGCCGTCCTCGCCCCATGGCCAGCAGGTAGAAACCAAAGTACACATCGCCAACGGTTTCTGCACCGGGGGTGCCGGCCAGCTGTTCGGCTATCAGCAATGTTCCGCCGGGCGCCAGAGCCGCACGTACGGCGCGAAACAGCGTGATCACATCCGCATCATCATGATCGTGAACCACGCGCACCAGCGTCACGATGTCCGCGCCCGGCGGCAGCGAGTCGCGGTGAAAGTTAACACCGACCGCACGGCCGCGCGACGGAAATTCGGGCGCATCGAACCGCTGCTGAGCTCGCGCCGCCACCGCCGGCAAATCGGCAACCGTGAATTGCAGAGTCGGATGCACGCGAGCCACCGCGGCACAGAAGGCACCGTCGCCGCCGCCCACATCGAGGAGACTGGAATGCGGTGAAAAGTCGTAACTGTCAATCACCTCGGCGGCTACAGCCGCCTGCGACGCCGCCATAAGATCCGAGTAGTGCGCTACTTTGCCACTGTCGAGTTGCGCCGGGTCCGATGCCGTGGCATACGCCCAGTAGGTCCCCAGCTCGGTCGGACCGCGGCGACCCTCAAGCAGCGCCACGGGGTCCTGCATGTCTGAGTACAGCAGCTCGTTATGCCGTATCAGCGCCAGCAGGCCCGGGTTGGCCAACAGCGGAGCGCCCAGCGCCCCGAGGCCAAAGCAGTCCTCGCCGCGCTGTTCGAGCAGCTGCAGGGCGACTGCCGCCCGCACCAGGGTGGCCAGTGCCGCAGCGGAGAGACCCGTGCGCCGCGCCAGCTCAGCAGCGCGCAGCGGCCCTGCCGCCAGGTGCTCGAACAGACGGTAGTGGACGCAAGCAACCAGCACCTGCGTGTAAACGAAGCCCGCAACCAGGTCAAAGGTTTGCCGCGCACGCCGCCGGGCGATAAAGCCCGTCAACGGAAACCGCGCCGCCCAGCGCTGAAAATCCGGACTCATCAGCAAGCGATCGCGCTGCGCCAGCCACCACTGTCGAAACTTAGACCACAGCATGGATACGCATCCATACAGCGGCCTGGCGGCCACCCCGGCCACGCACTCTGTTGCTCACAGCAGCGCCTCTCTGTTCTACACTCGGGCGATGAATCTAGGAGCGAAACTCGCGCGAGTCAATTCAGGCGGCACCGGCAGCCATGACTAAGCACGTGGTGGTGGTCGGGGCAGGTGTGGGCGGACTGACGACTGCCGTGGCACTGGCCACGCGCGGACTGCAGGTCACCGTGCTCGAGCGCGGCCGCTCAGCAGGAGGCAAGCTGCGCCAGGTTTTCGTGGACGGTGCAGCGGTTGACTCCGGGCCAACCGTCATGACGATGCGGTGGGTATTCGACGAACTGCTGGCGGCGGCGGGCACCGCGCTCGATGAGCACATAACGCTGGTCCCGGCCGAGACCATTGCCCGTCACAGCTGGCGCGACGGCAGCGTGCTCGACCTTTACGCCGACGCCGAGCGATCCGCTGACGCGATCGGTGACTTCGCCGGCGCCGATGAAGCGCGCGCCTTCCGCGCCTTCAGCACCGAGGCCCAGCGCATCTACGCCACGCTGGAAACCGACTACCTGCGGGCACCGCAAACCGGGATGCTGGGCCTTACCGCGCGCTTCGGACTGCGCCGGCTGCCCGAACTGGCCGGCATCAGGCCCTACACTCGCATGTGGCGCGCCCTCGGACAGCACTTTAAAGACCCGCGCCTGCAACAGCTTTACGGTCGCTATGCCGGCTATTGCGGAGCCTCGCCGTTTCTGGCGCCGGCCACCCTGATGCTCGTTGCCGCGGTAGAGCAACAGGGCGTTTGGCTTATCGAGGGCGGCATGTACCGGCTGATCGAAATGCTCGGTGCGCAGGCCGAGCGTCTCGGCGCCGAACTGCGGATGCGGGCACCCGTAGCCAGGCTGATGACATCGGGCCGCACTGTCACCGGCGTGCAGCTGGAGAGCGGCGAGGAGATTCCGGCCGACGCGGTCGTATTCAACGGCGACATTTCGGCACTGGGCAACGGGCTGTTGGGCGCGCAGGTTATGCGCGCGGCCACCCCGGTGGCTTTGCCGCAGCGTTCGATGTCGGCCGTGACGTGGTCGATGAACGTGCCGCGCCTCGAAGCCCCCCTGCTACGCCACAATGTCTACTTTGCCGATGACTATCAGCGCGAGTTTCATGATATTTTCAGTGATCATGGCTTTCCGGAGGCGCCGACCGTATACGTCTGCGCGCAGGACCGGGACGCTAACGGCCGGCACAACGGGTCTAGCACAGATCGGCTGCTGCTGATCATGAACGCCGCCTCAACAGGCGACGTTCGCAGCTATAGCGAGGGGGAACTGGCGGCATGCGTGACGAGGACATTCGAGCAACTAAGGCACTGCGGGCTCAGTCTGGAGCCAACTCCGGAGCAGAGCGTGATAACGACGCCGTCCGACTTCGAGCGGATGTTTCCGGGCACGGGGGGAGCGCTGTACGGACGGGCGTCACATGGCTGGATGTCGGCGTTTCGCCGTCCGGGGTCGCGGACACCGATGAAGCATCTCTATCTGGCCGGAGGCAGCACCCACCCGGGTCCCGGCGTGCCGATGGCGGGACTCTCCGGCCGGGCGGCGGCGCACAGCCTGCTGCAGGACTTCGATTTAATCAAACCGTAAGTCGTGACGGCTATGCCTGGTGGTACATCGATGCCGTCAGCGATGACGGCAATTCGGGCCTCACGGTGATCGCGTTCGTGGGCAGCGTGTTCTCCACCTATTACAGCATTGCCCGCGCCCTGGGGCGCGGCGACCCGCTGAACCACTGCTCGGTGAATGTCTCGATGTGGCACGCCGGCAAGTACCACTGGGCGTTCACGGAGCGCGGGCGGGATTCGCTCCACCGCAGCTCCGACGCCCTGGTGGTCGGGCCGAGCAGCTTAAGCTGGGACGGCACCGCACTGACGATCGAGCTGAATGAATTGAGCTGGCCGCGGATGGGCCGGCTGCGCGGCAGGCTTAAGGTGTATCCATCGGCCATTACCTCACGCAGCGTGCTGCTCGACACCACCAGCTGGCATCGCTGGTGGCCGATTGCGCCCAAGGCCCGGATCGAGGTTGAATTCGATAACCCGGCGACGCGATGGTCGGGCGATGCGTACGTTGACCACAATGCCGGCCAGGGTCCGCTGGAGAAAAGTTTCAGCAGCTGGAACTGGTCGCGCGCTCACCTGCGTGATGAAACAGCGATTTTCTATGACCTTGAGCGGCGCGATCAGGAGCCGCTGTCGGTCGCGCTCTCGGCGACGAGCGACGGCGAACTCCGCGAACTCGACACCCCGCCACCCTGCGCCGAGCTACCGGCAACCCTATGGCGGCTGAACCGCATGACACGCGCCGATGCCGAAACTCAGCCGGAGGTGCTGCGGGTCATGGAGGACGGGCCTTTCTACGCCCGCTCGCTGTTGCGGACACGGCTGAAAGGTGAAGCCGCGACGGTCATGCAGGAGACGCTGTCGCTCAAGCGCCTGGCTCAGGTGTGGATCCGCTATCTGGTGCTGTACCGTAACCCGCGCGCGCTGCGCACTGCGCCCCCCCGATGACGCTACCCCCGGACGATCCGCAACGCCGCGAGTTAAACGACGAGGTACACGCCCGCCCGCCGGGCGCGCTGGACTGCCCGACCCGCGTGTCCTACCTGGCCCTGCGCATCGACCCGGCGGATCAGGCGCGCGAAACCGCGCTACTCGCCGAACTGGCGCGGCAACACAACCAGCCGGAGCCACAATCCAGCGACACGCATTACACCGCTGACATGGGCAGCTTCCGGCTGCGCTGGGAACGGCACACTGAATTTACCCGCTACATGATTGTGGCTACCGCCACCCAGACCGACCCGTTTGCCGCGCCTGCCATCAGCCTGCTCGATGACGCCTGGCTCGCGCAGCTGCCGGGCCATACGATGAACGCGGTGCACCTGGCGCTGGTGGCCGGCAATTTCGTTTCCGGTCAGGAGGGCCTGCTGGCCGAGCGCTACTTCAGCAATAACATCCTGATCGGCGCGCAGGTCGCCGGCGGCAGCGGTGCGGCCTTTACCGACTGGCGCATCCGGCCAGACGGCTTCAGTCGCATGCTGGTCTACAATGGCTCCATGACCGCTCTGCAGGCCGGCCGCATCGTGCAACGCCTGCTGGAAATCGACACCTACCGGGTGATGGCCCTGCTGGCATTGCCGGTAGCGCGCGAACTCGCGCCGTTCCTGCTGCGCTCAGAGAGCGAACTGGCGGAGGTCACCAACACACTGATCAACGCCACGGATCCGGACGAGCCGCGCCTGCTGCAACGACTGATGGGGCTGCAGGCTGAACTGGAGAACCGCGAATCCCTAAACAACTTTCGCTTCGGCGCGGCGGCCGCCTATCACGATGTGGTGCAACGCCGAATTGCCGAGCTGCGCGAACGACGCCTTGAGGGCCTGCAGACTTTCAAGGAATTTACCGAGCGCCGCCTGGTCCCGGCTATGAATACCTGCGCAGCCGTCGCACGCCGGCAGGACTCTCTGTCGCAGCGCATGGCCCGCGCGACGCAGTTGTTATCGACCCGGGTCGACATCGGCCGGGCACAGGGAAACCAGGCCCTGTTGCGCTCGATGGACCGGCGCAGCGCGCTGCAAATTCGCCTGCAGCAAACCGTGGAAGGCCTGTCGGTAGCGGCCATCACCTACTACGTCGTCAGCCTGGTTAAGTATGCGGCCGAGACGCTGGCCAAGTATGTTCCGGGTGTCGATTCGGCCGTTGTCACGACACTGAGCATCCCGCTCGTCGGACTGACCGTCTGGCTGCTGATCCGCCGGGTCCGCCGCTTTGTCGAGCGCGACGGCGAAGACTAAACGGAGGTGAGCGCCTGCGCTGCGGCGCGGTCTGCGGCCGGCAGGCGGCGCGCCAGCCAGTCGCGAATCAGTGCGGCGGTGGCGATGGGCTGCTCCTCGTGTGCAAGGTGCCCCAACCCCGCTTGCGACAGATATTCCGCGTCGCTGACCAGACGGGCTACCTGCTGCGAATCGACCGGCGGCACGGTGCGATCGCCTGAACCCGTGACCAGCAGGATTGGCACATCAAGCTCGGGCAGCTGACGCTGCAACGGTCGTACATCCCAACCCGCCATCAGGCCCAGCGCAGCCGAGACGTGCGCCGGGGAGCGCGCCAGGCGCCAGTAATATTCGAAGCCTGCGGTGTCAATGACCGAACCGGTTTTGGCAAGCACGTCGGCAACCACGCTGCGCCGGGCCGCGCGCCAGGCGAACAGGCGCGGGAGCGTGCGGTTATCCGCAATCAGCCCGGCAATCGGGCCGTAGATCCATCCCGCCACGCCTCGCAGCGGCAAATGCGCACCATTCAGACTGACCAGCGACCGGGAAGCCAGCAGCCCGGATAAGCGCAGGTGGCAGGCGAGCGCGGCGCCCGCGGAGTGACCCACGATAACCGCGGGCTCCAGTTGCAGCGCGCTCATCAGGGCAGCAAGGCCCTCCGCCACGCCCGGCAACGTCAGGTTGCGCGCAGGCCCGCGGCTGCTAAAGCCGTGCCCCGGCAGATCGACGGTGACAACCTGGAAACTCCGCGCCAGCTCCGGGGCCAGCTGCCGCCACGAGTGCGAGGCCGCACCAGCTCCGTGCAGCAGCAGCAGCACCGGCCCTGAGCCCCACACCTGCACGTGCCAGCACACGCCTGCCGCATCGACAAACCGGCTGTGTTCACGATTGGGCCAGTCCCGTCCGTCGCGGTCCCATCGCAGTGTGGCGATGGTCGGTTTGCGCTGCGGCTGCGGCATGCGGCGTCAGCGCTGCTCTTCAGCAATAGCGGGCCGCTGCAGGTTTTTGCGCATGCCCCAGCTCCACAACCGGCCCGAGTCATAGGGCAACAGCAGCAGCCAGTGCTCCAGCACTCCGAGCAACAACAACGTGAGCACCAGCAGGCGGGAGACGAACTCGAAGGTGGACTCAGCCAGCAGCACACCCGCCAGCAGATAGCCGGCGGCGATCAAGGCGAGGGAGACGGACACCGGAAACAGCGGGTTGATGGGTCGCTGCCGCATGTAGGTCACCAGATACTGCAGGTGCTCTGGCAGCCAGTCCGCATTCAGGTTGCGGACCCCCAGAAAGATATTGAGCTTGGTGCTCCAGCGCATGATCCACAGCACCAGAAATGTCCACGCGACGGTACGGTTGACGAAACCCGCGGTGGCATAAAGCAAACCAATACCGACGCCGATAACGAGCAGCTCATGATACAGACTTGTCAGCACCGCCCGCACAAAGCGCTGCCAACCCCGGCAGTCCGGCGGGCATGCGGTCCGCACCGGACCCGTCAGAAAACCGGAGAAATAGCTGGCTTCAAGCGAGCCCCAGATCACCAGCCCACAGCTGAAACCGCAGTATGCGCCGGGCAGATCTGCGCGTCCGGCTGTGGCTGCCGCCCCAAACAGCGCAGCGAGCATCAGTGCCGCGGCGAGGGGCATGGTCCAGCGGTAAGTGCGGACCGGCAGGCCATCGACGTACAGCACGATTCCGGTGCTTAGCCACCAGAAACACAGCACGAAACCGACAGCAAGAAATAAACCATCCATGACCCGGATCTCTGCGATTTAGGGCTGGCTCGCCGCCCGATAAATACCCGCAAACGCCTCCATGTTGACGGGACCGAACGCCTGCAGATCAATCCGTCGGCCCGTTTCCGGGTCGAACAGGAGCAATGCGCCGGTTGCTGTTTTAGCTATTTCGAACGCCGCATTCTGACCCACTTCGTTCTGCCGACGCTCGCGCGCCAGTCCGCGCATGACCCCACGCACAAAACCGTTGGTTCCCGGCTCGAGACGCACCACAAGAGCATCAGAATCAGCATCCATCACCATCACCGAACCGTCGCTCCCGTCCGCGAAGCGCACGCGCACCTGCCCGACCACCTCTGGCGTCGCTACGCGACTGGCGCCCACATCGGTATTACGGGACAGAGCCGCTGCCACCAGCGCAAACAGCACCAGCGCGCCGGCGCTGAACAATACGCTGCGGGGCAGTCCCTGCTGAGCATGGTGTGCTGACATCAGTCGGCTGGCCGGCGGTCAGCCCGAGGCCGCAGCAGGACGAAGGTCCTGTGCAGGCGTCGGAGCCGCGACGCTGCCGGTCGCGGCGGAAGCCAGCGCATTCGCCAGAATGTCCGCCACCCGGGCGGAATCCGGCAACGAGCGGAGCATGGGTTGCGGCTTGCGGACATGCCAGGGGCGTGCGTAAGGCCACAATAACAGGTAGGCGACGCGATCATCGCCGTCGAGATCAAGCGCCAGATCGCCATAGCCCCCGCGAAACGATTTGTAGGAAACCGCGGCAATCTTGGCAAACGGCAGATTCAGATTGAGCGGCAGCGCCACGCCGAAGCGCATCACGACACGGCGGTTAGTAATGGTGTAGACCGTCGTCGTGCTGATCAGCCAGGCCAGCAGCGCCAGCATGCCTATCGCCGCGGCGCCCAGTCCCAGCGGCACCAGAAACACAGCCCACTCCGGCACAATACCGGCCGGCTCGGCCACCAGCTGCCAGACCGCGAGGCCCACAAAATAACTGCTGATCAGGCCAAGGTGAAACGCACGCCGGGCCAGCGACCACCAGTCCGGGCTACCCTGCCAGAGTATCTCCTCGCCGTCAGGGAGCGCATCCGGGAGCCCGTGAATAGGCTCAAGTTCGTGCAGTTCCTCAACCGGCATGACTACACGAGTGGTTGTGCGCGTTTAGCATTGGCATACAGCTGGCCGGCCCCGTAATAAGCAACCACGAGTTCCTCCTCCTGCAGGGTCACCACGTCGGGGTTGGCAATCCGCGGCACATTCACAAACTGCGAACCGAGTATGGACGCTACCCAGACATCTCGCTGCCGGTTTCTGACGACCGCCAGTGCGAATGGCAGCAGCACATGCTCAGCCGGAGTATCTTTGAGTTCGACTTCGAGGTAGCGGATTTGTGGCTCTTCGATATCGATCCAGGCATCAGCAACGGTGCCGGCTATCGCACCGTCAGCCCCCTTCACCGGCATTCCGCGGGGATCGGGATCACCGTTATCCAGACTGTACTGGGTCAGCACCCGCAGTGGCTGTATTTTTGGCCGACCCTCGCCGTCAACTTCAGGGTGATTCGGCCGCTGGGCGTAGGAGCCAGGGCCAATACCCGCGAGCATCGGATCGCCGACGGGTTCCAGCGGTGCGCCGAGCCACGGCGCCGAAGGCTGAGCATTGGCGACCGGCTGTGGCTGCTGCGGATTGGGCGCGTAAACAGTGCGGCCGTCAGCCAGATCGAAGCGCTTGGGCCGGGGCATGGACGGGAAACCCTGCACCGTGACGTCCTGCGAGCGCTCGGAATCCAGCGGGTAACCTTCTCGTTTATCTTCGCGCCGAAGATAGATAATGAGGCCGAAAAAAAACGCCCAGAACAGGTACAAGACCAGCTGCGCAACGTCGATGTAACCCGTTATCGATCCTACTTCCATGGTGAGGCACCTCCGTACACTCGATCCGCCGAAAACGTTCCGCCGAAAACTTGATCAGCCCGGCAACTCGCTTAATCCCAGCCTGCCCTTCACAGCCGCGTCGCCGCCGACCATTCGCCGGGAACGCGCCAGCGGCCCGATAGCCGCTAACGTGAAGAATAACAGCACTATTTCAAGTTGGTAGACTACACTATATCCGGGCAACGGGCCGCTGAGCCCGCTGCCAAACAGTCCGCTATCCACCCATCGGGTAACCAGGTCGCGCAGTGCCCCGCCGGCTGCTATCGCGACCCCGGCGGCCGTCGCCTGCACCGCACCCCAGGCGCCAAGGGCCAGTCCGGAGGCCTCCTGCTCAGCCATATCCATCGCCGCCGTGAGCGTCCCGACGGCAAACCACCCCGCGCCAAATCCGACCAGGAACGCTCCCGTCCGGAACAGGGCCGCCGACTCGAACAACGGCGCCACCAGGATCAGGACAAACGCCAGCAAGCCCCAGACACAACCCCAGGCGGCCAGCCGGGCCGGGTCGCGGCCCGTGGTCAGCAATCGCGATGCCAGCAGGAATGCGCACAATGTGCCGCCGGCGAGCAGCGCCGTCAGCACCGTCGTGGCACTGACTGAAAGACCGAGTACTTCACCACCGTAGGGTTCCAAGAGTACATCCTGCATGCCAAAAGCGGCGGTGCCAAATGCCACTGAAATCAGCAGCCTCCGGGTCCGGTCGTGGCGCACATACTGCCGCCAGGCCGAGCGAAAATCCGGCCGGGGTCGGTCGGGCGCGGTCAGTGCCAGATTCTGCGGCTCTTGCTTCCACAGGGCAAAGACATTGACCGCGAACGTCACCAGGGCCGAACCCTGCACGACCTGAATGAGCCGAAACTGACTGAAGTCACGCAGCAGCAGCCCAAACACGATGGCGCTCAGCCCCATGCCCAGCAGCAAAGTCACGTACATCAGGGCCACCACCCGCGGCCGCGTATGCTCGGGCGCGAGGTCCATCGCCAGTGCCAGCCCCGAGGTTTGGGTGGTATGCAGCCCGGCCCCGACCAGCAGAAAGGCCAGCGCTGCGCCGGCTGTGCCTATCCATACCGGACCTGTCGTGTCACCCGAAAGTATAAACAAGGCAAACGGCATGATCGCCAGACCGCCAAACTGGAGCATGGTGCCCATCCAGATGTAGGGGACCCGGCGCCAGCCGAGAAACGAGCGATGATGATCGGAGCGGTGGCCAATCAATACCCGCAGCGGCGCAAACACCAGGGGCAACGAAATCATGAGCGCCACGATCCATGCCGGCACATTCAGCTCGACAATCATCACGCGATTCAGGGTCCCGTTCAGCAGCACCACGGCCAGGCCCACCGTCGCCTGGAACAGCGACAGGCGGAGCAGCCGCAGCAGCGGCAGTTCGGGGGTGACGGCGTCGGCGAACGGGAGCCACTCAGGACTGAGGTCCGACCACAGTGACGCGAAAGTTTTGCGTTTTGAGGCTTTGCTAACCATCGGCATCGTCGACCCGCGTGGCGTGTTGGAAGCCGCTCTGACTATCCGAGCGATAAGCCGCGAGACTAGCATTGGAGCGGCCTTGCGGAAAGAGTCGGTGCTCGTTGACACCCTGCAGGCGCGTGTCTATCTTTGCGCGATGCAACGTATCACGTTCTCGACGACACTGGAGCTACTCAAGCCGGTTACCTGGTTCGCGCCGATGTGGGCACTCGGATGCGGCGTGGTTTCCTCCGGCATGCCGGTGGCGGAGAACTGGCTGATTGTGGTGGGGGGCATACTCCTTGCGGGGCCGCTGGTCTGCGGCACCAGCCAGGCCGCAAATGACTGGTATGACCGCCACGTCGACGCGATCAATGAGCCCAACCGCCCTATTCCGTCCGGGCGTATGCCGGGGCGCTCCGGCTTTTATGTGGCCTGCATCTGGACGGCCCTGTCCCTCATCGTAGCGGCCTTGCTGGGCTCGCTGGTGCTGGCCGCGGCCGCCATTGGTTTGGTGCTGGCCTGGATTTACAGCATTCCGCCAATCCGCCTCAAGAACAATGGCTGGTGGGGCAACCTCGCCTGTGCGGTCTGCTACGAGGGGCTTCCCTGGTTCACCGGGGTTGCCATGCTCACCGTCGTGCTGCCGCCGAATGAAGTGCTGTGGCTTGCCCTGCTCTACAGTATCGGAGCGCACGGGATCATGACTTTCAACGACTTCAAGGCCGTTGAGGGTGACCGCAAAATGGGGGTGCGCTCGCTGCCGGTGCAGCTGGGTGTTCGCCGCGCAGCGCTCGTCTCATGCGGCATCATGGTCGCGGCACAGGTCATCGTTTCGGTATTGTTATACCGGTGGGGCCACCCCTACCACGGGGGCACGGTGGCGCTGCTCATTCTCGTACAGGTAGCCCTGATGCCGCGTCTGCTGGCGGAACCCGTCAAACGCGCGCCGTGGTTCAATGGCACCGCGACGTTAATGTACGTGATCGGCATGCTGGTGAGCGCATTCGCTGTGCGGCCGGAGGGGCTTGTTTAGGCGGCTTAGACTCGGTAAAAATGCTATTCGTATGGCCGTATGATTAAATTTCACCAAGAGGTCGAGCGTTATTAACACCGTAGACGTTGTCGTGATTGGGGGTGGCCCGGCAGGCGCCACCGCGGCTAATTATCTCGCTGCGGCGGGGATACACGTAGTGCTTCTGGACAAGGCCGGCCGAATCAAACCCTGCGGCGGCGCCATCCCGCCTAAACTCATTGAAGAGTTTGCAATCCCTGATGACCTCATCGTCGCTCGCGCGGCGTCGGCGAGGATGATCTCGCCCAGTAATCAGGAAGTGGATATGCCCATTGAAGGCGGGTATGTCGGCATGGTCGATCGGGAGCACTTCGATGAATGGCTGCGCGAACGCGCGGCGCGCAGCGGCGCCGAGCGCGTGACCGGCAAGTTCACGACGCTGGAGCGCGATGCTGAAGGCACCGCAATTGTGTGTTTTCAGGACCGTGACGACCCGGACGGTGCGATCCGGCAAATAAAGGCCCGCTGCGTCATTGCTGCCAACGGCGCCAATTCCGCGTTGGCCAAAGCCGAAGTGCCAGGCGCCGAAAAAGGCCGGCATGTGCTGGCCTATCACGAGATTGTGGAGTCCCCGCCCGATACGGCAGTCGCCGCGGCAGCGGGCACGCCGGCCGGAACCGCGGATTTCGATGGCTCGCGCTGCTCTATTTACTATCAAGGGCGCGTATCGCCCGATTTTTATGCCTGGGTGTTTCCCCACGGGCCCGCCACCAGCGTTGGCGTGGGGTCGGCTCAACGGGGTTTTTCGCTGCGTAAAGCCGTGAGCTCAGTGCGGGCAACCGCGGGCCTCAGTGAGGCACCGCTGATCCGCAGCGAAGGCGCGCCGATTCCGCTAAAGCCGCTGCCGCGGTGGGACAACGGGCGTGACCTGATTCTGGCAGGTGATGCGGCAGGCGCGGTTGCGCCGGCATCGGGCGAAGGCATCTACTACGCAATGGCGACGGGGCGGTTTGCGGCCGACGCTGCACGTGAATTTCTGCAGACGGGCAAGGCCAGCGCGCTGCGTCAGGCGCGACGTCGCTTTATGCGGGCGCATGGCAAGGTATTCTGGGTGCTGGGCATTATGCAAACATTCTGGTACTCGTCGGATCAGCGCCGCGAGCGCTTTGTGAACATTTGCCGTGACCCCGATGTGCAGTACCTGACCTGGCAGGCTTACATGCATAAAAAGCTCGTGCGGGCGCGGCCACTGGCGCATGTGCGCATCTTTCTGAAGGACATGGCCCACCTGCTCGGCCTCGCACCGACGCACTGAATGGCGGGTCAGGATACCGGTATCGCAACGGTGCCAGAGACAGCGCCCGAGCGGTTCCGCAAGAAGTAATTTAGGGTAATATACGCTGAAGGCTCTGCACGAGTCGGGGGAACGAGGAACGCGAAGTATGCTGGGAGCCGCTGCAGCCTTTTTACGAACACTGCGTTTAGCCACACCCAAAATTGGCGTGGGCTGGATGTTTGCTCTTCTGACGATCGACTTTAACCGCATCGCTATTGTCGAAATGGGTGTGACGGCGGTGGTCGTCACTTCCATGCTGGCCATGCACTATTTTCTGTCGCCGTTCCAGGTCATCGTCGGGCGTCTGGCTGACGTCAAACCCATCGCCGGCTACCGGCGCACCCCATACATGCTGATCGGCGCCGTAGCCGCCAGCGCCGTCTTTGTGGCCCTGCCCACCGTTGCTCAGGCAATGGGGACAGGCTCAATTGTCTGGACGCTGATCGGCTTCCTGCTGTTTGCGGTCTTTGGCATTGCGATGGCTTTTCTTGGCGACTGCTATCACTCCATGATCGCCGAAATCACCAGTGAAGAAACGCGTGGCGGCGTGATCTCAGTCGTCTGGATCGTAACGATCCTCAGCACCATTTTTGCGGCTGTGGTGATGAATGCGGTGCGTCCGGAGTACACGCCGGAAGCCATGCAAACGCTTTATAACCTGACACCTTTCATTGTCATCGGCTCGCTGCTGATCGGCGTGGTCGGCGTGGAAAAGCGACTCACTCCGGCGGAGGAAGAAGAGACCCGGGCACGGGCTCTAAGCGTGGCCAACGATGGCAATCCGCTTAGCGCCGCGCTCCGGCTGCTGCAGGAAAACCCGCAAACGCGCGGCTTTTTCGCGTTTATCTTCATCGCAATTTTCGGCATCTTTCTGCAAGACAACATTCTCGAAGTATTCGGCGCCGAGGTGTTCGATCTCTCGGTCGCGGAAACGACCCAGTTTCAGCCCATGTGGGGCGGCGGCGTGCTTCTCGGCATGATCGTCATGGGCATCGTCAGCGTCAAAACGAGCATCAGCAAAAAGAAGATTGCCCTCGCCGGCTGCCTCGGCATTGCCGTTGGCATGCTGATTCTGGCGCTGGCCGCCCTGTTTGAGCAAAGTATATTTATCAAACCCACCTTGTTTGCCATGGGTATTTTCACCGGTGCCTTTAATGTCGGCGCTCTTGCCATGATGATGGACATGACCGTTGAGGGCGCTACGGGCATGTACATGGGCCTCTGGGGTGTTGCACAGGCATTCGGCACCGGCTTCTCGTCGGTCGGCAGCGGTGTGCTGCATACCGGCCTTATTGAGAGTGGCGTACTGGCACCCAAGCTTGCTTATACCGGCATCTTCCTGCTGGAGGCAGCCGGTATGTTGCTCGCCGTGGCGGTCCTGCACAAAATCAGCGTTCAGCGCTTTCGCGAATTTCACTCCGCCGGACTTACGCGCGACGATCTGGAACGCGCGATGGAGGCAGGTTCGGTAGCGTGAGCAGGTCTACGCGCGACGATCGCGTTCGTGAAAAACTGGATTTTACCTTCGACAAGCGCGTATCAGACCAGTACGACGCCCAGCGCGCCCATCCACCGGAAGTCGCTCGTCAGGTCGGAGCTGCAATAGCTGAGCTCGTGGGCCCCTCGGGGCGCGTTCTCGAGCTCGGCATCGGCACCGGACGAATAGCGCTGCCGCTCGCTGCCGCCGGCTGCACCGTCGTCGGGGTGGACATTTCGGCGGAGATGCTCGACAAGCTCAGCCACGAGCCCGCGGTGCAGGAAGGCCGCATCGAGCTGGTGCACGCCGATATCTGTGAATTACCGTTAACTGCGCGCGAATTCGACGCGGTTACCGCGGTCCATGTGTTGCACCTGGTGCCGGAATGGGCCAAGGCGCTGACGAGCGCGGCTGCGGTCATGAAGCCAGGCGGCGCAGTGATACTGGGTCGGGACTGGGTCGACCCGAAATCCATGGCCGGCAGTATGCAAAATGCCTTCCGCCGCGCCGTGATCGACCAGGCCGGACCGCAGCTGAAAGCCCCGACAGGCGGCAAAGTGATCGCGGAAACCATTGTCGGCCTGGGCTTTGACCCCGAGTATGTGGGCGAGCATGAAGTCGTCGCAGCAGAATGGGACATCACCGTCAGCCCGGCCGAGTTCATCGCCGCCGTGCGCCGTCGTGCCAACCCGGAAAGCTGGATCCTGACCGATGACATCATGGAGCCGGTGGTGGCAAGTATTACCCGGTTCGCCGAAGAAAAATGGCCGGATCTCGACAAACAGCGCACGGTGACGCGCCGGTTTATGCTGACGGTATTTCGCAACCACCCCTGAGCGCTGCTCGCTTGATGGCACTGTAGCCGCCTCAGCCGCGTATCCCTGCTGCCGTCTCGGCAACCAAGTGACGGACCACTGCCCGGACCGCTTCATGAGCGTCGGCGCCGTCAGCCAGGGCCTGCTCATAGGCTCTGATCTGGCGGTGAGCACTCGTACCGTCAGCCAATATAGTGCGCGCATGGTCTACTTCCCTTGCGCAACCGAGCGCCTGCGCATCATCGGCTATCAGCGCAAGCAGCTCTTCGACCAGATTGGAGAATGGCACGATCTCGCCACATGCGAGGTCAAGCAAACCCTCATCAATGCCGTAGCGCATCGCGCGCCAGCGATTCTCGTTCAACAGCATGCGGTTGTAGCGCCGCCAGCGCTGATTAGCGACGCGCAGCCGGTAGAGCCGACGCAGGATACAAACGTTAAGGGCGGCGAGGCAGATCGCGTCATCAAGGCGCGTGCACATATCGAAAATGCGCGTTTCGAGCGTCGGGAAGCGCTGACTGGGACGCAGATCCCACCAAATCATCGTGGCATCCTCAACTACACCCGCTTCCACCAGCACGGCCACATGCTGCTGATACTCGCTGTAGCTCGAGAAATGCTCGGGAAGACCGGTTCGGGGGAGCGCATCGAACACGGTCAGCCGGTAGGATTTGAGGCCGGTATCCTGCCCTTCCCAGAACGGCGATGAGGTGCTGAGGGCCAGCAAATGCGGCAGGAAGTACCCCATTTGCGAAAGCAGATCAATGCGCAGTTCGTCGTCATCAATACCAACGTGAACATGCATGCCGCAAATCACCATACGCCGGGCTGTCGCCGCCATTTGCGCAGTCAGGTCGCGATAACGCTGCCGTGCCGTCTGCTTTTGTTTTGACCAGTGACCGAAAGGATGCGTCGAAGCCGCTATAGGCGCCAGCCCATGGCTGGCGGCGACATCAATGACGACAGCCCGCAGCTGGCGCAGATCCGCGCGGGCTTCCGCCACCGACTGACATTTGCGCGTACCGACCTCAATCTGCGACCGCAGCAGCTCGCGCGAGACCTGATCCGGACGGCTGCAACGTTCCCGGCACTCCGCGAGCAGCGATTCCGGCGGATCGACAGCCAGATCCAGCGTCTCCAGATCCACCAGCAGGTATTCTTCTTCAATGCCGAGCGTAAAACTGGGGTTCGCCTGCAACATCGCAGCGCCTCCTCTGCTGCTAAACCGCCTGGCTGCGGTGTTGATACAGTTGTGGGTCTTCCAGTATCGGCCTTAACGCATCGAGCAAAATATCGCTCCACTGAACAATACCCGCCGGGCTGGCCAACAAATCCTGGCGAATTTCGATGCCGACATGCGGGCGTCCTTCTGCCTCAGCATGATGGTCCAGGGTGAAGTCAGCGGGATGCCGGCCCGAATACGGCTCGTTGTCTCCGACGACAATATCCCCGCGGTCGCGCAGGCGCGTAATTAACGCTGCGGCGATGCGACTGTCTTTGTCCCAGAGCACGCCGATCTGCCAGGGGCGCAGCCGACCCTGCATGACGGGGGTAAAGCTATGCACGGCCAGTACCGCCGGAGCCGGAGCCACCGCCTCCAGCTCCCGCAGCGCATCCCGTATCGCGTGATGATACGGCCAGTAGTACGCTGAAGCCCGGGCCGCCCGCTCAGCGCGCCGCAAGTTCACGTTCCCGGGAACGGCGACACCGTCACTGCTGGCCGGAAACACCGTCGGGTCATCGAGCCGTCGATTGCAGTCGACCAGGAGGCGGCTGTGCGCAGCCATAATCAGCGGGAGACCGAGACCCGCCGCCAGACGCTCGGCGACTTCCCCGGCGCCGATATCCCAGCCAATATGCGTCCGCCGTTGCCGCAAAGTCAGACCGAGACCTTTATACTCTGGCGGCAACGTGTGGCTGGCATGGTCGCAAACCATCAGCGCCGGCTGTCGGGGGCTACGCTCGACCCTAAGGTAGCCGCGCTGCCGCTGCCTCCCGGGACCCGACTTATTCTCGATATAACTCGACATTTATACAATAAAGTATTGTTTAATTAGATTATTAACATTACCCGCATCGACAAAACCGCCAACCAGCGCATAGCATGGTGGATGCCAATGGGGAATAATTTCGCGCATCTCTCGAGTCTAGCGGCAAACCATGACCTCTAAAACTATTCTTGTGACCGGCGGCGCCGGGTACATTGGCAGTCACGTCGTGCGGCAACTGGTCACGGCGGGCGAATCGGTCGTAGTGCTCGACAACCTGTCGACCGGGTTCCGTTCCGCGGTGCTCGGGGCTGAGCTCATCGTGGGTGACACCGGCGATAAAGCGCTGGTTGGCCGCATACTGAGCGAGCATGACATTGATACCGTGCTGCACTTTGCCGCGCACACCATCGTTCCCGAGTCCGTTGCTGACCCGCTTAAATACTACGCAAACAATACCTGCAGCAGCCGGAACCTGCTGGATTGCTGCACGACCGCCGGCGTCCGGCATTTCATTTTCTCCTCGACCGCCGCCGTTTACGGCATACCTAAGGACGGTATTGCCCGCGAGGACTCGCCCACCCAACCGATTAACCCGTATGGCACATCAAAACTCATGACGGAGTGGATGTTGCGTGACGTGAGCCTGGCCACGCCGCTGGAGCACGTCGTGCTGCGCTACTTCAACGTGGCGGGATCGGATCCGGGCGGCCGCATTGGCCAATCAACGGCGCAAGCGACCCTGCTGACCAAGGTCGCCTGTGAAGCGGCCGTGGGCAAACGCGATAAAGTCTACATCTACGGCACCGATTACCCGACGCCCGACGGCACCGGACTGCGCGACTATATTCACGTCGAGGATCTGGCTCGCGCGCATCTCGACGCGCTGCATTACCTGCGCAAGGGTGGCGCGTCGACTACGCTCAACTGCGGTTACGGTCACGGCTACAGCGTTCGCGAAGTCCTGGCTGCAGTAGAACGTGTCAATGGCGCGCCGCTGCCGATTGCCGAAGGTCCGCGCCGTGCCGGCGACCCTGACCGGCTTATTGCCGAGGCGTCGCGCATCCAGAAAGTACTGGGCTGGCGGCCGCAACACGACAGCCTCGAGTTCATCGTGGAAACCTCGCTGGCCTGGGAACGCCACCTACAGCAACACCCCGCGCAGTGAGGGTAGACGGGATGGCTCAGGCCCCTACCGCATCGGTGTCGATCCCGTACTTTTCAACCAGATCGTAGAGTGTCGGCCGCGTAATACCCAGCAGCTTTGCCGCCTGTGAGATATTGCCGCTGGCGTGCACCAGCGCCCGCCTGATCGCCTCGCTCTCCGCCGCCGCGCGAACCTCGCGCAGGTTCAGTGACGGTGGCCGGCTGTCGACCGCCTCCAGCGACAGATCTGCGGCGGTAATCTGCTTGCCATCGGCCATGATAATGGCACCTTTGATGCGATTTTCCATTTCGCGGACATTGCCGGGCCAGTGGTAACTCTGAATGGCATGCTGGGCATCCGTCGAAAAACCTTTAAACGAGCGGTTCTGTTTGGCGGCAAACTTTTCGAGCAGCGTTCGCGCCAGGATGAGCCGCCCCCCGGTGCGTTCCCGCAGCGGCGGAATCTCGATCGTGATCTCACTGATCCGGTAGTACAAGTCATCGCGGAAACGCCCTTCCGCGATTGCAGTCGGCAGGTTCTGGTTGGTCGCGCACACCACGCGCACATCAACGCTGATCTCTTCCCGCCCCCCGACGCGTTCGACAACCCGCTCCTGCAGAAAGCGCAGCAGCTTAGCCTGCAGAGCCAGCGGCATGTCACCAATTTCATCAAGAAACAGCGTTCCGGTATCAGCCATCTCGACGCGCCCCCGAGTCTGTTTGACGGCCCCGGTAAACGCACCTTTCTCGTGGCCGAACAGCTCGCTTTCGAGGAGGTTTTCCGGAATCGCAGCGCAGTTGATTGCGACGAACGGTTTGTCGACCCTATCGCTGAGCGAATGCAGCGCGCGCGCAAGCAGTTCCTTGCCGGTGCCGCTCTCGCCGAGGAGCAGCGTCGTTGCATTAGTGGGCCCGACCTTCTCAACCATGCGGCAAACTTCCAGCATTTTCGGGCTGGCCGCGACGATGCCATCGAGGGGCGACTTGCTCTCCATGCGTAGCAACCGCCGGTTCTCCTGTTCGAGAGCATGCATCTGGTAGGCGCGATCGACGATGAGCTGCAGCGTCTCGGTTTCGACGGGTTTCTGATAAAAGTCATGCGCGCCCAGGCTAACCGCGCGAAGTGCATTTTCCTGGTCACCATGACCGGTCACCACGATAACCTTGGTGTCGGGCGCCAGCGAGAGCGTTTCCTCCAGCGTCGCCAGTCCCTCACTCACCCCTTCAGAATCAGGCGGCAGCCCAAGGTCCTGCAGCACCACTGGCGGCTCGTGACGCCGCAGCTGCGCCAAAGCAGCCCGTCGATCTTCTGCCAACAGCACTTCGTAGTCCTCGAAACACCAGCGCAGCTGACTTTGCAGCCCCGGATCATCCTCTACAACCAACAGCTTGCGCTTGGTATCGCTCAACATCCTCTCCAGTATTCAGACAGCACTAGCCGACACCCCGCTCGCGGGACCGGGGCGACGGCGTATCGGCTTCAGCCGCGGCAGCCGGCAGCTCTATGCGCACGAGCGTCCCCTGCCCAGGCACTGATTCCACCGTCAACGAGCCCCCCGCAGCCACTACAAACGAACGCGCCTGATAGGCCCCGATACCCATCCCCTGACTACCCTTGGTGGTATCAAACGGTTTAAACAGCCGGTTGCGCACGAACTCGTCATCCATGCCGCTACCGGTATCGCGAATCGTAATCACGGCCCGGTCATCGACCAACTGCAGCTCGATATCAACACGACCGGTGGCATCGGTCGCATCCTGAGCGTTGCGGACCAAATGTGCCAGCACACTGGCGAAACGCTCCGCCTCAATAACCGCATGCACAGCCCGCACCGGTTCGACAAAGCCAGGTACCGGCTGCCGGCCTTCACATTTGCGCAACGCACTTTTGACGCAGCTGGCGAGGCTGACCAGCCGCCGCGGACCACTCGTGTCCCCATGCTGCAGTTGCTGCAGCAGCTTATTCATGCGCGCAACCGAGTTTTCGATGGTGGCCATTGCATCCTCGACAAACGCCGGATTCGTTTTGTGCTTGGCGGCGTTCTTGACCATCAGCGACTGCTGCGCAATCAGGTTTTTCAAATCGTGCATCACGAACGCCGTCAGTCGGTTGAAGGCTTCAAACTGTTTGGCTTCTGCGAGCTGCCGGTCCGCACTGTATTGGGCAAGGTGCGCGGCCACCTGTCGACCCGAGGTACGCAACAGGTCAATTTCCTCAAAGGTCAGGCGAAATGCCGAGCTCGACTGAATCAGGACCACGCAGCCAATAATGGTCTCGTTGCTGAACAAGGGCACCACCAGCAGTGCATCCGGCAGCTCCGCCAGCCATGCGGGC
This sequence comes from Gammaproteobacteria bacterium, assembly GCA_036351295.1. Lineage (GTDB taxonomy): Bacteria > Pseudomonadota > Gammaproteobacteria > Steroidobacterales. The sequence goes on along the minus strand of JAZBOT010000140.1, from coordinate 7,192 downwards.
CGGCTGATACCCGGATACAGCTCGGGCTGGCGCTGCAGCTCCGCCGTATCAAGAATCCACTGCCGCTCTGCCATAAACCGGATAACCGGGTCATCAGCCGCGATTTTGGCCGCACTGACCATCTGTGTATTCCAACCCTCCACGCAGGTGAAGGCGGCCGGCGACCCGTCACGCAGCCACAGCAGGCCTCCCGGGCTGCCAACAATCTGGGCGAGGCTCTTGATGGCGCGGATCGGCAGCGGCTGCTCCTGCCCCGGCGAAGCCAGGGTATCAATCAGGCGCAGCCATTCTTCCCGATAGTCATAACGAAACGGCAGAAAGTGCTTGCTGACAAATACCCGCAGCTGCGCCCTGAGGCGCTCGGAGAACAGCACGAGCGTCAGCAGAAAACCGACAAAGCCGACGAGGAGCGGCGCGGTCATGAGCGCGACCGGCGAGGCGGAGGCCACGTATAGCGGCGCCGCCAGCACAATCAGCAACATCGCCGCCACGGCAGCCAGCACACGTGGCGCATAGACCCGCGCCTGCGGCGACACAAATATCGCGAGCGACCACTGCGGGTCCGACTGCAGCGCCCACGCCAGGACACCGAGGGCAAAAATATGCGCGGCCACCCGCAGCAGCAGCACCCAAAACGGCACGTCCGGCACAAGTAGCGCCAGCGCATGCACGAAACCCTGCGCGCCCATCACCACCGCCGCAGCGACGCAGAACCCGCGCAGTGATGCATGCGGCTCTATGGTTGCCTCACCATACAGCTGCGCCGCAAGCACTGCACCCAGCAGACTCAGAATCAGCAGGCCCGCGCTCAGGATCGCGGCAACATCCACGTAGGGAGCCAGCCGCGGCTCACCCACGGCCACCATTGCACCGCTCACGGCGACCACCAGCCAGACCCAGCGAACCGCGCGCCGCACAAGCTCCGGCATCGACTGCAGGTAAGGCCCGCGCAGCATCCGCTCAAGCAGGGCAAACCAGGCAAGCAGGAGTATCAGCTCCGCCAGAAATCCACCGCCGCGCGCATAGGCTGAAGGTGTAGCCGGCGTCAGCGCAAACCAGGCTGCCCAGATGAGCGCGGCAACGGCCACCCCGAGCGCCTGGGCCCGCAGAATGGTGCCCGCCCCGACCAGAGCGACATAGCCCGCAAGGATGACACTCGCGACGCCCATCGCGATATTGGCGTACAGCAGACTCAACCCGTATTCACCTGCCTGAATGGTCAGCACCCATATCGCTCCCGCCCATCCACCATGGGCGGCGCGACAAATCATTTTCACATAGGGGACAGTGAGTTACAAAGCGACTGTGCACGACTGTTCATGCACTTCCTTGACACCCCCAGACCCCTCGCGTACAGTCTCGCCGCGACGAGTTTGGGGCTATAGCTCAGCTGGGAGAGCGCTTGCATGGCATGCAAGAGGTCGGCGGTTCGATCCCGCCTAGCTCCACCACCACTTCTCGTCCCCATCGTCTAGTGGTTAGGACACCGCCCTTTCACGGCGGTAACAGGGGTTCGAATCCCCTTGGGGACGCCATATACCGCACAAAGACCGCCAGCAGGCGGTCTTTGTGTTTGCGTCCTAGCCCTCCGCCCGCACTTGCATAAACTGCAGGGCGGCATCAAGGCGCGCCAGCGTGCGGTCCTGCCCGACCAGCTCAACGGTGACATCGATGGGTGGAGAGACTGACCCTCCGGTCACCGCCACCCGCACCGGCTGGCCCAGCTTGCCGAATTTCATCTCGTGCGCATCGGCCGTGGCCTGCAGGGCTTCCTGAATGTCCGCAGCGTGCCACTTATTGAGGGCGTTTAGACGCGCCCGCAGGGTATTTATCGGCTCAATCATAACCGGCCGTAGCTGCTTCCGGGCACTGGCGGGGTCCAACTCCACGGCATCCCTGTAAAGATAACCCACGGTGGCGGCGAGGTCGCCGAGCGTCTCGGCACGCTCGCGATAGGCGGCAATAACGGCCAGCGGCGCCGGTCCGGCCGCCGGCTCAATCCCCGCCCTGAGCAGCTGCGCAGTAAAGTCATCCACCAGCGCCGCCGGATCCGTGGCCATGATGTACTGCTGGTTCAGCCAGCGCAGCTTTTCCGCGTTGAAGCGCGATGCCGAGGCATTGGCATTGCTCACATCGAACAGCGCGATCATCTCGGCGCGACTAAAAATTTCCTGGTCGCCGTGCGACCACCCCAGCCTGACCAGGTAGTTCAGTATGGCGTCAGGCAGATACCCTGCGTCGCGATAGTCCAGTACATTGACAGCGCCGTGACGCTTTGACAGGCGCGCGCCGTCTTCACCCAGTATCATCGGCAGGTGGGCGAAAACCGGGCGCGCAAAGCCGAGTGCATCAATCATGTGCACATGCCGGGCGGTGTTGTTCAGGTGGTCGTCGCCGCGGATGACGTGGGTAATGGCCATGTCCGCATCGTCGACCACCACACCAAAATGAAATGTCGGCGTGCCGTCTGCGCGCATGATGACGAGGTCGTCAAGCATGGCATTGTCATAGGTAACGGCGCCCCTGACGAGGTCTTCAATCACCACATGGCCGGCGGCCGGCGTGCGAAACCGAATCACCGGCTCGACACCCTCCCGCGGCTCCGTGCGCGCCCGACAGCGGCCGTTGTACCGCGGATTCTCGCCGCGCGCCGTCTGTTCGGCACGCATGGCCTCCAGTTCCTCGCGCGTGCAGTAACACCGGTAAGCCTTGCCCTCCTCTATCAGCCGTTCTGCCAGCTCAGCGTAGCGCGCGTAACGGTCAGTCTGAAAATAGGGCCCCTCATCCCAGTCAATATTGAGCCAGCGCAAACCCTCGAGAATGGCGTCAATGGATTGCTGCGTAGAGCGTTCCCGGTCCGTATCCTCGATGCGCAGCACAAACTGTCCCCCGTGGTGCCGCGCATGCAGCCATGAAAACAGCGCCGTGCGCACACTGCCGATATGCAGGTAGCCCGTGGGGCTGGGAGCAAAGCGAGTTTTCATACGGCGGGCCTGTGCTGCGCTGACGGGGCCGAGATTCTACCAGAGCGACCCGACATTGGCAGGACGGATACCTTCCGGCACACTGCCCTCATGACCGCCGCAGCTGCCCTTCAGGAACTACTGGTTGACCTCCTTCCCGGCGGCATTGCTGTCGCCGTATCGGATGAATGCCCGGCGAATGCCGAGCTGCTGGGAGCTGAAGCAACAGCGGCGGCTGGTATGGTGGAGGCCAGGCGCCGTGAGTTTGCCCACGGCCGCCATTGCGCGCGGCAAGCGCTGCGGCAGCTCGGCGCCCCGCCGACCTCGATACCCAAAGGCGACGATCGTGCGCCGCAGTGGCCGCCGGGCATCGTTGGCAGCATCTCGCACACGGGCTCGCTCGCCGCAGCCGTGGTCGCCCGGACCCCCGGTTTCGCCGGGGTCGGGCTGGATATTGAAGCCGCAGGGCTGCTGGAGAGCGACGCCCTGAAGCTGATTTTGCGTGACGAGGAGCAAGCCAGCTACTCAGCGGCTGATGGCCGACTGCTGTTCAGCATCAAAGAGGCCATCTATAAATGCATCTATCCGCAGGTACAGCGCTACGTCGACTTCCGGGAAATGCATGTCACGCTTGACCCACGCCGTGAAAGGTTCTCCGCCCGGCCCTGCCTTGAGACGCCTGCAACGGGCCTCCCGACTCGGCTCGAAGGCCTTTACCGGCGCACCGATACTTACGTGATCAGCGTTCTCTGGCTGGAGACGTGACCGGCTCAATGATGCACGCGTGGCCGCGCTGAAGTCAGCCGGCGCTCGTGACCGCTGCGCCGCTCCGGCCCGGTGTAGTCCGTCGCCGCCGCAGTACGCCGATCGGCAACCCGCGAGCGCCGGCATATGGATCGGCGCATAAACCGCATCACCCGCCAGGCCCGGCGAATCGTCCAGAAATAGGCGGCGCCACCCGCCAGGAACAGCGCAGCCAGAACCCAGTCCGGAACGACGAAATAGGCACCGAGCAAGCCAATGACGACACCCACGACCGCGATGCCGCTCATCAACGTGACGGTCTCGGCCACCGAGAACCCGGCCAGCACGAAAATATGATGCAGGTGTTCACGATCGGCCGAGAACGGCGAGCGTCCCTTCAGCACCCGCCGCAGCATCATGCTCACCGCATCGTAGATGGGCAGCATCAGAAACCAGAGCGCAACGGCCGGGCTGATAACGCGCGTCGCGCCCTGCGACATGCTGATAGTCAGCCAGCACAGTGTCAGACCGAGAAACATACTGCCGGCATCACCGAGGAACACCCACGCACGATCCCGCCACAGGGTACGGAGATTGAACAGCAGGAAAGCGCTCACACAGGCCGCAATGATGACAATCAGGTGCTGGTTGCCCACATGGCCCCACAAAGCGTTCGCGACACCAAGCCCCAGTAGTGAAATCAGCGTCAGGCTGCCGCTGAGGCCGTCGAGACCGTCAATCATGTTCACGGCGTTAATGACACCGATACAACCGAAGACGGTAAACGGAACAGCCATGGCCCCCAGCGCCAACCGCTCGCCGCCGGGCACCAAGTGCCCCAGATCAAGCAGCACGACATGGCCGCCATAAATCATCGCCAGCACCGCGGCACACTGGGCCAGCAACCGGACGAAAGCAGGCAGATCACTGAAGTCATCCCATACGCCGATCGCCACCAGCAGCGCTGACGCCAGCAGCAATGCGGTTAAATCGACGGTACCAAGATTAGGGCGTCCCAGCAGTGCATACTGCACCGTCATGGCGACGGTGCTGCCGGCAAATATTGCCAGGCCGCCAATCAGCGGAATCTGCCCCTGGTGACGCTTGCGTGAGTCCGGCATGTCGACCAAGCCGTACGCAACCGCCAGCGGCCTCACGTTCACGATGACCACCACGGTGACGACGAACGCCAGCACCGGGCCGAGTAAATTGAGCAAAGTTGTCCCCACCACCCCTACAACTGCCCGCTACTATACAAAACAATGACTCGTGAGAGGTATCCGAAGGGTGCATTCAAGGGTCATTTCAGGGTCAAGCGTTAACATAAAACTGATCAAACACCCGAAGACTACCGCACGCTGCGCCGCGGCCTGCGTATGCGGTTGGCTCCCGAGGCAGCTTTAAACCGAAAGATGAAGTAAGATTTGCGCCGGTAGTCGCTGAAATAGCGACAATTTCTGGCTTCACGAGACTAACGAGAGTCGACCCATGCATACCAGACGCTGTTTTGCCAACCTGCTGCCCTTGCTCCTGCTGATGTTCGCCGGCATGGCGCCCGCGCAGGACAGCGACCAGCCGCCGGCACTGGATGACTACCAGATTAACGCCGGCGATGTCCTGCTGGTGTCCGTCTGGAAAGAAGAGGGCCTGCAGAACGAGGTGCTGGTGCGACCGGACGGCAAGTTCTCTTTCCCGCTGGCGGGCGATATCGATGCGCGCGGTCGCAGCGTCGAGGAGATTCGCATCCTGCTGACCCAGCGGCTTTCCCGGTATATTCCGGACCTTGTCGTGAGTGTCTCCGTGCTCGCGATTAACGGCAACAAAGTTTTCGTGCTCGGCCAGGTTAATAGGCCGGGCGAGATTATCGCCAACCCGCAGATAGACGTTATGCAGGCCCTCAGCATCGCCGGGGGCACCACGCCCTTTGCCGCCCTAAACGACATCCGTATCCTGCGCCGCACCGCGGCCGGACCCATTTCAATCCCCTTCCGGTACGGCGACGTTGAGAATGGCAAACGGCTGGAGCAAAACATCATGCTCAAAGCCGGCGACGTGGTCGTTGTGCCCTGAGGGCAAAGTGTGGTTTTCGCCAGATTGAACTCATGCGCGCGGTCCCGCTAGCAATGCGCCCGGGCGCGACGCTCGGCTATTGCCTGCTGGCCATAACGCTCGCCTCGACAGCAGCCCGTGGCGGCAGCTGGGACAATGAGGGCGAGCTGTCGGCTACCGCCAGCTACAGCGATAACCCAGGCCTGTTGACGGAACTGCAGAACCCGCAGGGCGCACTGGCGACAGTAGCGACCGCGCGCGCCAACCTGCGCTATATCGATCCGAATCGCGAAACCGCTATCGTGCCGACACTGCGCCAAACCTACTATCCGGATAGCGACTTTCGCGACCTGAACCAGACCGACTACCTGCTGCGGGTGTCCACCAGCACGCTCGAGCGCCGCATTACCTGGGGGGTCGATTTCAATTACGACGATCAGGGCATTCTCAGTGCTGAGGACACCAACCCGGATGACCCGAACGACGGCGGCGATGCCAACTTTCTGCGCGCGGACGACCGCCGTGAGCGCATTTCATTTGCGCCACGCCTTAACCTGCAGGTTTCACCCAAGGATTTGCTGAGCGTCTCTGTTAACTACTCCACTGTTGATTTTGAGCTCGACTTTACCGACCGCTCCGACTTTGATGCCTATGGGGGCTCGATTACCTATGACCGGCAGCTGACTCAGCGGCAGTCGCTCGGCTTCCTCGCGAGCCGCAATACCCTCGAGGCCACCCGCCTGGGCCGCTTCCCGGTCTGCAGCGCCGGCGAATTGCCGGGGTTTCTGCCGGACGGCTCACTGTCGTGCGTGCCGGTAACGGTGGTTGTCGGTGATTTGACTAACGACAGCGAGGGCACCTCGCTGCGATTGCTATACACCTTTGATATTTCTGAGCAAATGCAGTTCAACGCGGCCCTGGGACGGCAGAGCACCGATATCGAAAGCGGCATCTTCCTGCCAAATGATCAGCAGGTCAGCGAATCCTCTTTCAAGAGCACCGAGTACAACCTCGGGCTGGTACGGTCCGGCCAGCGCTACAACTGGCAATTTAATGCGTCGCGCTCGGTGCAGCCCTCCTCCATCGGCCAGCCGGCAGACAAAATACAGGTCAGCGGATCATTCGGTTACCGGTTGACCGAGCGACTCAATGTCGAAGTGGCGGGCGTCGCCTTCAAGCAAGACCTTAAAAGCGCACTGGTCACGCGCGAGAACGAGTTTTTGCGCGCCGACCTGACGATGGCCTGGCGACTGACCCGCAACTGGGTGCTGACGGGCGCTTACACTTTTCGCCGTCAGAACCCGACCGTACGGCGTCTGGACGAAATTGAAACCCCCGAAAACTCCAACCTCATTCGGCGCAGCAATGCGGCGTCGCTGACACTGCGCTACCGGTTCCGCTGAAGCCGCTCAGACCAAGCCGTCGCCGGGCACCAT